>CAJUNQ010000009.1 GCA_910587835.1 uncultured Oscillospiraceae bacterium | reverse complement strand
GAATGACGAATTTTTACCCAGAAGGGGTTCATTTCAAGGAAAAAACCGCAAGGCAATCTTCCGATTGGCGAGGATTTTTGACGCAGAAAGGGGCCCCTTCTGGGTAAAAAGACGGCGTTTCCGATTTTTCAAACAAGCCCTAAAGGCCGCTGCGGTAATGTTGAACCCAAAGCCCAGAGCTTCCAGCTCCTTCCACACCTGGCCGTTTCGGTCCAGCAGGGCAATCAGCCGGAGAATGTTGGGCAGGTCCGGGTTGTGCACATAGGCCCGGGCAATAAAGTCCCAGCCGTGTCCGACATTGGTGGCAAGGCTGCATATGTAGACGCACCAGTCCTCCCAGCTGTGGAAGGTCTCCGGGGTGAGGCCGTCATAGCGGCCACCCAGCAGGTCGTTGGCCCAGTTCCGGTAGGCGGCGGCCCCAAAGGTGACCCCGGGCTCCGCCTGGCTGCTCATGAGCATGGGCAGCTGAAGAATGGACTCCCGGTACACCCGGGAGAGGTTGTGAATTATTGGCAGGCTGTCGATAAAGACCAAGCTGGCCCCGCCCTCCTCCAGGGCGCTGTGTGTCTCCTGCAGGCCGCAGGTGGTGGTATAGGCCCCTCCCTCCCGGCTATAGGCAATCAGAAGGGAATAGCTCTTGTCATTCCCCTCGCCCTTTACAAGCACGGGCAGGCCTCGGTCTACAAAGTCCCGGATGCGCTGCTTCAGGCTCTCCGGGCTCCTGGTCCAGTCCTGAGAGGGCGCATAGGAAAAGGCCAGGCCGATGCGGCCCAGGGTCCGGCGGAGAAACTCCCCGGTTTCAGCGCAGGCGGACACACAGTCATTATACTGACCGTTGCCGCCGCCGTAGCACATGACAAAATCGTCGCCGCTGAGGCCCGCGAAAAAGCCGTAGGTGTAAAGGGTTTGGTCGCCGCCCAGGCACTCCATCAGCTTTTTCATGCAGGCCGAAAAGGTGAAGTTCTCCCCATGCTCTCAGGCGATGAAGGGGCTGAGGGCGATTCGGTTTGCATCCATATCAATGACCTCCTTTTGGTGGGACTACAGCTGTACGCTGAACAGGTAGATATTGCCCTCTTTGTCAAAGCCCTGGGGATAGACCTCGGCGGTCCAGTATTTGTCCGGGTAGGGTATGGCGGTATTCTGACCCAGGATGATATTGCGGGTCACATCGTACATGGCGTCGGAGTCAAAGCCCTCCCGCCGGTGCAGAGCGTCGTCGTCCCCGGCAAATACCGCACAGGCAAATTGCGACAGATAGGGCTGGCCGGGCTGCCGGTTGTCCTGGGGGGAGAAGTCCACACCCACAAAGCCCTGGGGCACAGGGGTATCCGGGGCCATAAAGCGGCCGTAGATGTCGTGGCGGCGTTCCACGTCCACTCCTTTTCCCAGGTGGTGAAAGAGCACGGCGTCCTGGTCAAAGCCGCTGCGGTATGAGGCCAGACTGTCCAGAACGCCCACCACCTGGGCCAGGCCCTGGGGGTCCTCAGAAAAGTCCTTTTCCATGCCAATGAAGCGCATGGCGGGCAGCTGCTTGTATTCAAAGGACGCCAGCCGGAAGCCCTTCATCTGCTCCTGGACCAGGCCGGGCATGAAAAGCGTCCACTGAATGCCAGCGTCGCAGGCCTTTCGCGCTGAATGGGCAGCCAGCTTGTCTTTTGTGCCTGCGCCCCGCCCATGCCGCATGTAATTTGCCGTAGTGCTTGCACAAAGCGGGAAAATCGGTTATACTGAAAAGAAAACGGATGGTGACCGCTGTGAACGACCCCAATCTGATTGAAATAACCGACTTCGCCGCCCCGGAGCTGGACGTTTATGCCCGGCTGACCGAGAACCAGCTGGTGAACCGGGCCGACCCTGCCAACGCCCTGTTTATCGGCGAGAGCCCCCTGGTGATTGGCCGCGCTTTGGACGCAGGCTGCGAGCCGGTCTCCTTTTTAATGGAGAGAAAACACGCCCTGCACAAGGGCCGGCCCCTGCTGGAACGGTGCGGGCCTGTGCCGGTGTTTGTGGCAGAGGAGGCGGTGCTCTGCCAGCTCACAGGCTTTCACCTGACCCGGGGCATGCTGTGCGCCCTGCGGCGGCCCCCTCTGTCCCGGCCTGAGGCGGTCTGCCGAAACTCCCGGCGGGTGGCTGTGCTGGAAAATGTCATGAACCCCACCAACCTGGGGGCGATCTTCCGCTCTGCCGCTGCTTTGGGTGTGGACGGGGTTTTGCTGACCGCCCAGGGCAGCGACCCTCTCTACCGCCGGGCCCTGCGGGTGAGCATGGGGAATGTGTTTTTGGTGCCCTGGGCCTATCTGCCCCAGGAGGGGGACTGGACCGCCTTTTTGAGGGGCATGGGCTTTAAGACCGCAGCCCTGGCTCTGCGGGAGGACGCTTTGGACATTGGCGACCCCCGGCTGGGCCGGGAGGAGAAGCTGGCCATTGTTCTGGGCACTGAGGGGGACGGCCTGGCCCCCCAGACCATTGCCCGGTGCGACTACACGGTGCGCATCCCCATGTCCCATGGGGTGGACTCTCTGAACGTGGCGGCGGCCAGCGCGGTGGCTTTTTATCAGCTTGCGGCCACTGTCTGATTTGTAGAATTGGCGCAGTGGAATCTTATGGAATGTAGCAATATTTTACATTTACAACGACTGTGCATCGTGCTATAATGTACGCAACGCTTATGCGCGGCATGTGCCCGAGCGACAAGCGCTCGACATTATCATATAATCATATAAATACGCATCGCTCTGCCTGCCTGTTCCCTGGCCAAAGGGGGGCCGGAGGCGGCTCAGGAGGGGAAGGGACCGGAAGCGTTCCTTCTTTGCCGGCCGCCGGGGTCTTCCTTTCCCAATACGGCGTTTGAAGGCTTGGAACGCCGGGGCTCAGGCAGGGGGCGGTTCTATCATACCAATAAATATGAAAGGCGGATCACTATGTCTATCCGAGAAAAAATAGCGGCCTTCCTTCTGGGGGGGCACGCAAGGCCAGAGCCCGACGCTCCCGAGGCTCCGTCCTCTCAGCCAGAGGAGCAGGCCCGCAACCCGGCCCCTTCCGCCGGCTTTTCCGCCTCCTTCCACAATGATACTACTGTGGAGCTGGAGGCCGGGCATCCGCTGTATCAGCTTCATGAGCTGCGGCGGGGGGAGTACGGCTACCTTCCCCAGCCCCGGCTGGTGCTGGACGAGGAGGGGGTCATGCCCGAGGAGGTGGCTCTGCGGGAGCTGAAAAGGGCCTCGAGCTTTTTAAAGGGGGTCTGCTCCGCCCGGCTGAAGGAGGTCAACGGAAAAAAAGGCGGCAAGAAGAAGGGGAAAAAGGATGAGGAGGAGTTGGAGGAGTTCCTGCCCCCCCTGGACGCGCAGCCCTGCTTCTTCCTCTCGGCGGATAAGCTGTATGCCTGGGTGCTGGTGCTGCCCCCTGTGCGCCAGGGCTTGGAGCTCACCCGGGAGGACCTTCGGTGGGCCATGACGGACGAGGGCATTTTTTTTGGCATAGATGAGGCGTTGGTAGACCGGATTTCTCATGACGACAGGAAATACTTCTCCTTCTTCCTCATTGCCAGGGGCAAGCCCGCCTTTGACGGCAAAAACGGCAATATTGTAGAGCACTTCCCCCGGCAGGTGGAACGGGTGCTTGAGGTGAACGAGTTCAATCAGGTGGACTATGCGGCCCTGAACCTGATTCATAATGTGGACCAGGGGCAGGAGATTTGCCGGCTGATTCTTCCCACCGAGGGCGAGCCGGGCCGGACGGTGCTGGACGAGGAGATTCCGGCCAAGGAGGGCAAGGAGGCGCCCCTGCCCCAGGGCCGCAACACCGAGATCAGCGAGGACGGCCTCTCTTTGGTGGCCAGCATTGCCGGGCATGTGGAGTTCTCGGGCAAGGCCTTTCAGGTGAAGCCGGTGCTGGATATTCCTGGGGACGTGGATTTCTCCACCGGCGACATCAAGTTTTTGGGGGACGTGAATATTGAGGGCGACGTGCTCAGCGGCTTCTCGGTGCGGGCCATGGGAAATGTCAGCGTAAAGGGCGCGTTGGAGGCCGGCTGCTCGGTAGAGGCCGGCGGCGACCTGACTGTAGTCAAGGGTATTTTGGGGGACGGGGAGACTGTGGTGCGCTGCCAGAGAAGCCTTTTCTCCAAATATATTGAGAACGCCACCATCCAGGTGCGGGAGAACCTGCAGACCGACTGCATCATCAACGGCAACATTTACTGCGGCGGGGAGGTGCTGGTCAAGTCGGGCCGGGGGACTGTGATGGGCGGGACCATACGGGGGGCCAAGCGCGTGGCCGCCAATATCATCGGCTCTCCCTCTGAGTGCCGCAATGTGGTTATACTGGGGGGAGCCCCCTGCGACAGCTTTGAGCGGGAGCTGCTGGACCGGGAGATTCGAGGACTGCGGGAGGAGCTGGACCGGCTGGAAACCCAGCCCGAGAGCCGGGTGAAGGTGAGCCTGATCCAGAAGGCCCAGGCAAAGCTCTCTATGGCCGAGCTGAAGCGCAGGCATCTGGCGGAGGAGAAGGCGGAGGCGGACCCCGACCCCTACTCTTTGAATGCCGGGCGGCTGGAATGCGGAATTGCCTATGCGGGGACAGAGATCCGCTATGAGAACGAGGTGGTGCGCCTGCGCCATGAGACCCGGCAGTGCGTTGCCACAGTCATTGACCAGGAGCTGGTGATGATGTAGGCCGGCTGCTTTCCGCCGGTCGGTGTGTCGAGAGAAGCCTTTGGAGGGACCAGAGGCTTCTCTTTTGCTGTTATGGCTTTGGGGCTCTGTGAGACAGCCTGAGGGAAGGGCGTGGGAGTGGCGGATGAAAAACTCCCCCCTTTCCATTTTACCGGGAAGGGGGGAGTTTTAAAACAGAGTCTAGAGCCCGTCCGCTAAGCAGTATACATCGTTTTCCTGCCCGGTCACGCCGCCCCACTGAATGGGCTGGTCAAATTCCAGGCAGAGAATGGCGTCCAGGGGGTCCCGGGAGGGGATGGGGACCTGCACATGGAGGCGTCCGTCCGCCTCTGTCACCGAGAAGTCCTGGGTAGTCAGGCCGCGCGCCGGTGAGCCTGCCCGGGGTGGGCAGGTCCAGCTCGTCCTGCTCCCACTCGGTAATATGTAGGTAGACCTGATTCCCCCGGTAAGCGGCGGGAGGGCCCGGTTGGAATGGTACTGTAGGGGGGCGTTCCCGTCTGTGTTGCTACAGGTGCTTTGCCAGTTTTGCAGGCTGAAAATTTTGACTGGAAGCTGGAAAAATAGGCCTCTGCCTCTCCGTTCACAGCTTATGGCGAACACATCTTAGCAAAAAGGCCGGGCAAATGCCGGCCTTTTCTGAAAGCGTCTATATTTTGGGTCCTGCGGCCTGCCTACAGGCCGGCCGCCTGATAGAGCCGGGCGTACACCCCGTTTTTGGCCATCAGCTCCTGGTGGGAGCCCTCCTCGCAGATGCCCTGCTCGTCCAGCACCAGAATGCGCCCGGCCTCCCGCACGGTAGAGAGCCGGTGGGCAATGACCAGCGTGGTGCGCCGCCGGGCCAGCTGCTCTAAGGAACGCTGCACCAGCTTTTCGCTGTGGGCGTCCAGCGCGCTGGTGGCCTCGTCAAAAATCAGCACCGGCGGGTCCTTCAGGAACACCCGGGCAATGGAGAGCCTTTGCTGCTGGCCCCCGGACAGCCGCACGCCGTGGGGGCCCACGTCCGCGTCATAGCCCCCGGGGAGCTGCTGGATAAAGTCATGGGCCCCGGCCTGCTTGGCTGCGGCAATAATCTCCGCCCGGCTGGCCCCCGGGCGGCCATAGGCAATGTTCTCCGCCACGGTGCCGGTGAACAGATACACGTCCTGCTGCACAATACCCACGTTTCTGCGCAGGCCCTTTAAGGTCAGCTTCTCCACCGGTACGCCGTCCAGCAGAATCTGTCCCTTCTGGGGCTCGTAGAACCGGGGGATGAGGGAGCTGAGGGTGGTCTTACCCACGCCGGAGGCCCCCACCAGGGCCACATACTCCCCGGCCTCTATGGTCAGGCTCAGGCCCCGGAGCACCGCGTCCTCGCCGCCATAGCGGAAGTATACCTGCCGGAACTCCACCCGGCCCTTCACCTGCTCGGGCTCCCGGGCGTCCGGGCAGTCCTGTACGGCGGGCTCGGTTTTCATCAGCTCCTGGTAGCGCCGGAAGCTGGCGCGGCCCTCTTGCAGCAGCCGGCTGGTGTTCACCAGGCTCTGCACCGGCCCGGTAAAATAGCCGATGTACAGCAGAAACGCCAGCAGGTCGGGCAGGCTCATGGCGCCCCGCAGAATAGCCAGCCCGCCGAAGGCCACCACCGCAATGGGAATCAGCGCGGCGAAGGCGTCCATGCCGCAGTAAAGCTGGCATTGGCTCAGGTAGTCCACCCGGCGGTTTTCCAGAAAACGCTGGTTTTGGCGGGAGAACTTCTCCTCCTCCACCGCCTCGTTGGCAAAGGACTGCACCACCCGGATGCCCGAGAGGGAGTCCTCGGCCTGGGCGTTGATGCTGGCCAGGCTCTCCTTTGCCTGCTCCATAGCGGCCCCCATTTTTTTGTTGAAATGCAGGGTATAGGCAGTCATAAAGGGGAGAAAGGCCAGAATGACCAGGGTGGTCTGCCAGTGGATGGTGAGAAGAATGGCCATGGCCCCCAAAAACTGGATTCCGTTGAGCAGAAGGTCCTCGGGCACATGGTGAAAGAACTCCGCCAGGGACAGGGTGTCGCTGGTAATGCGGGACATAAGGCTGCCCACAGTGTGGGTGTCGTAAAAAGAGAAGGGCAGCTGTTGACAGTGGCGGAACATCTGGGCGCGCATATCCCGCTCGATTTTGGCCCCCAGATAGTGTCCCTGATAGTCGTAAAAGTAGGTGCACCCGGCCCGAAGCCCTACCAGCGCGGCCAGGCCTGCCCCTACCCACAGCACCTCTGCGGCCCGGGCGGAGCCGCCGGTCAAAAGGCTATCGGCAATGCGGCGCACGCCCAGGGGCAGAAGCAGGGCGGTCGCCGAGGCGATGGCAGCGGCCAGCAGGTCGGCGAAAAACAGGCCCCGGTAGGGGCGGTAGAACGAGATTAGCTGCTTGAATGATTTCTTACTCAAAATTTTGCTCCTCCTTGAAAGTGCGGGAGGACCAGTGGTCAGACGCCTGCGGCCCTCCCGAAGAATGCGGCGGTTCTGACAGTGCGGACTTTCATATGTTATCGTTCCTTTCTTTATTGGATTCAGGCAAAAGCTGCCTGCGGCCATTATACCAGAGGGCCTCTGGCTTTTCAACCTCCTTTTTTTGCGGGGAAGGCCGGGGGCCATCCTTATATATCAGGGTAAAGCGGCCCTGGCGGAGAATGCCTTTGACGCGCTGCCGCAGCAGCGGGGGGAAGCCGAAAAAATGAATGCTTTGTGACAATTCATGCAGGAATTGGGCTTCCATCCTTCACGCATGGAAAAGTGCACAAAATTGCGAGGGGGTTTTTGTTATTTGAGGCTTTATCTCTCAAATCGGGGGATTGCAACAGAAAAAACTTGACACACGATAGCGCACAGCGTATAATTAAATACAAGATATCGTGCATTTTCCCAAGAGGAATCATAGCGCGGCCTGCCGCTGCGCCGGAAAATTGCAGGAATCCAATCGAAAAAATGCGTGAATGGAAAGAAATTCATATCCTGTTTTTAAAGTGTTCATTTCTGTCATTCCATCCGGTTGCGCGCGGCGGGCAATGGGCCCGCCGCATCAACATATATTTATTTTCAGAAAGGACGAGTAACCATGAACAAGACGATGAAGCGTGCCTTGGCTGTGCTGCTGGCCGCGCTCATGCTGGTGTCTGTGCTGGCTGCCTGCGGCGGCGACAGCGGCAGCTCCACCCCCAGCAGCGAGGCGGGTTCCAGCTCTGAGGCTTCCTCTGAGGACGCCAGCTCTGAGGAGAGCGGCGACGACGCCAGCGAGCCCGAGGAGGAGGAGACCGGCGCCTGGGCGCCTCCCTCCATCGAGAGCGAGGATTACGATGAGGTTTCTGAGTATTATTACAACTATACTCTGGGCGAGTTCTATGAGGCCTACAAGGAGGCCACCAGCGAGGTGCTGGACGTAAACAAGCGCTACGCCATGGAGGCTGTGGGCGAGGCCAAGCTTCTGGAGGCCGGCGTGATGCAGCCCACCACCGCCAACGGCGGCCAGTATGCCATCGGCCGCATCGCTCCCGGCTCTACCACCACCAACGGCTGGGGCTCTGACAACGAGCGCTATCAGTACTCCATTGTCACCAAGGAGCTTCTGAAGGCCGAGGACCGTGACGCGCTGAAGGACCTGCTCAACGAGAAGCGGGGCACCGGCGAGTACCGCAAGGCGGCTATTGAGTATCTCACCGGCAAGGGCTACACCATGAAGGACAGCTACACCACCACCTTCACCAAGCTGCCCACCACCTGGGACATGATGGCCACCAGCAAGGCTGCTGACACCGTGCCTGTTCTGGGCCAGCTGGACAGCCTGCTGTTCTTCGACGGCGAGAACCGGGAGATTCCCGCTCTGGCCGAGAGCTATGAGATGTCTGAGGACGGCCTGACCTACACCTTCCACATCCGCAAGGGTGTGAAGTGGGTGGACTCTCAGGGCCGCGAGATTGCCGACGTGATTGCCGACGACTGGGTTGCCGGCCTGCAGCATGTGTGCGACTCCGGCTCTGGCCTGGACGTGCTGTTCAACGGCGTAATCGAGGGCATTGAAGACTATGTCTCCGGCGACGAGCCCGACTTCTCCAAGGTGGGCATTGAGGCCACGGACGACTACACTCTGGTCTACCACCTGCAGAAGCCCGTGCCCTACTTCACCTCCATGCTCCACTGTGGCCTGTCTCTGCCCCTGTGCCGCAGCTACTACACCTCTCAGGGCGGTCAGTTCGGCGAAGAATACGACACCGAGGCAACTACCTATCTCTATGGCTCTGACCCGGACCACATTGCCTACTGCGGTCCCTTCCTGGTCACCAGCGCGGTGGAGAACAACGTGATCGAGTACAAGGCCAACCCCACCTACTGGGACGCTGAGAATGTCACCCTGAAGAGCATGCGCCGGGTGTTCAACGACGGCAGCGACGTGACCAAGAACTACAACGACCTGCAGGCCGAGGTCACCGACCAGTGCGGCCTTAGCACCGCCACCCTGGAGCTGGCCAAGAAGGACAAGATTGCCGGCGACGACGCCACCATCTTCGACAACTATGCCTATGTCACCTCTACCGGCGCCACTTCCTATCAGAACTTCTTCAACGTGAACCGTGTGCTGTGGCACAATGACCGCAACGAGAACGAGGCTATCTCTCCCCAGACCGAGGAGGACGCTGCCCGTACTCATATCGCTATGAACAACTCCCACTTCCGTCTGGCTCTGGCCATGTCTGTTGACCGTGTCACCTGGAACGCCCAGGCTGTGGGCGACGACCTGGCCGCTTTGAGCCTGCGCAACAGCTACACCCCCGCCACCTTCGTCTCTCTCACCGAGGACACCACCATTGAGATCAACGGCGAGGAAGTGACCTTCCCGGCGGGCACCGACTACGGCGCCATCATGCAGGCTCAGCTGGATGCGGACGGCGTGAAGATCACCGTCTACAAAGAGGACCCCTCTGCTGAGAACGGCAAGGGCACCGGCGACGGCTTTGACGGCTGGTACAATGTGGAGAACGCCAACGAGCAGCTGGATATCGCCATTGCCGAGCTGGCTACTGCGGGCGTGACCGTGGACGAGAGCAACCCCATTCAGGTGGACCTGCCCTACGACGCCTCCAGCAGCACCCGCACCAACAGGGCTCAGGCTTACAAGCAGAGCGTGGAAGCGGCTCTGGGCGGCAAGGTCATCGTCAACCTGGTGAAGTGCGAGAGCACAGAGATCTGGTACTGGACCGGTTATGACCCGGAGCGCGGCTATCAGATGAACTATGACGCGTTCGACCTGTCCGGTTGGGCTCCCGACTTTATGGACCCCTGCTCTTACATTGACACCATGCTGCCTGACTACAACGGCTACATGACCAAGTGTCTGGGTCTGTTCTAAAAAAATCGGGATTCCCAGTGGGAATCCGCTGACATGAAACGTACCGTTTCATGAATCCGCGCTGTTGAACAAGCGCATACTGAGAAAGAAGCCGGGCATGCCCGGCCGAGCATAGAGGGCTTTTTTCGCAAAGCCGTTTATGGAGAGTGGGCGATGGGGCGTTGTGCCTCATCCCCCATCTCTGTATATTCTGAAAATTTCACTGGAAGAAGATCGCAGATGATACTATGAAAAAGTAGATGAGATTATTATGGCAAAATATTTGTTGAAACGACTTCTGTTCGGCCTGGTCTCTGTCGTCATTGTGGTGGCGATAGTCATGGTGCTGATCTATTCGCTGCTGAGCCGCCAGCTGGTTTTTCAGCAGGACGATACCTACCATAAGCTGAATAACAACCAAAAAACCATGTATGCCATGCGTAAATGGCAGGAATACGGGTATTTGGACTATGTCACCTTTCAGGACTATATGAACGACCTGAACCGCAAGGGCGAGGTGGACGACGCTACCCGGGAGGAGGCTGTGGCCATTGGCCGCAAAGCCGAAGACGACAGCGAGCTGACAGCGGAGTATGTGAAGAAATTCACAGAGACCTATGAGAGCCAGGGCTTTGAGGTGGTGCGCCTGAACGCGGTGACCGCCCGGAGAAAGCTGGCCAGCGGCGGCCAGCAGCAGCTGTTTGCCACCAGAGACCGGCCCTTGGCGCAGCGGCTGTGGGGTTATTTTACCAGCATCGTGACCATCGACACCATTCATGCCATTGACGATGAAATCGACATTGGCCCCCGGGAGCTGACCTTTACCACCCACGACCCGGTGTATGGGGGAGAGAAGTTCTCGCCTGCCATTATGGGCAATGGCACCAAGCACAAGTATCTTCTCTATTTCGACAACCAGTTCCCCTATATTCACCAGAATCTGGTCACCATCACCCTGGGCACCTCCTACTCGGTAAACCAGGGCAAGGACGTGCTGGAGACCATGACGGTGAGCCAGGGCTCCTATGTCACCCGGCCCACCCTGTACCCCACCGGCCACTCGGAGGAGAGCGCGGACGACCTGCACACCGCCACCTTTTTGCAGGGCTCGCGGGAGGGCAACCAGGTGCTGGCCAACCGCTTTGACGACGACTACACCAATGTAGTCACCGAAAAGGCGGGCATGTCCAAAATGGGCTACTCCTTTGTCATCGGCATTCTGGCTACTGCGCTTGCCTACCTGCTGGGCCTGCCCCTGGGCATTTTCATGGCCCGGCACAAGGACGGCCTGGTGGACAAGCTGGGCACCATCTATATTGTGTTCATCATTGCGGTGCCCTCGCTGGCCTATATCTTCCTGTTCAAGGCAGTGGGCGGCTCCTTTGGCCTGCCGACCACCTTTGACATGAACTCGACCAGCAAGCTGATGTATGTGCTGCCCATTGTGTCGCTGGCGCTGCCCACGGTGGCCAACATGATGAAATGGCTGCGCCGGTATATGATCGACCAGATGAACTCGGACTATGTGAAGTTCGCCCGCTCCGGCGGCCTGAACGAGAACGAGATTTTCTTCAAGCATATCTTCAAGAACGCAGCGATCCCCATTGTCCACGGCATTCCGAGCAGCGTGCTGTTCGCCATGACCGGCGCCATTATCACCGAGCGGGTGTATGTGGTGCCCGGCGCGGGCAACCTGCTTACCCAGGCCATCAACTTCTACGATAACTCGGTTATTGTGGGCGTCACCCTGTTCTATGCCCTGCTGTCGGTGGTGTCCATTATTCTGGGCGACATTCTGATGGCAACGGTGGACCCGCGGATTTCGTTCTCAGACAAGGCGCGTTAAAGGAGGGGCAGAAGTGATGAATCAGGAAATGATCAATTTGAAGGGACTGGGTGTGCCGGAGAAGGAGCTGTTCTCCTTTGTCACCCACAACGATGTAGAGAGCGAAAAAATCACCGCACCCCGGTATTCTTACTGGCAGTCGGTGTTCCGGGTGTTCTTCAAAAAGAAGATTAACATTATCGTCCTTTGTCTGCTGGGCGTGATCTTCTTGTTTGCCTATGTGTACCCATCGCTGATTGAGTACGACCGCTACGCCAACCTGACCGACGCCACCGCCAAGCACCTGATGCCTGTGGCGGCGCTGGAGAAGTTCGGCTTTCATCTCAGCTGGATTCTGGGCTCCGGCGCTTCTGGCGAGCCCACCTTTGACACCATTTGGGTGGGGTCGAGAATCTCCATTTCCCTGGCTCTGATCTGCGCCTTGATCAACATGACCATTGGCGTGCTGCTGGGGGCTGTGTGGGGCTTTTCGAAAAAGTTCGACTTTTTCATGATGGCCGTTTACAACATTATTGCCAATGTGCCCTATGTGCTGCTGATCTCTGTGCTGGTGCTGGTGCTTACGGCCAGCTTCTGGACCATGGTGTTCGCCCTGACGGTGACCGGCTGGGTGGGCATTGCCTACTTTATCCGCACCCAGGTCATCATCATTCGGGACCGGGAGTACAACCTGGCCTCCCGGTGCCTGGGCACCTCCATTTTCCGCATTGCCCTGCGGAACATCCTGCCCTTTATGACCTCGGTCATCGTGACCCAGGCCGCCACAGAGATTCCCTCCTACATCTCCTACGAGGTGTTCCTGTCCTATATCGGCATCGGCCTTTCCGAGATGTCTTTGGGCAAACTGATCTATGAGGCGGAGTCCGCCATGGTCACCACCGGCTGGCAGTTTGAGTTCTGGAGCCCGGTGGCGGTGGCCTCCATTATCACTGTGGTGCTGTATGTGGTCGGCCAGAACCTGGGCGACGCGTCTGACCCCAGGACCCATATGTAAGGGAGGGCTTTCCATGGAAAATTATACAAACGACAGGAAGGTCCTGCTGTCCATCAAGGACCTGGAGGTCAAATTCCGGGTGCGGGGCCGCATTCTCACCGCCATCCGGGGCATCTCGCTGGATATTTATGAGAACGAGTCCATCGCCATTGTGGGCGAGTCCGGCTCCGGCAAGTCGGTGTTCACCAAGACCTTCGCGGGTATGCTGGACTCCAACGGCTTTATTGACAATGGTAGCATTATTTTCAATGACGACGAGCTGGCGGACACCCATGTGCGGCTGGGCGGCACAGCCCGCAGCACCATTGCCAATGTGCAGAAGAAGCTGGACGGGTATTCCCGCTTGGAGCCCGGCGCGGAGACCTTCCGGAAAATGGTGGAGCTGAAGGCCGAGCGCAAGCGGAAAATGTCCGTCAGCGAGGAGGAGCGGCAGGCCCATGAGGAGAAGGTCCAGGATTTGCAGTTTAAGCGGGCGGAGAGCTTTAACCTGCGTCAGACCCTGGACAGCAGGTCTGACAAGGCCCGCATCAAGGAGCTGAGCCGGGAGATTAAGGGCCTGGAAAATGAGATTAAACGGACCGAGAAGGAGTTTCAGGCAAAGGTAAAGGCCAATGCCGCCGCTGTGAAAAACGATGGAGCCTATAATGCCGGCTATAACAAGCGCATGGAGGCCCTGAAGGCCCAGTATGCCAAGGAGACCGCCCCGGAGCCCAGTCAGCAGGCCAAAAAGCGCAACGAGGTGCTGGCTAAGGAGATTTACCTCTCGGTGGGCCGCTATCCCTTCCACCGGCGGGTGCAGCTCATCCGGGGGCTGCTTAAGGTGGTCAAAAAGGCCATGGAGCTGGGGGAGGACCCCATGAGCGACCAGATTTTTGACCAGGTGGTGTTCCGGGTGCGGTATCTGGACGAGACCGCCGACGCCCTGCACGGCACCTGCGTGCTGAACCTGGCCAACGTGAAGTTTGCCGGAGACTGGGGCCAGATTCGGGGCCGGCGCATTGCCACGGTGTTCCAGGACCCCATGACCTCTTTGAACCCCATTATCACCATTGGCAAGCAGATTACCTCCATTATCCTCAAGCACCAGAACTGCACCGAGGCCGAGGCCCGCGCCCGTGCCATTGAGCTGATGCACAAGGTGGGCATTCCCAATGCCGAGGCCCGGTTTGACGACTATCCCTTCCAGTATTCCGGCGGTATGCGCCAGCGCATTGTGATTGCCATTGCCCTGTCCTGCCAGCCGAAAATTCTTATCTGCGACGAGCCCACCACGGCTCTGGACGTGACCATTCAGGCCCAGATCATCAAGCTGCTGAAGGACCTGCAGAGGGAGTTCAACTATACCATTGTGTTCATCACCCACGACCTGGGTGTGGTGGCCAATGTGGCCGACCGGGTGGCTGTGCTTTACGCCGGTCAGATTGTGGAGCTGGGCCAGGTGGAGGAGGTCTTCTACGACCCCCGCCATCCCTACACCTGGGCGCTGCTCAGCAGTCTGCCTCAGCTGGCTCAGCGGAACACCAAGCTCTACTCCATCACCGGCACGCCGCCCTCGCTGTATAACCAGATTGTGGGCGACCCCTTTGCCCCCCGCAATCCCTACTGTTTGAAGCTGGATACCCTGATGGAGCCGCCCATGTTCCCGGTAACGGAGACCCACTTTGCCAAAACCTGGCTGCTGGACCCCCGTGCGCCCAAAATTGAGAAGCCTGAGATGATTCAGGATATTCATGAGAAGCTTATGCAAGCTTTCAATATATAGGAGGGCAGAAGTATGCTTACAACAACAGAAAACAGCGGCGCCAAGGCGCGGCATCTGCCCGAACACGGCCCCATTGACCCCAAAACCGGCCGGGAGGTGCTGCTGTCCATCCGCAATGTGGACATCAGCTTTGGCAAGGGAGACAAGGCGGTTAAGGCCGTTCAGAACGCCTCCTTTGACATTTACAAGGGTGAGACCTTCTCTCTGGTGGGCGAGTCCGGCTCGGGCAAAACCACCATCGGCCGGGCGGTGATTCGGGTTAACCCCTGCGCCGCCGGCGAGATTCAGTACAAGGGCGTGAAGATTTCCGGCAAGATCCCCCGCTCTCTGGACCGGGAGGTCATCCGCAACATTCAGATGGTGTTCCAGGACCCGGCCGCGTCTTTGAACGAGCGGGCTACGGTGGACTACATTGTCAGCGAGGGCCTTTACAATTTCCACCTGTTCGAGAACGAGGCGGACCGGGTGGAGAAGGTGAAGAACATGATCAACGAGGTGGGTCTGCTCCCCGAGCATCTGACCCGCTATCCCCACGAGTTTTCTGGCGGCCAGCGCCAGCGCATTGGTCTGGCCCGGGCCATGGTCATGGAGCCGGAGCTGGTGGTGGCCGACGAGCCTATCTCGGCCCTGGACGTATCCATTCGCGCCCAGGTGCTGAACCTGCTGAAAAAATTCCAGCAGGAGCGGGACGTGACCTATCTGTTTATTGCCCACGACCTGTCTATTGTCCGTTTTATTTCTGACCGGATCGGCGTTATCTACAAGGGAAAAATCGTGGAGATCGCCGAGGCGGAGGAGCTGTTCAACTTCCCGCTGCACCCCTATACCCGGTCGCTGATCTCCGCCATTCCCATTCCCGACCCCAAGCTGGAGAAGAACAAGGTGCTGTTTACCTATGACCCCTCTATGCATGACTACAGCGGTGAAACGCCGGAGCTGGTGGACATTGGCAGCAACCATTTTGTCTACGGCAGCAAGAAGGAGCTGGAGGAGTACCGGGCCATTCGGGAGAAGGGCGTGCCCATGAAGTCCATCACCATCCGGGAGGAGGGCCAGCCTGTGGAGAAGGAAGAGGAGGAGCAGATTGACACCAGCGCCATCCTCTCCGCGCCCCGCCACGACACGGGCAATATCATCTATCTGATTTTGTCCCTGCTGCTTCCCGTGCTGGGCATAATCGGCGCACTGGTGTTCAAGAAGAAAAATTATATCCGCAATTATAAGGCCTGCAAGAAGGGTGCTATCGCCGGGTTCTGCATCATTGGCATAATCGTGGTGTTGTTCCTGATCTTCCTGCTGATTGCCGCGACCCTCTGATGGGGCGGCAGGCCAAGGAACGGCTCCCGCAGGCCCTCCCTCCTGTGGAGAAGGTCAGCCTGGACGGAAAGCACATGGGCTTGCGGATCGGGGCGTTTATTCTCTGCCTTGCCGTGGGCGTGGGCGCGCTGACCTTTGGCGTGTCCCAGTGGCTCAGCGCAGAGCCAGGCTGGACCACCGTTTCGGTGACAGTGGAGGAGAAAAGCTGCGGCGGCGAATTCACCCTGAACTATCTGCTGGGACAGAATGGCCGGGACCCTACTCAGGAGCTTCGCTCGGTGCGCGCCGCCTACAACCAAATCGCGGTGCGGGCCTACCGGCTGTTCACCACGGCGGAGGGCTTTGACGACCCGGATGACCTGGGCGTCAGCCACAATTTGTACTATCTGAACAGCCACCCCAATGAGGAGGTTGCCGTGGACCCGGCTCTTTATCTGGTGTTGGAGCAGGCGGAGGCCCAGGGCAGCCGGGCGCTCTATCTGGGCCCCCTGTACTCGGTGTATAACGACCTGTTCTTCTGCCAGACCGATGGAGAGGCCCGGGAGCTGGACCCCTTTCAGAGCCAGGAAATCCAGACCTTTTGCCAGGAGCTGGCCGGGTTTGCCCGTCAGCCGGAGCATGTGCAGGTGGAGCTGCTGGGGGAGAACCGGGTGCGTCTGCGAGTGTCGGAGGAGTACCGGGCCTATGCCGAGGGCGTGGACAGGGCCTGTTATGTAGACCTGGGTTGGCTGCGCACGGCCTTTTTGGCGGACTACATGGCAGAGGAGCTGGCGGCTCGGGGCTTGGACAGCGGAATGCTGTCCAGCTATGACGGCTGTACCCGGACCCTGGGCCTGCCCATTGGGCAGCAGGTTTTCAGTCTTTATGACTGGGCCGGGGACCGGGCGGTGACTGCCGCTCAGACCGCCTTTGACAGTCCGGTGAACGCGGTGAGCCTGCGGACCTTCCCCCTGAACCAGCGGGACGAGGGACGCTGCTATGTGTTTGAGGACGGCGGGCTGCGCCACTGGTTTATTGACCCAAAGGACGGCCTGTGCCGGGCTGCGGTGGATTCTCTGGCCCTGTACAGCCCGGAGCTGGGCTGCGGCCAGCTGGCCCTGGAGGCGGAGAGCCTGCTCATCGCGGACCGGCTGGACCGGGCCGCTTTGGGCCGGCTGAGGCAAAAGGGCATACAGGCTCTTGCCGCTGAGGACAGGGTGGTTCTCTTCACCCAGGCGGAACTGCCCTTGACAGGGCTCTATGAGCAAAACGAGGAAGTATACCATACGGAGTATATTGGGGAGTAGAAAGTAAATATATGTTGAAACCGCCCGGCGTACTGCCTGGGCGGTTTTTGTTTGCGCAAGCGGCTGTTTCTGTCCGCAAAATGCCGGGGGGCACAGGCGAGGGACTGCTGTAATAAGAAGATAAGCCGAGCTTTGGGACAAGGGCTGAACCCTGCGGGGCCCACATGGAGGCCGGGCTGACAGGGGAGGCAGACCGGCCTGGAGCGGCCCGGTTGGCTGGGCTGAGGGTAGACGGATTTGCGCGGTTTTTCAGTTATAGTGATTGGATCGCCCGTGAGGCGGAAAAGGTGCAGAAGGCCCAGTCTTTGGAGCAGGTGGACCTGCAGGGAGGGACCTGCGCGGTGTTCCGCTCTCAGCCCGGCGGCGTGGTTTGGGAGGAGTTTCCCGGATGTTCGGGGAGATATTCGACGATTGGTGCCTCCGGCTGCCGGCAGAGGGAGGGGGAGGCGCTGTATCTGTGGGCTGACCATGAGGAGCGCCGGAGAAACCGCTGCTGCCGGTGGAGAAGAAGTAAGCGCAGAAAACGGCCCGGAGACCACATATCTCCGGGCCGTTGGTTATTTTATGTCAGACAGAAGGAGGGAAGTCAGTCCTTGCCAGCGGGCCGGTTGCTGCCGCTGGTGTCCACCAAAGAGACCACTTTCTGATAGAAGCTCACCAGCATGGTGCAGGCAGTGGCCCGGGTGCTTGTCCCCTTGGGGTCAACCAGATTGTTGCCAGTGCCGCTGATTACCCCCGCGTTGCGGATGCGGTAAACAGAATCCTTGGCCCAGCTGCTGATTTTGCCGTCGTCGGCAAAAGCATTGTCCCGGCTGCCGTCCAGCTCCACGCCCAGGTAGCTGGCAAAGCTGTTGAGCATCACGCAGAACTGCTCCCGGGGAACCGCGGCGTTGGGATTGAACTGCTCGCCCGGGGACACAATGCCAGCCTGGACCGCCCAGGCCAGATCGTGGTAGTAGAAGGCGTTGGCAGGCACATCGGAGAAGGCGGGGACATTGGAAAAGTCGTACTTCTTCACATCCTCGCCGCTCATGTTGCCCAGAACCTTGATGAGCTGAGACCGGGTGAGAATGTTGTTGGGGCCAAAGCAGTTGTTGCCCACGCCGCCGAACAGGCCCATGCCCACAGCCTTGTCCACATGAGTGGCAAACCAGTTTTTGTATGTATAGTCGGTGAACATGCTGCCGTTGCTGGTTACCGTAACCGTGGTGACAGGGCCCGCGATGCCGTCCTGGATCACCGCGGCCTTATAGGTGCAGCCCAGCTGGTAGACCGGGAGCACATAGGGCTCGCTGTCCTCTGTGGGGTCTGTGCAGTCGGTGGTGTAGTAGATGGAGTCCGTATAGCCGCCGGCGTCCATGGAGACGCTTTCGCCGTCGCAGGTGATGGTGGGGGCGGAGATGACCAGCTCAATGAGGATGGCGGACACATAGCCTGTCTGCCCGTGGCTGGTGGTGACCGGATACCACAGGGAGGAGGTGGCCCCGGAGGCGGTAACAGGGGAGCCCTCTACAGCAGGGCCGTCAATATGCAGCCGGGCGCCCTTGGAGAGGACGGCAACCACCTGAGAGCCGGTGCTGGGCTCGGCGCGCAGGTTGATGGAGTTGGCGGAGACCTTGGCATTGTAGTCAAAGTCGTTGCCGCCGTTCCAGCCGTTGGTCACCAGCCAGCTGCGCACCTCCTCGGCAGAGACATACTCTGTGGAGACCATGGAGCTGTCCACCGGGGCCCGGGCTCCGTCAGAGAGCTGGGCAAAGCCGTCCGCGCCAATGGGGTAGCCGTCAATGGTGGTGTTCACGTCATACTCATAATTGGTGTAGTGCACCATGCCGCCGTCAAACTCATACCAGCCGGAGCGGGGGTAGCGCACGCCGTTGTCGAACAGATGCCAGGTGGTCCAGCTGCGCCGCCAGATGGAGCCCCGCACCATGTTGGTGCCGTAGTCGGAGTTTTCGCAGGACTCCTCGCCGCCGATGTAAATGCCGATATGGCTGTAGTCGTCTGTGGCGCCGGGCTCCAGAATGGTCAGGGCCAGGCCGTGGATGCGGGGGAGGCCCTCCTCCATGCTGCCGGTGAGGATGCAGTTTTGGGTGGCCTGGGCCGTGGCTCCGCCCATGCAGCCGCCCACTCCCAGGTCAGAGAAGTAGGCATAGATGAGGCCCGCGCAGTCAGAGACCCGCACGCCGTTTACGGTCTCGCCCTTGCCGCCGTAGGAGTACTCCCAGCCCTCGTTATAGGCGTTGATGCCGTGCTGGGCCAGCCCCAGGCTGGTGGGAACGCCCGCGGCGCTTGCCCTGGGGCCCCAGCCGGGCAGGCAGAGGCTGAACAGCAGGACGGCCAGAAGCAGGCTGAAGGTCCTTTTTCCCAACCGGGCGGGCTTGCGTATATGCGTCGTCATCATAAATATACCTCTCAAATTCGTTAGAAATGATTTGTGCAGGCTGAGCTTGTGAAAGAGATTACAAATTAGTTACATTTTATCACAGCTTTGGACTTTTTGCAAGCCTATTTCCAGAATTCACAGCTTGTTAACGGCATGTTCATATTTTAGGGGGATTTCTCTGCCGGCCTGCCCCGGAAACGGAGACGGAAAACTGACTTGGCCTCATGCTTGACATTGGAGGGAGTTTGAGAGATAATATAGGTAGATATTTCAAAACAGGAGGGAACATCATGTCTTGTCAATTCAAGCTCTACCAGAAGTTTGCCGCGGCCATGCTGGCGCTGCTCGTCGCCTTTTGGGTCCCGTTGGCGCCGGCCGCCACGGCTTCCGCCACTGTCGGCGAGTACCCGGTAGACAGCGCCCCCCCGGAGGCTGTGGAGGCGGACCCGGAGGATGGCGCCGCAGAATTTGAGGTTATAGTCTCCAGCGAGGCAATGGAGGTGGGCCAAGGCACGGGCCTTATTGACAGCTCGGAGTATTTCAGCGCGTCCAACGCCAATGTAGACGGCTCTATGTACAGCCGCCTGAGCGCCCGGCAGAAAAACTGCTATAACGCCTTGCAGAACATTTCGGTAGACCGTTTCCTCAGCGCCTCCGGCCATGAGGTGGAGGTGTCCATTGCAGGCATTCAGGGGCAGAAGGTGGCAGGCACTGTTTTTGGCAGCACCTTTACCCCCACAGGCGCAGGCAAGGCCCTGTATGACGCGTTGCAGAACGATATGCAGGCCGCTGTGGTGGCCCTGCGCTTGGACCGGCCGGACATGGTGTGGCTCCATGGGGGCGTGTGGACCGCCATGACCTTCCGGGTCAGCCGGGGGGTGGGCACGGTAGAAAGCGCCTCTTACCAGATGGAGATGCCCTTTAACGGCCAGGAGAAGACCATGCAGACCCAAATGCTGGCCGCGGCCCGGGACATTGCCCGGCAGGCCATGCGGGAGCCGGACACCTACTCCAGGGTCAAGGCAGCTCATGACATTCTGGCCCAGCAGAACCAGTACGGCCACAGCATGTTGGGCTCGCCCAACGAGAAATACGCCCATGTTGCCTACAGCGCCCTCATCCCCAACGACGCCTACGACCCGGTGTGCGACGGGTATGCCAAGGCCCTGAAAATGGTGCTGGACGAAATGGGCGTCCCCTGCGTGTGCGTGATCAGCCCCACCCATATGTGGAACAATGTGAAGATGGACGACGGGCTGTGGTATAATGTGGACCTGACCTGGGACGACGGCAGCGCGGTGCTGGACTGGGACTACTTCCTTGTGGGTTCTCAGACCGTGGTGGCGGGCCATGTGTACAGCAAGGAGCCCTCTCATGTGGAGCAGGACCCCTTTACCGAGTCCGGCGTGAGCCTGGGCGGCGCAAAATACCCCAAAAAGAACACCAAGGCCTATGTGTATCTGGGCCGCGAGTACCCGCCCCTGCGCTATAGCGACGTGCCCCGGGACGCCTGGTTCTACGACAAGGTGGAGACCGTGTCTGAGCTGGGGTACTTTACGGGCAACCAGGGCCGGTTTACCCCCAACGGGGCCTTTACCCGGGCGCAGTTCGCCGCTGTTATGGCCAGCGCCCTGGGGGTGGACCTGACCCCCTATAAGGGCAAGTCCGCTTTTTCTGACGTGCCGGCCAACCAGTGGTATGCTGCCGCGGCCAACTGGGCCAAGCAGTCCGGCATGATGAGCGGCGACAACCGGGGCCGCTTCCGGCCCAACGCCACCATTACCAAGCAGGAGATCTGCGTGGTGCTGTATAATGCCCTGGGGCTCAACAGCGGGGATATCGGCTCCTTCTTTGCCGACGATTACCAGATCGCTCCCTGGGCCCGGTATCAGGTGTATGCCTGCCGGGAGGCCGGGCTGATCAGCGGCGACAATATGGGCAAGGTGAACCCCCAGAAGGGTACGGTGCGCAGCGAGGCGGCCACAATTTTTGCGGCCTACGCCCAGTATACCGGCCGTGCTTGACCATGAGCTGGAGAATATTACAAAATAAGGAATGAACCTGTATGAATGAGTTGTTTTCAAAGGCCTACGAGCCCCAGGCCGTGGAGAAGGATATCTACCGGCTCTGGCGCGAGGGCGGGTATTTTCACGCTGAGGCAGACAAAGCCAAGAAGCCCTATACCATTATGATGCCCCCGCCCAATGTCACCGACCAGCTGCATGTGGGCCACGCCATGACCATGACCACCCAGGACGTGCTCATCCGGTGGAAGCGGATGCAGGGCTACAGCGCCCTGTGGCTGCCCGGCACCGACCACGCGGCCCTGGCCACAGAGGTGAAGATTGTGGAGGCCCTGAGAAAGGAAGGCCTCACCAAGGAGGGCATGGGCCGGGAGAAGTATATGGAGCGGGCCTGGCAGTGGAACGAGAAGTACGGCGGGCGCATCACCGAGCAGCTGAAGCTGCTGGGCTCCTCCGCAGACTGGGAGCGCCAGCGTTTTACCCTGGACGAGGGCTGCAGCCGGGCAGTTCGCCATGTGTTCGTCAAGCTGTATGAAAAGGGCCTTATCTACCGGGGAGAGCGGATGATCAACTGGTGCGCCCACTGCGGCACGGCTCTTTCCGACGCGGAGGTGGAGTTTGAGGAGAAGGAGGGCTCCTTCTGGCATCTGCGCTACCCCCTGGCCGACGGCACAGGCTATGTGG
The DNA here is from genome assembly GCA_910587835.1 of uncultured Oscillospiraceae bacterium. Classification (GTDB taxonomy): domain Bacteria; phylum Bacillota; class Clostridia; order Oscillospirales; family Acutalibacteraceae; genus Acutalibacter. The sequence goes on along the minus strand of CAJUNQ010000009.1, from coordinate 30,711 downwards.
AGCTGGCCACCACCCGGCCCGAGACCATGCTGGGGGACACGGCCATTGCCGTGCACCCGGAGGACCCGCGATATAAGGACATTGTGGGGAAAAATGTGATTCTGCCTCTGGTGGACAAGGAGATTCCCGTGGTGGCCGACGAGTATGTGGAAATGGACTTTGGCACCGGCGTGGTGAAGATTACCCCGGCCCACGACCCCAACGACTTTTTGGTGGGCCAGCGCCATGGCCTGCCCGTTATCACCATTATGGACGAGGCGGGGAACATCAACGAGAACGGCGGCAGGTATCAGGGCATGTCCATGCAGGAGGCCCGCAGGCAGATTGTGAAGGACCTGGAAGAGGGGGGCTATCTCATCAAGGTAGAGCCCATCAAGCACAATGTGGGGGCCTGCCACCGCTGCCATACCTCGGTAGAGCCCCGGGTGTCCACCCAGTGGTTTGTTAAAATGGAGTCTATGGCAAAGCCCGCCATTGCCGCCGTGCGGGAGAAGAAGGTCAGGATCATCCCCGAGCGCATGGAGAAGGTCTACTATAACTGGATGGAGAACATCAAGGACTGGTGCATCTCCCGGCAGATCTGGTGGGGGCACCGCATCCCCGCCTGGTACTGCGACGATTGCGGGGAGACCTTTGTCAGTGAGGAGGACCTGACGGTGTGCCCCAAGTGCGGCAAGCCCCTGCGTCAGGATGAGGACACCCTGGACACCTGGTTCAGCTCGGCGCTGTGGCCCTTCTCCACTCTGGGCTGGCCGGACAAGACCGAGGATTTGGAGTATTTTTACCCCACCAACACCCTGGTGACGGGCTATGACATCATCTTCTTCTGGGTGGCCCGGATGATCTTCTCCGGCATTGAGCAGATGGGGGAGCCCCCCTTTGACACGGTGCTGCTCCACGGCCTGGTGCGGGACGCCCAGGGCCGGAAGATGTCCAAGTCTTTGGGCAACGGAGTGGACCCGGTGGAGGTGATTGACAAGTACGGGGCCGACGCTCTGCGGCTGACCATCATCACAGGCACCAGCCCGGGCAACGACACCCGGTACTCGGACGAGAAGGTGGCCGCCAGCCGGAACTTTGCCAATAAGCTGTGGAACGCCGCCCGGTTTATTCTTATGAATATTGAGGGCAAGGACGTGCCCTGCGCCCTGCCCGCCAGCCTGAGCCTGGAGGACAAGTGGATTGTCAACCGCTTTAACCAGGTGGCCCGGGAGATGACCGAGAACCTGGAACGCTTTGAGCTGGGCGTGGCGGTGCAGAAGGTGTACGACTTCATCTGGGGCGATTTCTGCGACTGGTATATTGAGCTGGCCAAGCTGCGGCTGAACCAGGAGGACGCTGCCCAGAACGCCCGGCAGGTGCTGGTGTGGGTGATGAGCGGCGCCATGAAGCTGCTGCATCCCTTTATGCCCTTTGTCACCGAGACCATCTGGCAGAGCCTGCCCCACCAGGGCGAGGCCTTGATTGTGGCCCCCTGGCCGGTGTTCGACCCGGCGCTGCGGTTCCCGGAGGAGGCCGCGGGCATGGAGCGGGTGATGGAGCTGATTACCGCCATCCGCACCCGGCGCAGCGAGATGAACGTGCCGCCCTCCCGCAAGGCCCAGCTGCACATTGAGACCAAGGACCCGGCGTTGTATCAGGCGGAGGCGGAGGCCATTCAGCGGCTGGCCGGCTGCAGCGGCGTAGAGGTGGGAGAGAGCATGGAGGTCCCCAAGGGGGCTGTGACCATGGTGACTACCGGGGCCCGGTCCTATCTGCCGCTGGAAGACCTGATTGACCGGGACGCGGAGCTTGCCCGGCTGGAGAAGGAGCTGAAGGCCCAGCTGGGCCAGCTGGAACGGGCGGAGGCCAAACTGAGCAATGAGAAATTCATGTCCAAGGCCCCGGCGGACGTGGTGGAGGGCGTGCGCGCCAACTGCGAGAAGCTGCGGGAAAATGTCAAGCATATCCAGGAATCCCTGAAAGGCTTGCAAGGATAACAAAAGGATATCAAGGACAAGGAGAGCGCGGCGATGGGAGTCCGGAGGGACAGGCCCCTCTGGTGGGTTCTCAGGGCAAAGCCCTGAGCCGCCAGAGGCCAAAGGCCGCAGACAAAGGGGCCCAAGGCCGCATTCCCACCCGAAACAGTCTGACACCCCCGTGCTTTACAGGAGACAGAAAAGCCTGCGGTAAGAAAAGCAGCCCCGCCGGGAGGCTTTCAGCGTCTGACAGTATTATGACCGCCGGCGGTGGAGTGTACCGAGGAAACCCGGGGCTAGAGTCTGTTTGAAAACCGGAGAAATGTCGGATTTTTGTCCCAAAACGAGGGCTTTCAAGGAAAAAACCGCAAGAAAGGCTTGCCGCCTTTCGAGGATTTTTGACGCAGAAAGCACCGTTTTGGGGCAAAATAGACGGCGTTTCGGAGTTTTAAAACAGACTCTAGATCATGTCCAAGGGAGCCAGCCCTTTGAAACCCTTTCTGACTCTGCTTGCGCGTTTCTCAAAAATAGAAAAGGAGAATCTTTATGGCGCTTATTCAGTGCAATTTCATGTCCAAGTCTTTGATGCGCACCGTGCCCATTCAGGTGGTGCTGCCCACAGACAAAATCGTGTTCCCCGGCCAGCCTGAGCCTGAGGCAAAGCCCTTCAAGACCCTGTATCTGCTCCACGGCATTTTCGGCAACTATACCGACTGGGTCAGCGGCACCCGGCTGCAAAGCTGGGCCGAGGCCCGCAACCTGGCTGTGGTGATGCCCAGCGGCGACAACAGCTTTTATGTGGACAACCGGAAGACCAGCGCCCTGTACGGCTCCTTCATCTCCAAGGACCTCATAGAGTTCACCCGCAGGAGCTTCCCCCTCTCAAGAAAGCGGGAGGACACCTTCATCGGCGGGCTCTCCATGGGCGGCTTCGGGGCCATTGTGAACGGCCTGCAGCACCCGGAGACCTTCGGGCATATAGTGGGGCTCTCGGCGGCATTGGTGCTCAACGAGCAGAACCTGAACGCGGAGTACACGGATTTCCTCATGACCAACCGGGGATATTACGAGTCGGTGTTCGGGGACCTTACAAAGGTGCTGGGCGGAGAGAACGACTACACCGCCCTGGCGGAAAAGCAGGCCGGGCGGGAGGACAAGCCCAGGTTCTATCTGGCCTGCGGCACCGAGGATGACCTTATAAAGCCCAACCATACCTTCCGGGACAAACTGATGGAGCTGGGCTATGACGTGACCTGGCAGGAGGGCCCCGGCGGACATGACTGGACGTTCTGGGACGAGTATATCCTGAAGGCCCTGGAGTGGCTACCCCTGGGGGATGTGACCCAGGGCATAAGCTCCGGCCATGTAAGCGAAGACTGAGCATAAGGAGAAAAGCCAAATGAGAGACGAGACCAAATGCCTGCACTCCGGCTACACCCCGGGCAACGGAGAGCCCCGGGTGCTGCCCATTGTACAAAGCACCACCTATGTGTACGATTCCGCCGCAGAGGTGGCCGCGATTTTCGACGACCCCACCCGGGGGCTGTGCTATTCCCGGTTCGGCAACCCCACCGTTATGGCGGTAGAGGACAAGATTGCCGACCTGGAGGGGGGCGTGGGAGCCATGTGCACCACCTCCGGCCAGGCGGCGAGCCTGCTGTCCATTCTCAACATCTGCTCGGCAGGGGACAGCATTGTCAGCCTGCCCACCATCTATGGGGGCACCATCAACCTGTTCAGCTTTACCCTGAAGAAGCTGGGCATTGAGTGCATCTATGTGGACGGCAACAGCAGCGACGAGGAGATTAAGGCGGCGTTCAAGCCCAACACCAAGCTGGTTTTTGGCGAGACTATTGCCAACCCCGCCCTGAAGGTGCTGGACATTGCGCGTTTTGCGGGGATTGCCCACCAGATGGGGGTCCCCCTGATTGTGGACAACACCTTTGCCACGCCGGTGCTGTGCAAGCCCTTCCAGTTCGGCGCGGACATTGTCATCCACTCCACCAGCAAATACATGGACGGCCACGCGGTGCAGGTGGGGGGCGTGATTGTGGACAGCGGCAGGTTTGACTGGACCAACGGGAAGTTCCCGGAGCTGACTGAGCCGGACGAGTCCTACCACGGCGTCTCTTACACCCAACAGTATGGGAACATGGCCTACATCATCAAGGCCCGGATGCAGCTGATGCGGGACTTTGGGGTGTACCCTGCGGCCCACTCGGCGTTTTTGCTGAACCTGGGCCTGGAGACCCTGCCTGTGCGCATGAAGCAGTATTGTGAGAACGCCCTGACTGTGGCGAAGTTCCTGGAGAGCGACCCTCATGTGGAGAGCGTCAGCTACCCCGGCCTGCCCTCCAGCCCGGACTATGCCCTGGCCCAGAAGTACCTGAAGGGGTGCAGCGGGGTCATCTCCTTCATCATCAAGGGGGGGCGGCCCGCTGCCGCGAAATTTATGGACGGCCTGAAGCTGGCCAGCAACGAGGTCCATGTGGCGGACATCCGCACCTGTGTGCTGCACCCGGCCAGCGAGACCCACCGGCAGCTCACCGACCAGCAGCTGGCTGCGGCGGGCATCGACGGGGGCATGATCCGCTTCTCGGTGGGCCTGGAAAATGTGGAGGACATTCTGGAAGACCTGAGCGCGGCTCTGGCCTCCCTGTAAGGAGGAAGCGGTATGTCGTTGGTGCATCTGAACTTTCAAAGCCAATATCTGGGCAACAACACGGATGTGAACGTGATTCTGCCCGACAAGCCCTGGGACAAGACCCCGGCCCAGTTTTATGCCGGCGGGGAGAAATATAAGGTGCTCTGGCTGCTCCACGGCACCTTTGGGGACTACACCGACTGGCTGCGCAAGTCCAACATTGAGAGCTATGCCACGGCGCGGAGCCTGATTGTAGTGATGCCCAGCGGGGGCAACTCCAACTATGTGAACTGGCCGGGGTTTGCCACCGGCTACCATGCCTGGGACTACCTTACCGAGGAGCTGATGCCCCTGGTGCAGAACTGGTTCCCTGCCTCTGACAAGCGGGAGGATAACTTTATTGCCGGGCTCTCCATGGGGGGCAACGGGGCCATGCAGTACGCGGTCGGCCACCCGGAGAAGTTCGCGGGAGCCGCCAGCCTGTCCAATGCCCCTACAGACCTGAAGCAGATGAAGGCCCCCAAATATGACGGCAATTCCCAGGTCCCGGGGTCGGCGCTGTTCAACAAGCGGGTAGAGAACCTGGTGGAGAACTTCGGGGGCCTGGAGGGCTATGTGAGCTCCCCCATCAATGTGTGGGACCGCCTGCCGGAGCTGATGGAGGCGGGCACGCTGCCCAAGCTCTACTTCTGCTGCGGCGAGGCCGACCAGCTGATTTGGGAGAAGTACAAGGCCTTCAAGGCCCATGCCCAGGAGATCGGCCTGCCCGCCATGTTTGAGGAGGCCCCCGGCTACACCCATGAGTGGCCCTTCTGGGACAAGTATATTCAGCGGGCGTTGGAGTTTTTCGGACTGTAAAGGCCAGAGCCTGCGGGGAGAGGATACTGCCCGGGTCTTTTCGGCAGACTCAGCCGGGAGCCCTGGGGGACAAGGGGGAAATCGTCACATTTTCTGGGGTTTCCTCCTTGCTCTCCGCTGGATGTGTCTGAAAGCCCAGGGATCGATTGCGCCGGAACAAGCTCACAGAAGCGTAAAGAATTTTTAATTATTTAGAAAGAGAAATGCGCTTTACTTTCCCCTTGGAGCTTGGTATAATGGATATATCAAATGAGGGCGGGGACGCCCCAAGAATAGGAGGATCATTGCATGAGCATTTTTGATGATGTGGTCATAAACGCGAAATCCGCCGCCGAGGCTGTAGGCCGCAAGGCCGGCCAGCTGGTGGACGTCTCCAAGCTGCGCATTGGCGCCGCTGAGGTGAACGCGGAGCTCACCAAGCGCTATGAGACCCTGGGGCAGTATGTGTACGACAGCTGCCGGGAGGCCCTGGCCGGAGACCCGGAGGCTGTGGGCAAGATGACGGAGATCGACGAGCTGAAAGCCCAGGCCGCCGCCATTGCCAAGGAGCTTAACGACAAGCAGAACAAGGTGGTGTGCCCTGGCTGCGGCAAGCAGTGCAGCAACACTGCGGCTTTTTGCAGCGCCTGCGGGGCGAAGCTGATCATTGAGGCGGAGGCCTCTGAGGAGCCCGCGCCCCAGCCCGAGGAGCAGCCGGAGACCCATCAGGACCAGGAGTAAGCAGACATAAAAAGAGGCAGGAGCCAGAGGGCTCCTGCTTTTTTTGTGTCCGCTGGTTTGAAAAACAGCGCGGCTGGAGCCTCAGGCCTTGCCCAAAAACTCCCGCAGCATAGAGCCATTTGGCACCAGCGCCGGATCTATCGGCTCAAAGCGCATGAGCCGGGATTCCAGGTCCCGGGCCTTTTTGTAGTGGAGATCGTCCGCCGCAATGGCCCGCAGCAGGGGAATGGCCACGGTGCGCAGCACGCAAGGCTCGTAGATGTGAATGGAGTTCACCGTATAGTCGGCGCTGATGCGGTAGGGGCGGATGTAGCGGTTCTCCCCCTCCACCACCTGGGCCCACATGTGCAGGGTGTTTTCAGCAGTGGAGCCCCGGAATTGGATGTCCCGGACAATGCGCCGCACCAGCCGCAGGGACCAGGGGGAGAGCACCTCGCCGTTGGCGTCCTTGATCTGCTGCTTGACGCTGACATACAGCTTCAGACAGACGTCCTCCGGCAGGTCCCGGGTAAAGATGGGGTTCAGCCCGTGGATGCCCTCCACAATGGCCAGGTCCCCGGGGGCAAGGCGGTACTCCTGGTCCGGCCCCTCCGCCCGGCCCAGGGCAAAGCTGTAGCGGGGCACGGTAAATTCTCCCGAGCCCACCACGTTTTTCAGGGTCTCCCGAATCCGCTCCACATCCAGGGCGTTCACGGTCTCAAAGTCCCGGGAGCCGTCGGGGAGCAGGGGGGCCAGCTCCCGGCCCAGATAGAAATCGTCCAGAGAGATAATCACTGCCCGCACCCCAAAGTCCCCCAGATAGTCCCGGAGAAGATGGGCGGTGGTGGTTTTGCCGCTGCTGCTGGGGCCCGAGAGCATCACAATGCGCACCGGCTTTGGGCGTTCGGTGATGTTGCGGGCAATGTTGCGCAAATGCTCCCGGTAAGAGCCCTCCACCTCCTGAATCATTCGGGCGGGGTTGCTGATGGCCGCGTCGTTAATCTGCTCCAGGTGGTTGATGTATTTGATGTATCCGCTGGCAAAATTACTCATGATCGTTTCAGGAGGCCTGCTAAAACGGCTCCCATACCATCCTTTCTCTCCAAAATTTCGGCGTGCCGGTTGATGTATTCCAGGGGAAGCTTCAGGTTGAACACCCGCTGCAGGGCGTCGGAGTAAGGGTCTTTGATTTTTGTCACGCCCCCCGCCCCGCAGGCGATTACTGTGCCGCTTTCGTCCATGGTGTAAATATTGTACCGGCAGACGCTGCCCGGCTGGGCCCAACCGGTGTTTTCCAGGTTGCCGGCCATGCGGGTCTGCCGGTAGAGGTAGTAGGGGACAAAGCCCGCCTCTGCCAGGGTGCGGATGGACAGGTCCATCATGGCGGCGGCCTGGGCCTGCTTTTTGTGAGAGCTCAGGTCCCCGTCCTCTGTCACCAGAGCCGAGCTGCGCTTAAGGGCCAGAGAGTGGACCGTCACATTGGTGGGGCCCAGGGCCAGCACCTTGCCCAGGCTGTAGGTGAACCCGGCCAGGTCGTCCCCGGGCAGGCCCACAATCAGGTCTGCGTTAATATCCCGGAAGCCCGCCTCATGGGCCAGGGCAAAGGCCTCCTCCACCTGCCGGGGGCTGTGGCTGCGGCCGATGTTTTTCAGCACCTGCTGGATCATGGTCTGGGGGTTGACGCTGACCCGGGTGACCCCCTGGGCCCTCAGCGCCCCCAGCTTTTCCCGGGTGATGGTGTCGGGCCGGCCGGCCTCTACGGTGAATTCGGTGCAGGCGGACAGGTCGAACAGCTGGCGGACCCTGCCGCACAGGCGGTCCAGCTGTCCGGCGGTAAGACTGGTGGGGGTTCCCCCGCCAATATAGACAGACACCAGCCGCATCCCCAACCCGGCGGTAATGGCGGCGGTGCGGGCCAGCTCAGCGTCCAGGCACAGGAGATAGGGCTCCACCAGCTTGGCGGCGCCCGCCATGTCCTGAGAAATAAAGGAGCAGTAGGCGCAGCGGGTGGGGCAGAAGGGGATGCCCACATACAGGGAGAAATCCCCGGGGCGCAGGGCCTCAACGGCGTCTTTTTGGGCGGCGAGGACCTGCGCCGCCAGGGCCGTCTTGGCAGGGGTGACATGCCATTTCTCCTGGAAGTCAGCGGCCCCGGCCTCAAAGCCCAGGCGCTCCACATGCTGGCGCAGAAGCTTCACCGGGTGCACCCCGGTGAGCATCCCCCAGGCGGGAGAGCCGCCTGTGAGCCGGGAGAACACCTGGTAGAGCAGGCTGGTCATGGGGTACTCGGCCAGTTCCGGGGCGGCGGACTGGCTGTCCAGACGGTCCGCCCCGTCCCCCGCCCGGACGGTATAGAGCCAGTGGCCAGAGGGCTGCTGGACCGCCTGGGCCAGGGCCCAGGGCTCGCCCTCCTGGGGGGCTTCCGCCGGGTCCTCCGTCACCCGGACGGGGCTGTAGGGAAAGAACAGGCGGCAGAGGTTTTCGCACTCGTAGCGGAAGGGGTGGCCGGTGAGGGTCAGAAGCATAAAGGGCCTCCTTAGGTTATGCCCTGAGCAGGGCCAGATATGAGACAAAATTGTAGGCGGCATGGGCCAGAATACAGCAGAGCAGGGACCCGCTGTGCAGGTACAGCGCCCCCAGCACCAGCCCGCACACCGCCGCCGAGAGGGTCTGGGCCAGGTTGAAGTGCAATAGGGCGAACACCCCCACCGAGAGGCACAGGGCCAGGGGCAGGCCGTAGGCCTCCCGCAGGCCCCCCAGCAGCAGGCCCCGGGTGAGGGTCTCCTCCATCACCGGGGCGATGAGGCACACCCGCACCAGCGCCGGGCCGGGGGCGGCCCGCAGAGCGGCCAGGCCCTCCGCGTAGGCCTGCTGGCTTTGGGGGAACCAACGGTCCAGCAGAGGGTCCAGGCCCTTGTCCAGCGTCAGAAAGAACAGCAGGGCGCAGGCCAGGGCCAGGAAAATATTTTTGGGGGTGACATTCCCCCAAAACCGGGGCAGCAGGCCCGCCCCTTCCAACAGACGGAGATAGCAGAGAGAGGCCAGGGCAAGCATCCCCAGGTTCAGCCAGGGGGAAGCGGCGGGGCATACTCTGCGCCAAAGTGCCACATCTGCCAGGGCGCACAGCAGCAGAAGGCCCACATACCCCCCGCACCAGCCCAGGGCCTGCCCCAGGCCCAGAGGGGACTCAGGTGCGGTCAATGGACAGCACCCCCTTGACCCGGGACAGCCGGTCGATGATGTTTTGCAGCTGCTGCAGGCCGTTGATGGAGATGGTGGCGGAGATGACCGCGTTGGGGCCGGTTTTCTCCTGGCGGCAGTTGAGGGTGTGGATGAAGATGTTCATGTTGGAGAGCTGCTGGGTCACGTCGAACAGCAGCCCGCCCCGGTCCACGGCCACAATGTGCAGGGTGGACTTGAAGTCGTCCTTCACGTCTCCCTCCCAGTGGGCGTTGACCCAACGCTCCGGCTCAGGGCAGTCGGTCAGGTCCGGGGGGACATTGCGGCAGCTGCGCTTGTGGATGGACACCCCGAAGCCCCGGGTGATAAAGCCGATGATGTCGTCGCCGGGCAGGGGGTTGCAGCACCGGGAGAGCTTGATGAGGCAGTTGTCCATGCCGTCCACCAGCACGCCGCCGGCCACTTTTCTGGCAGGGGCGGGGGTGTTCTGCACCAGGGGGGGCAGGTCCTGGTTGGGGGACTGGGGGGCGGCGGCCTTTGCCATGCGCTGATATTCCTCCCGCACCCGGGGCATCACCTTCCACAGCTGCACCCCGCCGTAGCCAATGGCCGCATACAGGTCCTCTACCGTAGAGCAGTTGTGCCGCCGGCCCACGCTGTCCACCATAAAGGCCATAAGCTCCGGGGTGATGGGGATGCCTGACCGGCGCAGCTCCTTTTCCAGCTCAGAGCGGCCCTCGGCAATGTTCTCCTCCCGGCGCTCTTTTTTGAACCAGGCCCGGATTTTGCTGCGGGCCTCGCTGGTGCGCACCATGGTCAGCCAGTCCCGGTTGGGGCCCCGGGTCTCCTTGCTGGTGAGGACCTCGATGATCTCCCCGGTCTTCACCTTGTAGTCCAGAGGGACAATCTTCTTGTCCACCTTGGCCCCCACCATGCGGTTGCCCACTGCGCTGTGAATGGCGTAGGCAAAGTCGATGACGCTGCTGCCCTGGGGCAGGTTCACCACATCGCCCTTGGGGGTGAACACGAACACCTCCTCGGGAATCAGGTCTGACTTGATGGAGTGGACCAGGTCGGTGATGTCCTCGGTGTCCGCCTGGTTTTCCAGCATCTGGCGAATCCAGGAGAGCCGCTCGTCCAGAGAGCGGTTGTCGGCCTGCCGGGCGGACATGCCGATTTTGTACTTCCAGTGGGCGGCAATGCCATATTCGGCGGTTTGGTGCATCTCCCAGGTGCGAATCTGCACCTCGAAGGGCACCCCGGCCTTGGTAATCACCGTGGTGTGCAGAGACTGGTACATGTTGGGCTTGGGGGTGGAAATATAGTCCTTGAACCGGTTGGGCAGGGGGGTGAACATGTCATGGACAATGCCAAGCACATTGTAGCAGTCCTCAATGGTGTCCACAATCACCCGCATGGCGAACACATCGTAGATCTCCTCAAAGTCCTTGCCCTGCATGAACATCTTCCGGTAGATGCTGTAAATGCTTTTGACCCGCCCCTCAATATATACGTCGGGCAGAGCAGCCTCCACCCGCCCCTTCAGGTGGGCCTTCAGCTCCTCGATGAACTGCAGCCGGGTGCTGCTGCGGGAGGTGAGGTATTCGGTAATCTCCCGGTAGGCCTCCGGGTCCAGATATTTCAGCGACACATCCTCCATGGTCTCCTTTACCGTGCGCATGCCCAGCCGGTGGGCAATGGGGGCATACACCTCCAGGCACTCCCGGGCCTTGTCCCGCTGACTTTGGGGAGAGACGAATTCCAGGGTGGAGAGATTGTGCATCCGGTCGGCAAACTTGATGATGATGACCCGGATGTCCTGGGCCATGGCCATCAGCATTTTCCGCAGGTTCTCCGCCTGCTCCTCCTCCCGGGAGGAGAAGGGGATTTTGTCCAGCTTGGTAACCCCGTCGATGAGCAGGGCCACGTCCTGGCCAAAGTCCTGGGTAATCTCCTCCAGGGTGCAGCAGGTGTCCTCCACCACATCGTGAAGCAGCCCTGCGGCCACCGACTGGCTGTCCATGCCCAGGTCCACCAGAATGGCGGCCACGGACAGGGGATGGATAATATAGGGCTCGCCGGAGCGGCGGAGCTGGTCCCGGTGCATCCGGTCAGCTAAGAGAAAGGCCTGGCCAATCAGCTCCCGGTCAAACTCCTTGCCGCTCTCCTTGATGATGCTTTGCAGCTGCTCATAGCTGTCAATCTGTCTGACTGCCGGCATGTGAACGCCTCCTTGTCTCTTGTTCCTCATTTCCGTCTCCCGCCGCCTGGGGCATACAGGGCGAGGCGGCAAGCTCCGCCTTTTCCCGCTGGGGCAGGGCCTCCCAGCGGCCCTCCCGGTTTTCAATCAGCCCCCGCTCTTCCAGCACGTCCAGGGCGGCCTGCAGCCGTCCCAGGTCCAGAGAGGAGCCCTCCAGGCGGCTCAGCAGGGCCAAGGGGTCCCTTACCGGCCTGGGGCCGGGCCGGGCCAGCAGCCGGTAAAGGGCCCCAAACTCCTCCCGGCTGGGGGTGAGGGCCCGGGCCTCCTCCTGGGTGAGGGGCTCGCCCCGGCGGTGTTTTTCATAAAGCCGCTGGCCGGCAATGCAGGCCTCCACATCCAGCGAGCTGCGCTTGACGTCCCGCACCAAAAAGTCAAAGCCCCTGCCCCGGGGGTAGTCGTTTACCTGAAGGTTCACAGCCAGGTCCACCACAGTCCCCGGCTCAAAGGGCAGGTCAGCGGCCCGCATACGGAAGTAGACGCATTCAAAGGCAAAGCCGTCCTTTTCGCACTGCAGGCGGCAGTGGGCCCCTGTGCTGCCCAGAGAACGAACACCCCGCAGGGTCACGCCGTAAAGGCCGAAAAGGGGCTGGGGGTTGCCCGCGCCAAAGGGCTCTAGGGGGGCCAGGCTGGCGGCGGTGCGGGCGGTGACAGCCGAGGGCTTCAGGGGGCAGTCCAGCCGCAGGGTGAGCACCGGCATGTCCGGGCAGGCTTCCGCGGCAAAGCGGTTGATCTGCCGGCGGAGCTCCGGCAGGTTTTCCGCCGGCACGGTCAGCCCCGCAGCCATGGGGTGGCCTCCGTAGCGTTCCAGCAGGGCCCGGCAGGCGTGCACTGCCTGGAACAGGTCAAAGCCCTCTACGCTGCGGCCGCTGCCCCGGTAGCAGCCGTCCTCCTGGGCGGAGAGCACAAAGCAGGGCTTGCCGAAACGCTCCACGATTTTAGAGGCCACAATGCCCACCACGCCCATGTGCCAGTCGCTGCCCTCCACCAGAATCACCCGGGCAAAGCGCAGCTCCGGGTCGCCCTCAATTTTTGCCGCCGCTGCCTGAAAAATCTCCTGCTCCACCTGCTTGCGCCGGGCATTGTCCCCCTTCAGCTCCTGGGCCAGGGCCTGGGCGCTGGTGCTGTCCTGATAGGTGAGCAGGCGCACGGCCCGCTCGGGGGCCCCCATGCGGCCGGTGGCGTTGATGCAGGGGACGGCGGTAAAGGCCAGCTTGCCGGCGTCGGTTTTGCCGCTGCCCGGGTCCAGAATGGCGTCCAGCCCCGGACGGCGGCGCTTGTCAATCTGTCTCAGGCCGGTTTGCACAATCAGCCGGTTTTCCCCGGTCAGGGGGACCGAATCCCCCACTGTGCCCACAGCGGCCAGGTCGGCGTATTTCTCCACCCGCTCCACAGCCTCCGGCCCGCCGCCCTCCATGGCGATGAGGAGCTTGAAAGCCACCCCCGCGCCGGAGAGCTCCTTATAGGGGCTTTCGTCCCCGGGCTGGTGGGCGTTGACCAGCGCGGCGGCCTGGGGGAGCTGCTCCTGGGGCTGGTGGTGGTCTGTGACAATCACATCCATGCCCAGCTTTTTCGCGTAGGCAATCTCCTTGACAGCGGACACGCCGTTGTCCACTGTGACAATCAGGTCCACCCCCTCCCGGTTCAGGGTGTCCACCGCAGCCATGTTCAGACCATAGCCCTCGCTGCCCCGCTGGGGAATATAGAAGCTGACCTTGGCCCCCTGGTCCCGAAGATAGGTGAAAAGAATGGCCGTGGCCGTAACGCCGTCCGCGTCATAGTCGCCGTAGACCGCGATCTTTTCAAAGTCGTCCAGGGCGCGGCGCAGGCGGCTGACAGCCTTGTCCATGTCCTTCATCAGCAGGGGGTCGGCAAAGCTGCCGCTGTCCAGCATGGCGTGGGCCTGCTGGGGGGTGGCGCAGCCCCGGCCCAGCAGCAGCGCGCCCAAAAGGGGAGGGAGGCCCGCGTCCCTGGCCAGAGCCACAGCGGCGGTTTTATCAAAGGGAGAGAGCTGCCAGCGTTTCATGAATGCACCTTCTGGTTTGTGGGTATGGTTTCTTAAGATAAATTATAGCACAAAAGACAGGGCGTTGCAAGTGCCGGGCATTTTAGGGAGTGTCCCAACCGCAGAGATAATCATCTGTGTTCCCCCCGCCCGTAGGGCGGGGGGAACACGAAAAGCTCTCCGAAACGGACACTCCCGCATTTTATCAATGAAAGGGCGCGCCCGGACACAGGAGCTTGGAGGGGCTTGCCTTGTGGCGGATTTTCAGGGCGTGGTCCCATTAAGAACCTGTATTCACAGGCGTTGAACGCCGGAGGGACGGGTCTTTTGCCGTCCTGCTGCGTTAAAAAATCTTGAAATACGGCAAGTATTCCTGCGATTTTTTGCCTTGCAGGGCGACAAAATCCCACGCCCCTCCGGCATCCTCCGCCTATGAATACAGGTTTTAAGCGTTCGCACGGGCCTTTTGACAGATTTTTGCCAGCTTCTGCGCCAAAATTCTTGAGGTACGCAGGGTACATAAGAGCTGCAAGCAAGTATGCGCATTTTTGACTGGAATCTGCTCAAAAGTCCGCATACGCAGCTTATGAGAGTACACCCAGGCAAGCAGCGGATTGGGAGGGGAAAGCTTCCGGCTACCTCTTCGCCGGGACTGGCCGCAAAGCGGGGAAATCCCGCTCTTTATTCCCCAGAACCCTCAATTTGTTAACAGAATGAAAATTTGCCGGGTTATCATTGCACTTTCCGGCGAAATCGTGTACAATACCAAGTATGGTGATACCGGAACAGCGTGTTGCCAAGCAGGGTAATATGAAATGGAAAAGGAATGGCTTTTGGCTATGATTGACTTTACAGGGATCAAATGTCCCGTGTGCGGCAAGCCCTTTCGGGAGGAGGATGACATTGTGGTCTGCCCCCAGTGCGGCGCGCCCTATCACCGGGAATGCTATTTGCAGGCGGGCCAGTGTGTGTTTGACGACCTGCACCAGGCGGGAAAGGATTGGACCCCGCCGCCTCCCCCCAAGCCCGCCCCCTCGGCGGAGATTAAGGACCAGGAATGCTCTGCCTGCGGTGCGCTGAACGGCCACAGCGCGCTGTTCTGCGGCCGCTGCGGACAGCCCCTGAGGCCCTCCGGCGTTTACGGGGCCCCGCCTGCGTCCTCCGGCCAGGGCAGCTGGCCGGGCCCGGGCAGCTCCCCGGGCCAGAACAGCCGGCCGGGGCAGAGCGGCCAGCCGGACCAGAACCCGCCCCCCTATAACCCCTATGGGACGCCCCCCCGGCCTTATGGCTCCATGCCCTTTGCCTTTGACCCCATGGGCGGCGTGAACCCCGCCGATGTGCTGGACAGCGGCGTCAGCTATGGGGACGCCTCGAAGCTGGTGAAGCAGAACACGGCCTATTATATGCCGGTCTTCCGGTATATGAAGCAGAGCGGGCGCAATAAGTTCAACTTTTCGGCGTTCCTGTTCTCCGGGGGCTGGATGCTCTACCGCAAGCAGTATAAATATGGGGCCATTGTCACGGCCCTTATGCTGCTGATTTACCTGCTGTATCTGGCGTCCTCTGTGTTTGTGGCCACGCCCACGCTGCTCAGCCTGATGGAGCAGGCGGGGATGGACGCCACCCGGGGCTTTGCCCCCACCAACGAGCAGATGATTGTCATTACCCAGCTGCTGACGGAGAATCCCCGCATGTATCTGGACATCTGCCTGCCCATGCTCTGCCTGCTGCTGATGCTGGCCGTGATGATTTTTGTGGGGCTGCGGGGCAATAAGATGTACATGAAGCACTGTGTGCGCACGGTGCGGCAGGTGAAGGCCGCCAATTTGGCCGACGAGCCCAACATGACCCTGGACGCCCGGGGGGGCGTGAACCCCTCTATCGCGGTGTGCATTTTTGTCTGCTACTTTCTGCTGGTGAATGTGGTCCCCCTGCTGCTTTGACAGAGCGGTTGGGCGGCAGACATGTCCCAGGAATGAGGGAAGCAATATTTTGTGTTTGACAGAAAGCCCCTTCCTGTCTATAAACGAAGCGTAGGTGGAGGGAAGGAGGCGGCGGGAGCTTCACTTGCTTTCGCGTAACTATAGAAAGGCAGCGTCAGCGGGTCTTGGTCTCCGTTGTATGTCACGGGATGGGAAAGGAGCGGGTCCGCCGGGCTCTTGCGTTCGCTGCTGTATTCAGATAGCTTTTTGCCCGCGCTGTCAGCTTTTATGGGTCCTCCCGCTTTGTGGACTGTTTTGACTTACCCGCCCCTTGACACAGAAAGGAACGAGGAATATGAAAAAGATTCGTAAGGCCGTTATCCCGGCAGCGGGCCTGGGCACCCGGGTTCTGCCCGCCACCAAAGCCATGCCCAAAGAGATGCTGCCCATTGTGGACAAGCCCGCCATTCAGTACATTGTAGAGGAGGCCGCGGCCTCTGGCATTGAGGACATTCTGATTATTACCAACCGGGGCAAGGGCCTTTTGGAGGACCACTTTGACCGGGCCCCTGAGCTGGAAGAGCGTCTGTCCGCCGACCCGGGCAAGGCGGATGTTCTGCGGCAGGTGGTGGGCATCTCCCGGCTGGCCAATGTGTGGTATGTGCGCCAGAAGGAGACCCGGGGCCTGGGCCACGCGGTGAACTGCGCCCGGGCCTTTGTGGGGGGCGAGCCCTTTGCGGTGCTCTATGGCGACGATGTGATTATTGGCGAGGACCCGGCCTGCGGGCAGCTGATTCGGGCCTACGAGCAGTATGGCCTGGGCGTGGTGGGGGTAAAGGAGGTCTCTCCGGAGGCCATCCGCAAGTATTCCTCCCTGAAGGTGGAGCCCTTGGAGCAGGGCCGCTTCCGCTGCACCGACATGGTGGAGAAGCCCGCCCCCGGCCAGGAATTCTCTTTGTACTCCATTCTGGGGCGCTGCGTTCTGCCCCCGGATATTTTTGATATTCTGGACCAGACCCCTCCCGGCGCAGGCGGGGAGATTCAGCTCACCGACGCCATGAAGGCCCTGGCCCGCCGGGAGAGCATGATTGCGGTGGACTTTACCGGCAGGCGTTATGACATGGGCAGCAAGCTGGGCGTGATGCAGGCGGGGGTAGAGGTGGCCCTGAACCACCCGGAGATCGGCCCCGCCTTCCGGGCCTATCTGAAGGAGCTGGCCAAAGCCCTATGAAGCGGTTGGTCATTGTCAACGGCCCCATGGCTGTGGGCAAAACCACAGTCTGCCGGGAGCTGAAGAGGCTGGCCCAGCCCTGCGTCTTTTTAGACGGGGACTGGTGCTGGGACATGGAGCCCTTTGTGGTGACAGAGGAGACCAAAGCGCTGGTGATGGACAACATCACCTCTGTGCTGAGGCGTTTTTTGGCCTGCCCGGCCTTTGAGACCGTGATTTTCTGCTGGGTGCTTCACCAGCAGGAAATCATGGACAGCCTGCTGGCCCGGCTGGAACTGGCCCAGTGGGATTCGGTCCGGCAGGACACTGCCCGGCCGGACACTGCCGGAGTGCAGGTGCGGGTGTTCACCCTGATGGCGGACCCGGAGAGCCTGCGGGCTCATGTGGAGCGGGACACAGCCGCGGGGCTGCGCACCCCGGACGTTCTGGCCCGCAGTCTGGAGCGTCTGCCGCTGTATGAGCGGATGGACACAGAAAAGCTGTGGGTCAAGGGGCGCTCCCCCAGGGAGTTGGCAGAGGAGATCATGAGGCGGCTGGGCTGACCCTCCGGGCCTAGAGTCTGTTTGAAAACCGGAGAAATGTCGGATTTTTGTCCCAAAACGAGGGCTTTCAAGGAAAAAACCGCAAGAAAGGCTTGCCGCCTTTCGAGGATTTTTGACGCAGAAAGCACCGTTTTGGGGCATAATAGACGGCGTTTCGGAGTTTTCAAACAGACTCTAGGCCTGGGCCGGGGGATATTCGGGCTTCCGCCACACACCTGCCAGCGGATAAAAAGAAAACCAGACGCGACGTTTCCGGCGCGCCTGATTTTTTCGGCTTGGGGAAGGGGGACGGGCCTCAGCCCCCCTGCTTGCTGTTGATGATTTTGCTCAGCTCCTCCATAAAGCTGTTGATGTCCTTGAACTGGCGGTAGACCGAGGCGAAACGCACATAGGCCACCTCGTCCACGGTCTTCAGCTTTTCCATAGCATAGGTGCCAATGCGCTGAGAGGAGACCTCCTTGTCCAGGGAGTTTTGCAGCAGAACCTCAATCTCGCTTACAATATGCTCCAGGGTCTCCAAGGCCACCGGACGCTTTTCGCAGGCCCGCAGCAGGCCGTTGAGCAGCTTCTGGCGGTCAAAGGCCTCCCGGGAGCGGTCCTTTTTAATGACCACAATGGGGATGCTCTCAATGACCTCATAGGTGGTAAAGCGCTTGGCGCATTTCAAGCACTCGCGGCGGCGGCGGATGCGCTCGTTTTCGTCAGTGGGCCGGGAATCCACTACCTTGCTCTCCGTGTATCCGCAATAGGGGCATTTCACTGTTATAACATCTCCCTTGACTGTGTGTTATGTCTTTTGATTATACACGATATCGAGAATAAAAGCAAGGACTTCTGAGAAATACTTTCGCTTAAAATTCATGAATACAGGATAGAAAGACCGGTTAAGAGGAATTTTTCTGCCCCCATGCCCATGCTGACATATGGGTGTGGGAGAAAAGGAGTGACCAATATATGGCTGTTTTAACGGTAAAAGGAATCTCCCTGAGCTTTGGGGAGGAGAGGATTTTGGAGGATGTCAGCTTTGAGCTGCAGAAGGGGGAACGGGTGGGCCTGGTGGGGGTGAACGGCAGCGGCAAAACCACCCTGTTTAAAACCCTGACCGGCGAGTATGTCCCGGACGGGGGCTCGGTGGTGTTTGCCAAGGACGCCCGCCCCGGCTATATGGAGCAGCATGTGTGCCGCGACTTTGACAAGACCGCTTTTCAGGAGGTTATGACAGTGTTCGCCCCTCTGCTGAAAATGGAGAAGGAGCTGGAGGACCTGGCGGCCCGGCTCTCCGAGCGTCCGCCGGAGGAGGTGATGGAGAAGCTCATCCTCCGCCAGTCTGAGCTGAACGACCGCTTTGTGGACAGCGGCGGGCTCACCTGCCGGTCCCGGGCCCGCAGCGCGTTGCTGGGTCTGGGCTTTGGTGAGGAGCAGCTGGGCAGCAAGGTGGGGGTGCTCAGCGGCGGGCAAAAGGCCAAGCTGCAGCTGGCGAAAATGCTGCTGGGCGGGGCCAACCTCCTGCTGCTGGACGAGCCCACCAACCACCTGGACATCACTGCCGTGGAGTGGTTGGAGGGCTTTTTGCAGACCTATCCCGGGGCCTACATTGTCATCTCCCACGACCGGTATTTTCTGGACAAGGTGACCGAGCGCACCCTGGAAATGCAGAACCGGCGGGTGGAGTCCTATAAGGGCAGCTACAGCCGCTATCTGGAGCTGAAGGCCGAAAAGCGGCTGGCGGCGGAGCGGGTGTATGAGAACACCCAGAAGGAGATTAAGCGCATTGAGGGCATTATCGAGCAGCAGCGCCGGTGGAACCAGGAGCGCAACTATGTCACCATTGCCAGCAAGCAAAAGGCCATCGACCGGTTGGAGGCCACCCTGGAAAAGCCGGACCAGGACCCGGAGTCCATCCGGTTCCAGTTCCACGCCAGCCGCAGGTCCGGCGACGACGTGCTTACCGCCGAGGAGCTGAGCCTGTCCTTTGGGGGGCCGAAGCTGTTTGAAAACGTGAATCTGGAAATCAAAAGGGGGCAGAAGATTTTTCTCATCGGCCCCAACGGCTGCGGCAAAACCAGCCTGTTCAAGATCCTGCTGGATCAGTATCACCCGGACACAGGCTTTGTGCGCATTGGCGCGGGGGTGGACCTGGGGTATTATGAGCAGTCCCAGCTGAGCCTGCACGACGAGAAGCAGGTCATTGACGAGATATGGGACCTGCACCCCCGGATGAACCAGACCGAGGTGCGCAGCGCCCTGGCGGTGTTCCTGTTCAAGGGGGAGGACGTGTTTAAGCCTGTGGGGGCCCTTAGCGGCGGCGAGCGGGCCCGGGTGCTGCTGCTGAAGCTGATGCTCTCTAAGGCCAACTTTCTGCTGCTGGACGAGCCCACCAACCACCTGGACATTGGCTCATGCGAGGCATTGGAGGAGGCGCTTTCGGGGTATGACGGCACCCTGTTTGTGGTGTCTCACGACCGGTATCTCATTAACAAGCTGGCCGACAAGGTATATGTGCTGAGCCCGGAGGGGGCAAAGCTGTACCACGGCAATTATGACTATTATGTAGAGCAGCGGGAGGCCCGGCAGGCGGCGGTGGAGGAGAAGGCCCCGCCCAAGGTAAACCTTTATAAGCAGCGCAAGGAGCAGGAGGCCGAGGCCCGGAAGCGGCGGGCGGCTCTGGCCCGGTTGGAGAAGGAGATTGAGGAGGCGGACGCCCGGCGGGCGGCCTTGGAGGAGCAGATGAGCGACCCGGAGACAGCGGCGGACTACCAGAGGGTAGGGGAGCTGTCGGAGGAGCTGGGAGAGCTGGCAAAAGAGAGCGACCGGCTGCTGGCCCAGTGGACGGAGCTCTCGGAGCAGATAGAAGCAGAAGCTTGAGGCATAGAAAAGCAGCGCGGTTCAGGACTGGCCTGAACCGCGCTGCTCTCTTTTGCCGTCTGCATTATTTCAAATGCCACACGTCCTCGTTATACTGGGCGATCGCTCTGTCTGACGAGAAGAAGCCGGCCTTTGCAATGTTCACCAGCATCTTCTTTGCCCATGCCTGCCGGTCCTCATACTGTCCCAGCAGCTGCTCCTTGGCCGCAATATACTCCTTCACGTCCAGCAGCGCCATAAACCAGTCCTTCCGGCTCATGTCCCGATACAGCCGCCCCAGATTCTCCGGGTCGCCCATGCGCATCAGGGTGGGGCTGATGATGAAGTCCAGCAGCTCTGTAATCTCCTCATCCTTCGGGTAATAGGCGGCGGGGGTATACCGGTCGTCCCCCTCCTCGTACAGGTGGATGACCTGGTCGCTGGATTGGCCGAAGATGCAGATATTGCCGTCGCCCACCAGCTGGTGAATTTCCACATTGGCCCCGTCCTCTGTGCCCAGGGTCACCGCGCCGTTGAGCATGAACTTCATGTTGCCTGTGCCGCTGGCCTCCTTGGAGGCCAGGGAGATCTGCTCGGAGATGTCGCAGGCGGGAATCAGCTTCTCCGCCCAGGTGACATTGTAGTTCTCCACCATCCGCACCTCCAGCCAGGGGCTGACCTCGGGGTCCTTGGCAATGAGCTCTGAGAGGCAGAGAATCAGGTGGATGATGTCCTTGGCGATGATATAGGCCGGAGCCGCCTTGGCCCCAAAGAGCAGGGTCAGCTTGCGGGCAGGCTTGCGGCCGGCCTTAATCTGCTTATACTTCCAGATAATATACAGGGCGTTCATCTGCTGGCGCTTGTACTCGTGGAGGCGCTTGATCTGAATGTCAAAAATCGAGTCCTCGCTGAGCCCCTTGCCGGTCTTCTCCTCCATATAGGCGCTGAGCTGGGCCTTCTTTTCCTCCTTGATGGCCAGCAGCCGGTTCAGGGTCTCCGGGTCGTCCTGGAAGGGAAGCAGCTTTTCCAGCTCGCCGGCGTTGTGCTTCCAGCCCTCGCCGATTTTCTCGGTGACCAAGGCGCTGAGCTCTGGGTTGCAGTGCATCAGCCACCGGCGGAAGGTGACGCCGTTGGTTTTGTTGTTGAACTTTTCCGGGTAGACGTCTGCAAAATGCTTCAGCTCCGCCTCTTTGAGAATGTCGGTATGCAAAGCCGCCACGCCGTTGACAGAGAAGCCGTAGTGAATGTCCATATGGGCCATGTGGACCAGCTGGTTTTCGTCAATGAGATAGAGCTTCTCGTTGGGGTTGGCCTCGTCCTCCTCCAGCCCGGCCGGGGCAGGGAACCTCTGCCGGACCCGCTGGTCCAGCTCCTGGATAATCGGCACCAGCTCCGGCACAGCCTGCTTCAGGTAGTGCATGGGCCACTTTTCCAGGGCCTCGGCCAGAATGGTGTGGTTGGTGTAGGCGCAGGTTTTGGAGACAATGGAAATGGCCTCGTCCATGTGGATGCCGTCCTTGAGCATGAGGCGGATGAGCTCCGGGATCATCATGGAGGGGTGGGTGTCGTTGATCTGAACCACCGCGTGCTTCCACAGGTCCCGCAGGGCATAGCCCTTGGCAGAGAGCTCCTTGAGAATCAGCTGAGCGGCGTTGCTCACCATAAAATACTGCTGGTACACCCGCAGCAGCCGCCCCGCGTCGTCGCTGTCGTCGGGGTACAAAAACAGGGTGAGGTTGTGGGCAATGTCCGTCTTGTCAAAGTCAATGCCATCCTTGACCAGGCTCTCATCCACGGTTTCCAGGTCGAACAGATGCAGCCGGTTGCAGCCCCCCTCATAGCCCGACACCACCAGGTCGTACATCACCGACTTCACCGCCCCCCCGGGGAAGGGCACGGTAAAGCCGACGCCGGTTTTTTCCAGCCAGGCGTCGGGGCCCAGCCAGCGCTCGGGGTTTTCATACTGCTTGTGCTCCCAGAAGCTCTGGCGGAACAGCCCGAAGTGGTACAGCAGCCCCACTCCGTCGGCAGGCAGGCCCAGGGTGGCGGCCGAGTCCAGATAGCAGGCCGCCAGCCGGCCCAGGCCTCCGTTGCCCAGGGCGGGCTCGGGCTCGCACTCCTCGATCTCCGACAGGTCCTTTCCCGCCTCCTTCAACGCGGTCCGAACCTCCTGGAACAGGCCCAGATTGATCAGGTTGTTGGACAGCAGCTTGCCCACCAGAAATTCCGCCGACACATAGTACAGCTTTTTGTCCCCGGTAATGGGGGGCGCGGCGGAGAGCTTCTCTTGGGTGAGCTGGAGCAGGGCCTGGTAGATTTCCTTGTTCTCAGCCTCGCTCAGCTTTTTTCCGTCCAACTTTTTTTCCAGTTCTTCTTTTACGCTCATGGGTATCCTCCATTTCCGCCCGGCCGGTGATCACCGTCAGCCGGGCGATTTTTTTGGCAAGCTCTTTGGTACACGCGCCCTTCTCCATGCGCCAGCTCCAATTGTGGGGGCCAACCGTAGAGGGGGCGTTGATCCGGGCCTGGGGGCCCAGCCCCAGATAGTCCTGCATGGGGATGACGCACAGGCCGCACACGCTGGCCTGCGCCGCCCGGATCAGGGCCCACACCCCGGCCTCCGGGGTCTCAAAGCCCAGATAATCCCGGGCCTTTTCCAGGTCCTGGAGGGACGCGGCGTCCAGCCAGCCCCGGGTGGTGTCGTTGTCGTGGGTGCCGGTATAGATCACAGCGTTTCTCTCCAGATTATGGGGCAGATAGCTGCTCTCCTCGCCGGCGGAGAAGGCGAATTGCAGCACCTTCATGCCGGGGTAGCCGCTCTGCTTCAGCAGCCGGTGGACGGCGGGGGTGAGCATACCCAGGTCCTCGGCAATAATGGCCGCTCCCGGCACCGCCTGGTTGACAGCCTTGACAAAGCTCATGCCCGGGCCCTTGCGCCACTTGCCGTTTTTGGCGGTCTCGTCCCCATAGGGGATGGCCCAGTAGCTCTCAAAGCCCCGGAAGTGGTCAATGCGCAGAACGTCGAACATTTCCAGATTGGCCTTGATGCGGGAAATCCACCAGGCGTAGCCGTCCTCCTCCATCCGGTCCCAGCGGTAAAGGGGGTTGCCCCACAGCTGGCCGTCCTCCGAAAAGGCGTCGGGCGGGCACCCGGCCACAGCGGTGGGCAGATTGCTCTCGTCCAGCTGAAAGAGCTCCGGGTGGGCCCACACGTCGGCGCTGTCGGCGGAGACATAGATGGGGGCGTCGCCCACAATGCGCACGCCCTTTTTGTTGGCGTACTTTTTCAGCTTTTCCCACTGCTTATAGCACAGGTACTGGGTGAAGGCATAATAGCCCGCCTCTTTGGCCAGGGACTTTTTCGCGGCCTTGATAGCTGCGGGCTGGCGCAGGCGCAGGCCCTCCTCCCACTGATACCAGGGGACGCCGCCGTGCTGGTCCTTCAGGGCCATGAACAGGGCGTAGTCCTCCACCCAGTCGGCATTTTGCTTGCAGAAGCGGCTGAGGGCCTTCTCCTTCTTGAAATTCTCATAGGCCTTGCGCAGCAGGGGCTCCTTGGCGGCGCGGACAGCGTCGTAGTCCACCCGGCCGGGCTCGCCGCCCCATTTGGCCTTTTTCAGACGCTTTTCGCTGAGCAGGCCCTCCTCGCACAGCAGGTCCAGGTCCATATAGAGGGGGTCCACCGCAAAGGCGGAGTAGCTCTGGTAAGGGCTGTTGCCGAAGGAGGTGGGCCCCAGAGGCAGCACCTGCCAGCAGCTCTGCCGGGCGGCGTGGAGAAAGTCCACCCACTCCCGGGCGGCTTTGCCAAAGGAGCCGAAGCCATAGGGGGAGGGCAGGCTGCTCACCGGCAGCAGAATGCCCGCCTGACGGGTCATCCAGGATGACTTGTTTGGCACGTTTATCACGTTCCTTTCTGTCCCGAAGGGGGACGCGGGGGTTGGTTCCCAGGTTAATAGCATAAATAAATCCGCTTCGAGCTTTTTGTTCTTTCGTGAAGCGAGAGGGAAAGTCTTTGTGCTTGTCAGAACATATTATACCATATCGGGCCAGATTTTTCCATATATTTCGGCGGCCAGAGAAAATTTTTACAGATGCGGGCAAAACAGAAAGACCCCGGGCGGGGCCTTTTCGGGGCGCGCTACCAATGAAACTGACACTCTATGGTCTTCATCATCTCGCAAAAGCCGCACCGCTGATAGAACCGGAGGCCATCGGCATTCTGGGGAAAGACCTGGGTGCGGATAAAATCAGCGCCCTGGGCCAGGCCGTACTCCTTGCTGGCGTCCATGAGCCTTGCGCCCACGCCCTGGCCCCGCAAATCTCTGCGCACGTCCAGGTCCTGAATATACACGGCCCGCTGGGGCTTCAGGCAGGGGACTTTTTTCTGCTCTATAATCATGACATGAGAGAAGCCGGCCACGCTGCCCTGGACTTCGGCCACCAGAATGTCCTGGGTAGGGCTGTCGAAAATGCTCTGAAAGAAGCTGTCGTCCCGGCAGCCCAGCTGAAAATGCTCCGGCTGGTATCTTACCGCGTCCTCTTCCAGCTCTCTGTACAGACTTCGCAGGGCTTCCGCGTCCTGTATGGTTGCTTTTCTGACGAGCATGAGGGCTGTCCTCCTGGGTTTGTATTTTTTGGCGGCTTGGGGCTTTGGCGTCTTCCTGACAGGGGAAAGCGGGGGGCTTTTCCTCTTGGGCCGAGGGTGCGTACTCCCCGCACGGGGGGCTTATGCACCCTTCGGGCTCCTACGCTGAAACGGGGCGCTCGCCCCCTTGCTCCGCAAGGGGAGGAAGCTTTGCTCCGCAAACCTTCCGCACCCGCGGAAAGGGCCCCGCGTCTGCGCTCGCTGGGCCTTTTCTGTTTCAGCTGCAAACAGGCCGCTGGAAGGAATATGATTTCCTTTTTACTCCTTACTCCGGCTTTTTTGCTCCGTCTGCGCTCAACATGGGCGAGGCATAAAGCGTCTTCTCCTGAATTTGCCGGTCGTGGGCAGGCCGCTGGTCTCCCTGCGGTCGACCGCGCTGGGGTTGGCTTGCCTTCGGCAAGCTGGCGGCGCGGCTTGGTCCCGTTCTGACAGCTTTGTTTAGGAGAGCTTGTGCCTCGCTTCTTTGTTGATTGAGCCGCCTTTTAGGTCAAGGGCAAGGTCGCGAGACGCTGTCTCGCGCTCTGCCAGGGGCCTAGCGCCCCTGGACCGCGTAATTTGGTTGGTTATTGCAGCTCTGCCAGCAGCGAATGGCCTATGGTTCCTTCTGGCATTTTTACTTGGAAATTCTCCGCTACCGTTGCCCCTATTACCCCAAAGCAGTCCTCCGTGGGCAGCGTCCCGCTTTTCTCCATGGCAGGCGACCACCCCAGCAGAGGCGTCTGCTCCCTGGTGTGGTCCGTGCCCCGAAAGGTGGGGTCGTTGCCGTGGTCGGCGGTAATCAGCAGCAGGTCCTCCGGCCCCAGCCGGTCCAGCAGCAAACCCAGCTTTTCGTCAAAGCGTTCCAGCTCCCGGGCATAGCCCTGCGGGTCCCGGCGGTGGCCCCACAGGGCGTCAAAGTCCACCAGATTCACAAAGCACAGGCCCGTAAAGTCCCGGCCCAGCAGCTCCAGGGTCTGGTCCATGCCGTGCACCGAGCTTTTCGACTTGTGGGACTCGGTGAGCCCCTCTCCGTCGAAAATGTCATAAATCTTCCCGACAGAGATCACATCCAGCCCGGCGGCCTTCAGGGCGTCCAGGCAGGTTTTGCCATAGGGCTTCAGGGCGTAGTCGTGGCGGTTGGGGGTGCGGCGGAACTCCCCCCGCCGTTTGCCCACATAGGGCCGGGCAATCACTCGCCCCACCCGCCACTCCTCCCGCATGGTCAGCTCCCGGGCAATTTCGCAGCAGCGGTAGAGCTCGTCCAGGCCAAAGGTCTCCTCGTTGCCGCAAATCTGCAGCACCGAGTCGGCGGAGGTGTAGACGATCATATGCCCCTTCTCGATCTCCTCCTCCCCCAGCTCATCCAGAATGGCTGTGCCGCTGGCGCTCTTGTTGCCGATGATGGTCCGCCCCGTCCGGCGGGAGAGCTCGGCAATGAGCTCTGGGGGAAAGCCGGTGTTGGTGAAGGTTTGAAAGGGCTCTGTGATGTGCAGGCCCATCATCTCCCAGTGGCCGGTCATGGTGTCCTTGCCGTTGCTGGCCTCTCGCAAAAGCAGCTGACGGCCCAGGGGGCGGTCCGCCGGGGGGAGGCCCTGCAGGGGGCGCAGATTGGCCAGCCCCAGCCGCCGCAGATGGGGCACGGCCAGACCCACCCTTTCTGCGATGTGCCCCAGGGTGTCGGCCCCCTGGTCGCCAAAGGAGGCCGCGTCGGGCATAGCGCCCATGCCCAAAGAGTCGATAACAATGAGGAAGACCCGCTGATACCGCTTCATGGCTTTGCCTCCTACACCAGCTCCAGGGCCACCCGCACCATGTCCCCAAAGCTGTTCTGACGCTCTTGGGCGGAGAGCCCTTGGCCGGTAAAGGGATTGTCGGAGATGGTCAGCAGGCACAGGGCCTGCTTGCCCGCCCGGGCGGCGTTCATATACAGGGCCGCGGCCTCCATCTCCACCGCCAGCACCCCCATTTTCTGCCAGGCCCTCAGGGCGTCCGCATTGTCAGAGTAGAACACGTCGGAGGAGAGGATATTCCCCGCCACGGTTTTAATGCCCAGCCGCTCCCCGGCCTCAGCGGCGGCCCGGGCCAGGTCAAAGTCCGCAATGGGGGCAAAGGCGCCGGGCAGCTGGTACTGGGCGGCATAGTGGGAGTCCGTGCTGGCGCCTACGCCGATGACCAGGTCCCGCAGCCCGGCCTTTTCGCTGAGGGTGCCCGCGGAGCCCACCCGGATGATCCGCTCCACCCCGTAAAAGTGGAACAGCTCATAGGTGTAAATGCCCACCGAGGGCATACCCATGCCGCCGCCCATTACGGTGACAGGCCTGCCCTGATAGCTGCCTGTAAAGGCCAGCATATTGCGCACCGAGTTGACGCAGACAGCGCCGGTGAGAAAGGTCTCGGCAATGAACTTGGCCCGCAGCGGGTCGCCGGGCATGAGAACAGCGGGGGCGATTTCTTCGGGCTTTGCCTGGTTGTGAGGGGTAGGGGTGTTGCTTGCGCTCATGATGAATCTCTCCTTTGTGATAGAGTCAATAGAAGTGGATGGGATAATTTTACCATATTTTTTTCTGACAAGCAAGCGCATTTTGTGAAATGCCCGCCGGCAGAGAGAAAAATCCGCTTTTGGCGTTATCGTTCACACAGTTGACAAAGAGGCGATACCACTTTTTAGCCTGGCGGCAAAGGCGTGCCTGCGCCGCTGGGTTTACGTTGCGAACAGACTGCTAACAAATATCGGGAGCGGGAAAAAGAAAGCTCCCTAGAAACCGCATAGTTTCTAGGGAGCTTCTTGGTGACCCATCGGGGATTTGAACCCCGGACACCCTGATTAAAAGGCAACTACCACCTCCCACACCCCCTGTTCAATTTTGATTTTCCCAGCATTCTCTAGGGCAAAATCAGATCCCATCCAAGAAAAATCAGGCAAGAACATTTGGGGTTACTAACAAATTACTAACAAAATCAGGCCGACTCTACGGCCTTTACCAGGGTCTCAATGTCAGTGTGAACGTAAATGTTGGCGGTGGTGTTGTAGTCAGCGTGGCCCAGAATCTTTTGCAGGATCTCCGGCTTCATGCCGCTCTGGCGGGCGCGGGAGGCGTAGGTGTGCCGGGTGGCGTGGGGGGTGCGGCGGGGTATGCCCAACCGGTCCAGCAGGGGGTAGTAATCCCGGCTGCGGAAGTTGTCCAGCAGGTGCTGGCCAGTGTAGCCGGACAGGAGCAGCGTACCGGTGGCCTGTGCGGCAAAATAGGCAAAGTGCTGCCTCCCCTCCGGGCAGATGGGAATGACCCGGTTGCGGCCTGCCTCGGTCTTCTCGCCGCCGATGAGATAGGTCTCGTGCCAGTCGGCCAGGGGCAGGGAAAACAGCTCGCCAATGCGCATACCCGTGTGGATGAGCATGAGGACAATCCGGGCCGCTTCGCTGCCGTCCTGGCTCAGCTTGTCAATGTCGGCCTGGGTGAAAATCTCCTTTTCTTTTTTCACGTTCTCGGGCAGGCGGACAAAGGCCGCCAGATTGGTGGTGATGACCTCCTCCCGCATGGCCCATTTCGACATCTGGGTCAACAGCTGCTTGAGCTTGGAGACCATGGAGTAGGACTTGTGAAAATGCTGGTCCACCACAGCCTGAAAGTCTGCTGTGCGCAGGGTGCGGAACTTCTTGCCGTGGAGGCTCCGGAACAGGTCAAAGGCGTGGTCGTAGGTCTCTTTGGCGGACTGAGAAATCTCCCGGTAATGCTCGGCTTTCCAGGCGGCAAACACCTGGGCAAAGGTCATGTTGTAGGCCTCCTCGACCGTGCGCCCGGCCAGGCGGTTCAGGGCCTCAAGGGCGGCAGTCCGGGTCTCGAAATAGCCGATGACGACCTTGTTTTTGGCAGCCACCCAGGGTCGTTTGCGGCGGCCCTGCAGCTTGTAGACCGTGCCTGTGCCGTTGGGCCGCTTCATAGGACGGCGGGCCCCTGGGGTCTGCTTGGCCCCGCAGGACAGGCAGAATTTACTTTCTTCCGGTAGGCTGATTCCGCATTTGCGGCAGCGCATATGTACCCCTCCTGATAAAAAATGCGCCTGCCAGGGTTCTCCGGCGGGCGCTGATGCAAAGGGGGAAGGAAATTGCCGCTTCCCCCTTGATTTTTTGGGCGGGATGGGGTACAATATCGTTGTATTGGCGATGTGTACCCTATCGGTGCCCATTGGCTTCCGCTCCTGGTGTTGGCGCACCAGGGGCGGTTTTTTTATTCTAAATTCTGCACAGCATAATCCGCTTCTTCCTCCGTAAATTTTTCACCGTATTCGGATATAAGCTGATTTCGAATAGCTTCCTTAGACATGCTCATGTTATTGTAATAGGTTTTAGCTTTCTCTAAAGCATTGGCTTTGTAATCTGCTTTCAGATTATCTACGGCATATTGTGCCGCCTCTGTCGAAAATTTATCTCCGTATTCGGATATAAGTTGATCATAGATTCCCTGTTTTGACATGTGCATATTTTGGCTATATCTTTGGGCGGAATCGAGGGCGTTCTGATATTCCTGAGGTACGTCCGAGGCCTGCTCGGAGGATGAGGACGGCAAAGAGGAACTACTTGCCTCAAAGTTCTCATTCTGCGCCGCCTTTTCCAACCGTACTGTCGCGGTTGTACCCATAGCACTGACCTCATAGAATATCTGACCGTTCTCATAGGTAAAGACCTTTGTCGTATCAGAAGAAGCCAACAGGGCAGTATTGGTTTTAGTTGTGTCGTTCTGAGAAGTCCATGTAAAACGTTCCCCGGGATTTTCTGGAATCTCAAAAGAACCCGACCAATAAAGAGCGCGGCTTTCCTCTGTGGTGTTTATCCAGTATATCTCTATGGTGTTCTCTGTGATAAGTGCCATTTGGTACATGGTGGCAGAATTACTGTTGATTTGCTTCCAACTTCCTTCCATATGGAGAGGTTTGGGTTGAGAGGTAGAAGATGAAAGCGCAAATGAGGATGTGTGAGATTGGGAATCTGTTTGTGGTTTATCAGGTGTTTGAGCGGTTTGTTTTGGTACGACAAGTCCCAGCCCAAAACCTGATAAGAAAAGAACTAATCCAATGAGAATATACCACCACCGAAACCCACCCTTTACTTTAGGCGGCTTCTGGACTGGGATGCCCGCCGCTTGCCCTGCAAACCTTGCGCCACACTTGGGGCAAACCGCCGCGTTTGATGGTATAACGCTTTGGCAGTTAGGGCAACGCTTACCCTGTTGAAATTTAGCCCCGCAGCTGCCGCAACTGGTGGCCCCAGCCGGTAAATTTGCCCCGCATCTTGGACACTTCATTTTCATTCCTCATTTCCTTATATTTATCGTACCCTGCTCATAAATGCCACTGCCTTGTTTCTCAGAATGATTTACCCGCGATTTCCAACGCTTTTAGAACTGACTTATGGATTCGCTCTGCGACCTCATAATTAGCGGCAACGTTGAACCTCTCTTTCATGGTGTCTATTGTTACAATCCCCATAAGGGCCTTTTTTTGAAACGTGATGTCGTTGACATTACTGAGGGATACGGTTTGAAGAACGCTGCCAATGGCTTTCTTTTGGGCCATAATGAAGCGCTTTGTTGTGACAGCATATGCAAAATTTTTGTCGTGCTTAGATAGAGAGGCGTAGTTATGAAGTCCTTCAAACACAGTAAGAACATGCTCATTCGGTGAAAGAGTTTCTTCGATTAACTGAAAATGCTTCAAATCCCAACTCTGGGAGTTTCCCTTTCCCATGCCATGGTCCTGGCAAAAATTGTACATGTCCTGTGCCGTTTTTAACGTAACAGCCATTTTCATTCCTCGTATTATAAAAGAGTAGTATTTATAGCCCCCTCTCCAGGGGTATGCTACACTGTTTAGGATGCTGTGGATTGGTATTACATCCCTACCGCCGGACGGTTCATGGGAGGCTCCAACCACAGCCCTTTGCAGTATTGTT
>CAJUNQ010000008.1 GCA_910587835.1 uncultured Oscillospiraceae bacterium | reverse complement strand
CGACCGGAAAATGCGCTATTTTGAGAACGATTTGAAAACCGAGCGGTTCGTTCTCGGAAAGGAGGGCCAAGTGGTGCAGATCATCCCCAGCCGCGAAGATTCTTTGGACCGGCTGGTGGATGAAAATGCCCAGCAATTCTCCGATGAGCAGGAAAGTGTGGAGAGCGTGGTGCTCCACAAGCTGGAAGTGGACAGGCTACATACCGCGCTTTCCCTGCTTACCCCAGAAGAACGTGCGCTGATCCAAGCATTATTCCCGGTCACATAGACCAGGCTGTCATGCTCCTTGTGGCGGTAATTCGGGCCGTCCCGTTTCAGCACCCCAGGCTCATGGAACTGCAGGTAGGCAAACAGGTCCGCCTCACGCGCCGCCCGAATCTGCTCCTTTGTTACGCCGGGCATGACACCGGCACAGGGATTCTTTTCATCGTGCCCCGCCTCCTTTCTGTGATGAAAAAAGACGCCAGAAGGCGCCTAACAGCCGTACAGGTCATGGTTGACCTCGGCGCGGTAATAGCTGTCCATTGTTGCCGGGGCATTATAGAGCGCCGCCAGCAGGTATGCCTTGATGTTCCCGACTTTCGTGGTGTTCCTGTCAATGCAGTCAAAGACATACTCCAGGTGGCCGGAATTGATTTTCAGGAAGCGGCCCTTTACCACCTCCCTGGGAAAATCATCCCCGGCGATACGGATATATGGACGTTTGGATAAAACCACTTCAAGCATAAGCTCCACCGTCTCGTCTAAGCGTTCTTTCCCATACCGGGAAACCATACAGCCATACTCAATATTTTCTTTCAGGATTTCACGGTAAGCGTCTGCCAGCTCTATCCGATCCATCCCATCCGAACGGCCTGCCGCCTCCGGCCCTGACGGATAGATTGATGGATGGGTCCTTGATATATCCGTTTTTGATTTTTTAGTTTTTAATGAATTAGTATTTAATTGTGCGGGATTTCCCTGTCCAGGTTCCCCCTGTTCAGGTTTTGCCTGTCCTGGATTTACCTGTCTTGGATTTTCCCGTTTAGGTGAATCCTCCTGTTTTTCAGCATTTACAGGCTTTTCATGGATCGTATACTCGATGTCTCCGAGCTGCCCGTTCTCATAGCGGAGGCGCTGCCTGGTGAGGTACCCGTGCCGCTCCAGCTCTTTCAGGGCGGTAGTGATTGAATCCACGCCGTCCTTGCAGATATGGGCGAGCCCCTTTGTGGTATAGTCCCAATCTTCCGGCAGCGACAGCATGAGCGAGAGAAGCCCCTTTGCCTTTAAGGACAGTTCCGTATTGCGCAGGTGGTGGTTGCACATGATCGTGAAGTCCTTTGTTTTTTCTACCCGGAATACAGCCATAACAAAAACCTCCTTCCTTTCCCTCCGGGCTACAAGGCGCGGTCCCTGCGGTCATAGTGCAGATGGCCGCCCGGCGCAACCTTCGCATGGTTTTTCAATTTGACTTCGCCCCGTTCCTGGCTGTCTATGAATTTCTGGTAGCCGACATTCGTAAGGAACAGGCGCATCTTATCTCCTTTATCCCCGACAGGGGCATTACCTGAAAGCACGTCAAAGACGATCATGTGCTTTACTTCCGGGTCGAAGCGTTCCAGGGCCATGATGTCATGCCCCTTCAATTTCTCCGCACCGGATTTCTGCCTGGCCTCCGCCAGTAGTTCCCCCATCGTCTTAGGCCCTGCCGGAATCCGGTAGTTTTTCCGAATATCCTGAATAAGAGCCAGGCAGTCTTTTTCCGGCATGGCATCCAGCTTTCGCACAAGCTCCGCCGCCGTTTTCCTCCTTACCGGGTCCGGTATAT
Organism: uncultured Oscillospiraceae bacterium; assembly: GCA_910587835.1. GTDB lineage: Bacteria > Bacillota > Clostridia > Oscillospirales > Acutalibacteraceae > Acutalibacter. Next base: position 58,486 of record CAJUNQ010000008.1, on the reverse strand, counting down.
AGGGGAGGCACATGCGCAGCTCATATGTGACATCTGATTTCCCATAGCCTTCCGTCTGGAATATCAGGCGCTTTTCCATTTCGTTCAGTTCCATGTGAATCTCCTTTCTCCTGAAAATGAGTACAAAAAAAGGACGCCCACCTATAAAAGTGAAACGCCCACGGCAATCAGCGGCCAGGCAATACACCGGACCGCTGGCGCTATTAAATTTTGTCGTTAATGAAACAGCCTCCTTTTTTCGATATTTTTCTCGTCAGATTTCAACTTGGAAAAGGAATTGAATAAATGACGGCAAACGCTCAAACCCCTTGAAAATCAAGGCTTTTTCCGTTTGTCGTTATTATACCGTAACGGCATTCCCACGCCAGTATTTTTCATTCATTTTAAAGGTGTTTTTCGTTACTTTCGCTACTTATTAGACCCAAATTTGAAATATTTTTATGATTTTTCTTTCAAATTAAGTTAAAATATTGCCAAATACTTTTTTGTCGTCAGCTTTATGTAAGCGAGTAAGCTTTTGCTAAAATCATGAAATCGTTTTTCTCCAAGTTTAGCATTTTGTAACATACAAAAGAGGGTTATACAATCGTTAATTTGTACAACCCTCCGTCCTTTACCTTTTGTTGTTGCCGATATTGCCAGACATTTCAACCTCAATTTCATTATTCTCAATAGCCAATTCAATCTCTGTTCTTATTGGTTCGTAAATAGGAATATCTTGATTAATTGCCTCAAAACTAACCGCAAGAGTATATTTTGCTTTAAATAGACCACCCCAACCCTTGTGCCCTATAACCGCAATACAAAAAGCATCACTCAATTGATTGGATTTTATTATACACCAATCCTTTTGCAAGGTACCATTTTTACGGGAATATTTATCAGCCATCCCACGATTCGTAGCTTCTCCAATTACCCAATTGAAATCTCCATCATCTTCAATGACCGAACCAGTTTCAAAAATGCGCCGTGCAAATACTTCTGCTTTCTCTCCAATTCTGCTGCACTGCCAATTTAACCATGTCGATAAATAACCCTTTATATATCGGCGTGTACGTCTAGGATTTGCCGCATAAGAAAGTGTTACTTCAACTAAAATATCATAATCCTCACCGACTCTGGATAGTTCTTCTGGTATCGGAATACGAAAAATATGTGCATCATCGTCCCCTAACTCTAAAAGGGATGGCGTTATCAAAGTTACTCGATAATCATCATTATGAGTGGCTCGATCAACATCTGGAATACCATATCCTATTTGGCGTAAGGTAGAAATGCATTCCTCTTTGCTAAGTTCACTGATTTGCTTAGGCCATCGTGCTGATTGTGCGATAAGAGCCCTATATAGCAATGCAGGAGAGTCGGGCAAAATTTTTTCAATTTGTGATGCAATATAAGTAACCTTTGGCACTGCAAAGGACGTACCAATATCATCAGATGAAAAAGCCGGACCTTCTGGTGATTTCCGAATTAATTCAGGACACACCTCTGGTGGTGTTGTAAGTTGTGGTGGAATGCTCCCTTTATTATACACATGTGTACCACCATATTCTACCACTTCTGGTTTTAAAACGTCCCAAATACCTGGCCCAGAACGAGAAAAGGAGGACGCTTCCATCTTCTTTCCTAATGCAATAAGATCATCAGTTTCAAAATCAGTTGCTGACACGGAACCAACCGTAAGTGCTTGTAAACTTTGGGCCGGATTAGATATTCTACATAATTCTCTATCCAAGTACATTGGATAAGGATAACCTGCTTGCCAATAAGCGGATATTATATCCGGTGAAATATTTCCTGCTGCTTGAATAAACAAAACATCATTTTCATAAGATTCGCTATCAATTGTAGCGGCCCAAGAAGTCATATGTTTCATTTCACAAGATTTATTGCTACCTATAGAATGATTAAATATTTTTGATGGAACAGTATTTTCATTATGATATTTTTGAACTGCCATTGATATTGTCTTAGGCGGATATACACTTTCAGGCATACTATTATTTTCATCTAAGACTCGCATATTGCGAATCCAACAAGGTAAATGGTAAGTGCCTTCTGTTGGAATTGCTTGAGGATATAAAACTGCACCAGCTACTCTTGTTCCATGTCCGCCTCCGCTGACTTCATCATTCGTACTTACATTTTCAGGAATAACACATATTGATTCATTATTAACAATGGCAGGAGCTAAGTATTTATGCGCTTCTTGTATTCCACTATCCAATACACATATAACAGGCGCGGATGTAGCAGGAGATTCAATATGCAGATTTTCTGTAAAATCCTCATAGTCAGCACAACTTTCTCCCATATTTATTTCTTCGCTTTCTGAAACTTCAAAAATGTATGCAAAATTCAAGACTAAATCATATAAGCATTTACCAGAGATTTTTAAACGTGCTGAAAAACTATCTGGCAAATTCGACACACCCTGAGAACCATCAGCAAGTTCTATAATTTCTCCATAATAATCAGTGATAAAATTTTCTAAAACTTCTTCGCGCTCCATTTTAAGTTCATCCCATGCCATATAAGCATCATTAAACTTTTTTATCCAGCGTTGTTCACGAATTGCATAGTGTTCATCAGTTTCATCTTCCTCACGGGCAGGACGTTTAGGAAGCTCAGTATTGCCACAACAACTAATGCCAACATCAATTGTATAAATATTATCTGGCAAAATGGTAGACCACTTTTCAAAAAGTTCTGGTGATAATACTCTTTTTAATCTATCGTTATCTTCGCAAAGAGCATAAATTTTAGCTGGTGAATTACATTTTGCCGTTATATTTGCAATAAAAGCATCAACTTTTTTATTTAGAATAGAGAAATCTACATCGTCGCTCGCAACAATAATAAAACCATCTTCTATTTCACATACAATTTCAAAACCTAAACCACGTAAAAAATCTATATTTGTAGATGGGTCAATTTCTAATAAGATAGGAACTCCCATTTCTATTTTGGGTAGTTCTCTGTCTATACGGTCTAAGCGACGTTCTTTCCAAAAACGAGATAATTCGGTTGAACGACGTTTCATGTAACCACCATGTACAATACGATTTTCCTTATTCTGCAATGTTTTATCCGAAGTAGGAGCTCTACCGCGTAATTTGGGTTTCCCAGAAAATAAAAGTGGTAGCGGAAGATGATCAAACATATTATTTTCAGCCATTCATAACCCTCCCTAGTATGCTCTAAAATTTAGAGCTTTCTTCAATTGCTTTAGTAAAATGATCTTTATCCACTTTTTTACATCCAGCTAAAACACCAATTTTAGCAGCTCGCTGTGCTGTTAAAACGATATTAGCAGCAGAATATCCTTCTAGTTGCTCTGAAATGCTCGTCAAATCTACTTTTGGAGAAACTGGTATGGCAGATAGTGTCATTTCCAATAATCGTTTTCGTTCTTCGCTACCCGGAATAGGCATTTCAATAACGTCGTCAAAACGCCGAAAAAGCGCTTCATCAAGCGATACTTTTAGATTTGTTGTAGCTAAAACCAAACCTGGGGCATCATATTCGTCAAGCAAAGTCAAAAGCATATTAACAATTCGTGGTACTTCTCCAACATCTTGTGTTGTGACGCGAGACTTTGCTATAAAATCACATTCATCAAGCAGCAAAACAACGGGTTCATTTTTGCAATACTCAAATATCATTCTTAAGTTTGAAGCCGATTCTCCAAAATATGATGAAAGCAATGAATCAAAACGAACTTTCAACAATGGCAATCCCAAATTCCAAGCAATTCTCTCTGCGCTTAATGTTTTTCCACATCCTGGCGGTCCATAAAGAAGAATTTTTTTCTTTGGTACAAGATTATATTTTTTTAGCCTTTCACGGGCAACATACTCTTGCTCAATTGATAATAACCTATCTTCAACATTTTCAGGTAAAACCATATGGTGTTTCAAGTGCTCTCTTGATATATAGGAAACCAATTGCGAATTTGTTCGTTTACTTTTGGGTAAAGAAGATAAACCGCTTTCTGTTTTCTTACTATCGAATAATGTGTATTTGGGTTTTTCAGTAACAGAGATTTTCTCTAAAGCATCTGCAAGTACATTATGTCCTAGTTTTCGTTCTTCTTGTATGATTGTATTGGCAATTTTCTTTAAAGATATTGTGTCCTCTGTAAAGATAGCCTTAAATAATCTTTTAAATAACTCTGCTTTCATTATAAATACCTTCCTCCCAGTGGGTTTTCACTGATTTTCTATTTGGCAACTTATAAAAATCACTGATTATTACATACTCTATACTTTTGCTGCTTAGAAGAAGTTTTCTCAATGGGATGTAAATAGGTTCTTGATGAATTTACGTAATTTAGAAACAATGTACCTAATAGCAATCTGTCGCCGCGTGATATTCTGTTCCATTCATACCCCTTAAAAAGATCTTTTAGCAAAAAAACCTCATTATTATTTAAATTCAGTGTTTCACTTATGGCTTGTTCCAAAAGGTCATTTACAGTTTTCATTTTATCCTCCTTGTTGTCAACAACAGAATAAACAACATTGTTTATAGTATAGCAGATTTTCATCAATATTCAAGAGGCTAAATACATAAATCATCTGTATGTCCGTAAAAAGGGCACCCACCTGTAAAAGTGAAACCCCCAAGGCAACCAGCGGTCAGGCAATACACCGGACCGCTGACGCTATTAAATTTTGTCGTTAATGAAACAGCCTCCTTTTTTCGATATTTTTCTCGTCAGATTTCAACTGGGAAAAGGAATTGAATAAATGACGGCAAACGCGTCAACTCCTTGAAAATCAAGGCTTTTTCCGTTTGTCGTTATTATACCGTAACGGCATAGCTGCGCGAGTTTGCTGTATGCAAACGGGGTCAGCTTGAAAGAGATACAGGAATGGCTGGGTCACAGCGATATTTCTACGACCTCTAATATCTATACTCATTTGGATTTCAATTCCAAAGTGGCGTCTGCCAACGCGATTATGGGGGTATATCCTACGGTGGTCCATGACTGAAATGGACCTCCAAATTTGCCTCAAAACAGGAGGTCCATTGTCAAAAAAGCCTGATTTTGCTGATGTGCATGGAGAAGAATCCAATGCGCCAAGCAAAAAAGAAAGCCCGCAAACCCTTGATTTTACTGGGTTTGCGAGCCATTGAATTCTGGTGCCGGTGGTGGGACTCGAACCCACACACCCTTGCGGATAACAGATTTTGAGTCTGTCTCGTCTGCCAATTCCGACACACCGGCATTTATATTTTTAAGTCTTACCCCGGATGGAGCCTCTGAGAAATCGGAGGTCCATCGTGGGGGGACATTAAAAATCACTTACATATTGAATTGTCAAATTTCCTTGAAAAATCAAGGGTTCCGGCCGAAGTGGTAACAACAGACGAATGGGATTTTGAGTCCATCACGTCTGCCAATTCCATCACACCGGCGTATAATACAGTTATTATACACCAGATTGCCGGAAAAAGCAAGCACTTTTTCTGAAAGGGAGTGTCCTATCGCGCATTTTATAACAGGACTGATTTACAGGGGCAGTTCCCTGTAATTACCCATTTATCCGGAGTTCACGGAACGGAGACCTAGACAGGTCCTCTATATAAAATCTGCGAATGGGACACTCCCTTCTGAAATCGCCCCTGCAAAACCAGGACGTCCACCAAAAGCCAGCGCAAAAAAGAGGCTCGGCTGCGCCGTGCCTCCCCTCAGTAAACGGACATCAAAAAGCTATCGGCCAGTCTATGGTCCCCGCCCGTGTCAGAATTGCTCATAAAGCGCCGGGCTCTCCTCGCTATCTGTCCTAAAATCTCAGCTCTTGAGCAAAGACACAGGCCAGGCCTCCCGCTGTTGGACGCTGCCTTGTTACTCTGACTTCAGGTATTCGGCAAAGAAAAACAGAGGTAAGTCGCTGTTTTTCTTTATGCCGTCATAAGAAACCGGTTCACAGGCCTGCTTTAAAACCAATCCATTTTTCGACGCAGCATTCAGATAATCAGATAAGGAACGATGGAAATGCTCTGTCTCACCCCAGTATTCATTTTTGAATTGATAGGGCTTGATGTATCTTCTCATTGCCTTGGCATATCTATATCCGCTCTCATCTTCAAGCCACTGACAGTCATAAAACGCGGGATGAACGATGGAATAATATAGAATCCCTCCCGCTTTCAGCACCCTGTTGCATTCCGAAAAAATGAAGTCAATATTTTCAACGTCCATCAGCACCTGGTTAGAAAACACAATGTCAAACCGCCCATTATCAAAAGCCAAGGGCCTGGTGATATCCATAACGCAAAATTCCGTCAGAGGATATCGATCCCTTGCTATTTCAATCATTTTTTCAGAGCCATCAATTCCGGTTACATGTGCTCCCTTGCTTCTGAAATAATCAGAGTAAAAACCATACCCGCATCCCATATCCAATATTTTTTCACCATGGAAATGCTGGAATCTACTCTTGACTACTCTTTGATTGCTCTCGGCATACTCGGAATTTTCCTGGCCCTCTGTATACTTCAGCGCAGCACGATTCCATTGACTGATTATATCTTCCGTCATTCGCGTTTCCTCCTGAATAACCTCAATTTGTCTCTGCTGAAAGCTTGTTCCTGATTCTATCAAGCCTCAGACAGCCGCTCACTGCTCCAGGTGGGCGGTTGAGGACTTGACCCGCAGGCGGTTCAGCGCCCGGGCCAGGGTGGCCTGCGCCACCTGATGCTCCTGGCGGCTGCGCTTTTGCAGCAGGGCCTCCCGGGCCTGGTCCGCCTCCCGGCGGGCCCGGGCCGCGTCAATCTCCTCCGGCCGCTCGGCAGAGTCCACCAGCACCAGCACCTCGTTCGCCTCCACCTTCACCATGCCCGGGGACACTGCCGCCAGCTGGGGCTCCTGCCCCGGTATGCGAAACCGCAGGGTCCCTGGCAGCACCGCAGCCAGCATGGGGCTGTGATGGGCCAGGATGCCCAACTCTCCGTCAGAGGTGGAGATGGTCAGGCTCTCGCAGGGGCCCTCATAAAAGGTCCGGTCTGCGGCCAGAATGTGCACCTGAAAGGTCTCCATCACAGCTCACCCGCTTCCAGCTTTTCGGCCTTGGCAATCACGTCCCGCCAGGTGCCCACATTGTAGAAAGCCGCCTCCGGATACTGGTCCAGCTCGCCGTCTACCAGCTTGCCAAAGCTCTCCAAGGTATCCCGCAGGGGGACATAAATACCCGGCAGGCCGGTGAATTTCTCCGCCACATGGGTGGGCTGGGCAAAGAACCGCTGGAGCCGCCGGGCCCGGCCCACAATCTTCTGGTCGGATTCGCTGAGCTCATCCATGCCCAGAATGGCGATAATGTCCTGCAGCTCGTTATATTTCTCCAATATCTCCTGACACGCCCGGGCAATGCGGTAGTGCTCGGCCCCCACAATATCCGCCTCCAAAATCCGGGAGGAGGAGGCCAGGGGGTCCACTGCCGGGTAAATGCCCTGCTCCGAAATCTTCCGGCTGAGCACCGTGGTGGCGTCCAGATGGGCAAAGGTGGTGGCAGTGGCCGGGTCGGTCAGGTCGTCGGCAGGCACATACACTGCCTGCACCGAGGTCACCGACCCATCCTTGGTGGAGGTGATCCGCTCCTGCAGCTCGCCCATCTCGTTGGCCAGACTGGGCTGATAGCCCACCGCCGAGGGCATACGCCCCAGCAGGGTAGAGACCTCGCTGCCCGCCTGGACGAACCGGAAAATATTGTCGATAAACAGCAGCACGTCCTTGTGCTCCTTGTCCCGGAAATGCTCCGCCATGGTCAGCCCGGAGAGAGCCACCCGCATACGCACGCCCGGCGACTCGTTCATCTGGCCGAACACCAGGGCGGTCTTGTCGCTGACGCCGCTCTCCTGCATCTCCCGCCACAGGTCGTTGCCCTCGCGGCTGCGCTCGCCCACGCCGGTGAAGATGGAGTAGCCTCCATGCTCCATGGCCACATTGTGAATGAGCTCTTGAATCAGCACGGTTTTCCCCACGCCCGCGCCGCCGAACAGGCCGATCTTGCCGCCCCGGGGATAGGGCTCCAGCAGGTCGATGACCTTGATGCCTGTCTCCAGAATCTCCACTGCCGGGCTCTGCTCCTCAAAACGGGGAGGCTGGCGGTAGATGCTTCGCAGGGGAGTGCCCTCAGGCACAGGCCCCTTGCCGTCAATGGGCTGTCCCAGCACATTGAACATGCGCCCCAAAGTGGCCCGGCCCACCGGCACCTGAATGGTGTGCCCCGGCACGTCCACGGCCAGACCCCTTTGCAGGCCCTCTGTGGCGGAGAGCATGACGCAGCGCACCAAAGCGGCCCCCAGATGCTGGGCCACCTCCATCACCCGCACCACGCCGTCCTTCTCCACGGTGAGCTCCTCCCGCAGCCGGGGCAAAGCCCCCTCCGTGATCTCCACATCCACCACGGGACCGGATATCCGCACAATAATTCCTCTTTCCAAATCCCTCACCTCTCCTTTTTCTGGCGCTGGGCCTTGGCCCCGGCTGAAATTTCTGTAATTTCCTGGGTAATGCCCGCCTGACGCACCCGGTTATACTGCAAGGACAGCTCCGTCAGCAGGTTTTCCGCGTTCTGGTTAGCGCTGTCCATGGCTGTCATCCGGGCGTTCTGCTCGCAGCAGAAGCTGTCGATCAGGGCGCTGTAAATAAAGCCCGACACATAGCTGGGCATCATGCTGTTCAGCACAGTTCTCACGTCTGGCAAAAATTCAAAGGTCTCCCGCACCTGACGCTCATGCTCCGCCGTGTCTGTAAAAATTTTACGGTGAAAGGGCAGCAGGCGGCTGCACCGGGCCTGAAAGCTCATGCTGTTCTCCATGTCGGTATATACCACATAGATCTTCTGCAGCTCCCCCCGGTCAAAGCCGTCCAGCAGCAATGCGCTGATCTCTCTGGCCCGCATCATGGTGGGGTTCTGGGCTGTATAGAGAAAGCTGTGCTCAATGGGAATGCGGTGGCTGTCAAAAAAACGCCGGCCATACTCTCCCACCACAAACAGCTTGGTGTCCGGGTGGGCATTCAGCAGCTCCATGGCCCGCTTGATGGCGTTCTGGTTATAGGCCCCGGCCAAGCCCTTGTCAGCGGTGATCACCAGACAGCCGTAAGTGCCGTTCAAAGGGGGCGCGCCCTGGGGCGGGTAAAAATAATGGCTGTCCACATTGCCCGCCGTGCGGAAAATGCGCTTGATCTCCCCCTGCAGGGCCTCAAAATAGGGGCGGGTGTTTTCCAGCTCCTGCCGGGCCCGGCGCAGCTTGGTAGAGGCGATCAGGTACATGGCGTTGGTGATCTTCCGGGTCTCTCCCACGCTCTCCATGTGGGTCTTGATCTCCTTGGTACTGGGCATGTCAGACACCACTCTTTCCGGCCGCTTTTTCCGTGCCCAGGAACTCGGAGAGGTAGCTGGCTGTCAGCCCCAGAATATCCTCCCTGTCGTCCTCGGTGAGCCGGCGGGTCACGTTCAGCTTCTGACACAGGTCGTCGGCCCGGCGCTCCACATAGGCTACCAGCCCGGTCTTAAAGGCGTCCAGCCGGTCCAGGGGCACCTCCTGCATTTTGTGGCCCATGGCCGCTGTCAGCAGAATGATCTGCCCATGGTGGCTGAAGGGGGCGTACTGGGGCTGGCGCAGCAGACGCATCAGACCCTGGCCGTAGCTCAGCTGCCGCTTGGTGGCCTCGTCCAGATCGCTGGAAAACTGAGTGAACACCTCCATCTCCCGGTACTGGGCCAGCTCAAGGCGCAAGGTGCCTGCCGCGGCCTTCATGGCCTTGGTCTGGGCATCGCCGCCCACGCGGGACACGGACAGGCCCACGTTCACCGCAGGCCGCTGACCGGAGAAGAACAGATCGCTCTCCAAAAAAATCTGTCCGTCGGTGATGGAGATGATGTTGGTAGGAATATAGGCGGACACGTCCCCTGCCTGGGTCTCTACAATAGGCAGGGCGGTCATGCTGCCCCCGCCCAGCTCGTCGCTGAGATGGGCCGCCCGCTCCAGCAGGCGGGAGTGGAGGTAGAACACGTCTCCCGGGTAGGCCTCCCGGCCGGGGGAGCGTTCCAGCAACAGGCTCAGGGCCCGGTAGGCAATGGCGTGCTTGGAGAGGTCGTCATACACAATCAGCACGTCCCGGCCCTGGTACATAAAGTATTCTCCCAGAGCGCAGCCGGCATAGGGGGCGATATACTGCAGGGCGGCGCTGTCCCCCGCAGGGGCGTTGACCACCGCAGTGTACTCCATGGCGCCCCGGCGGCGCAGGTTCTCCACCATCTGGGCCACGCTGCTGGTCTTTTGGCCAATGGCCACATAGATGCACACCACATTCTTGCCCTTCTGGTTGAGAATCGTATCCAGGGCAATGGCGGTTTTGCCGGTCTGCCGGTCGCCGATAATCAGCTCCCGCTGGCCCCGGCCAATGGGAAACATGGAGTCAATGGCCAAAAGCCCGGTCTCCATGGGCTCGTTTACCGGCTGGCGGTCCAGAATGCCCGGGGCGGGGGCCTCAATGGGGCGGTGGGTCTCAGCCTCAATGGGGCCCTTGCCGTCTACCGGCATACCCAGGGCGTCCACCACCCGGCCCAAAAAGCCATCGCCCACCCGCATGGCGGCGGTTTTCAGGGTGCGGCGCACCATGCTGCCGGCGCTGATGGCCTCCGCGTCGCCAAAGATGATGCAGCTCAGGTCCTCCCGGCGCAGGTCCTGCACCATGCCCTTCACGCCGCCCTCAAACAGCAATATCTCTCCGTACTGGGCGTGGTCCAGCCCGCCCACGGTGGCAATCTCCCCATCCACGGTGAGCACCTCGCCAATCTCCTCCGGGGCCACGGCAGGGGACCAGTCCTCCACCGCCTCCCGCATCAGGGGGACAATATCCTCCTGGCCGGGGCGCAGCTGGCGCAGATAGTCCTGAAACTGCCGCACCAGTCCATAGGGGGTCCAGTCATAAACGTCAGACCCGGCCTGAAGCCGGAAGCCGGTCTGCAGGCTGTCGTCCTTCTCCCAGGTCAACGGCACCCGGCGGCGGTAGGTCTGCTTTAAAAAGGCCTCAAAACGCTGCAGCTGCTGGGGCGTGGGCTCCTGGGCGCTGCGCAGAACAGCCTTGAGGTGTCCTCTATCGGCTCTCATGGGCCTTCCCTCCCTCCGCCAAATTCAAAAACTGGTCGAAGGGGTCCTCCCCTGGGTGAAATGCCAGCTTTTCCGCAGCCTCGGCGGCCAGCTTTTTCAGCTCCCGCTGAGAGTCCTTTATGGCCTTCTCCCGGCTGTGGTCCGCGGCAATCCGGGCGTCCTTGATGATCTCCTCTGCCTGAAGCTTGGCCTGGGCCAGCTGCTCCTCCACCGACTTCTGCACCGCCTGCTGGCTCTGGATGCGGGTCTGGCGCAGCTCCTCCTCCATAGCGGCCATTTTTGACTGATATTCCTCCTGGACCTGCCGGGCCTCCTCCAGCTTCTGGTCGGCCTGGCGGTCCAGCTCCTTATAGTGGGCCTCCCGCTTTTCCATAAAGGCCTTCACGGGCTTGAACAGCAAAAAGTACAGCCCGCCGGTGAGAATGGCAAGGTTCAGCCAATGCAGCAGAATCTGCTGCCAATCAATATTCAATGGGACATTCATCGCTTCTCCACCACCCTTACAGTACGAAGATGATCAGAATGACCACCAGCAGCGCATAGATGATGGCGGTCTCGATAAACACCAGGCCCAGCATCAGGGTGGTGCGGATCTTGCCGTCAGCCTCTGGCTGGCGGGAGATGCTCTCTGTGGTTTTTGCGGTGGCAATGCCCATGCCCACCGCGCCGCCGGCAGCAGCCAGGCCTACGGCAATGCCAGCGGCCAGGGCCTTGGCTCCCAGGCTTCCGTCAGCGGCCTGGGCAGCGGCCTCGGCCCCCTCGCCGGCGGCAAAGGCGGGCACAGCCAGCAGCAGAACAGTAAGCAGCGCCACAATCAGGGCGCAGATCAGTCTTTTATGGCGAAAAATGAATTTCATATGTAGTCGACCTCCTGAAAAATGCCCCTTTTTCGCTTTTGGGGCGGTTATAGTTGCCGGGCCGTCAGCTTTATCGCACAGCAGCGTTACGGTGCCTTTTTCACCTTCTCCGCTTTCTCAGACACCTCGCCGTAATAGAGGGCCACCAGCATGGTGAGCACATAGCTCTGTATCAGCGCATGGAGCAGGGTGAACATCACCCCAACAACCACCGGCAGCACAAAGCTCAGGTTCACATAGTAGTACACCAGCTCTGTCACCAGCAGGCCGCTGAGCAGGGCGCCAAACAGGCGGAAGCTCATGGAGATGGGCAGGGAGAACTCCTTGAGGGTTTTGCCCACACCCTTGATTCCATTGGCGGCAATGCCCCCGGAGAGAATCACCAGATAAGACAGCACCCCCATGGCAATGGCCGCGTTTACGTCTGACAGGGGCGCGGGCAGCGTGATGGGATGTCCTGCGGCAGTGACAGCCTGCAGGCCCAGCAGCTCAAACAGGGTGCCGGTAAAGATATAGGCCCCGGCGGCAAAAAGATAAGCCCCCAAAAAGCTGTTGCGATGGGGGCTGCTTTCTTTGGCCATACGGTCGAACAGTCCCACCGCCTCCTCCAGCAACATCTGGAGCCTGCCCGGGGAAAGCCGGAATTTCGGGATGACAAAAATACGCAGGCAGGCCGCGCCGGCCAGCAGAAAGCCTGTCACGGTAAATGCGGAGACCAGCCCAGGGCTGACGGTCTTTCCCCCAAACAGGGCGATTCGGTTCTCATCGTGGAGCACCGCGTCCCGCATGGCCTGCTGAACGCTTTCGGCGCGGCCCTGGGAGCCTACCAGCAGCGCGGCTGCCAGCAGCAGCACCACCAGGGCCAGCCATATTACCAGCCCTTTTTTATGTTGTTTCATCGCGCACTTCCTTTCTTTCAGGGCAGCGCTGCTCAAAGCTTTGGGAGGCGGCGCTGGCGCTGGGGACTGCACGGCCCGGCAAAAGGCTGTCCCCCAGCACCCAAGGCCAACCGCTCAAAGCGCTGCGCGGCGCTGTCCGAGCACATCGGCAACGCTTTGATTATAGCAATTCTGCCTCCGCTTGTCAAGTATGGGGGCCACGGCGGGAGTGTCCTATCGCGCATTTTATAACAGGACTGATTTACAGGGGCAGTTCCCTGTAATTACCCATTTATCCGGAGTTCCCGGAACGGAGACCTAGACTGGACCTCTATATAAAATCTGCGAATGGGACACTCCCCGCAATCTGATTTACAGGACAGGGCGCCGGCAAGACTGCGGGCAGAAGCTTCGGCTGTGGCTAGGGACGTATCCGCAGCTATACACTGTGAGATGAGGCTATGGGCCGGGAGACAGGCCTGCCGGGGAATCATTGTGATTCTGCCAGGTTCTGTCAGCCCGGTTGAGCAGAATTACTGATTTTCTTTCTCAAATTATCGATAAATAGTTATCGATAACGATTGTGCAGATATCAAAATTTTCTATTTGCAAATAAGCTCGAAAAATGCTACAATGAAGCTATAAGTTTCCACCATAACACTCTATTAGGAGGTCAAAATCATGAAAGTAACAGTGTGCATCGGCAGCTCCTGCCATATCAAGGGTTCCCGCCAGGTGGTCGAGCAGCTGCAGCAGCTCGTAGCCGACAACGGCCTGAAGGAGAAGGTGGACCTGGGCGGTACCTTCTGCATGGGCAAGTGCCAGCAGGGCGTGTGCGTCACCGTAGACGACCAGTTCCATTCCGTGTCCCCCGAGACCGTGGAGCAGTTCTTCGAGACCGAGATTAAGGCCAAGGTCTGAGAGCCTGATACCTCTCAAGAAAGGAGACTGGGAGTATGCCGGATTCTTTGCGGCTCAAAAAGTCCAACTGTAAGAACTGCTATAAGTGCATCCGCCATTGTCCCGTAAAGGCCATCCGCTTTTCGGGCAGCCAGGCGCACATCATCAACGACGAGTGTATCCTCTGCGGCGAGTGCTTTGTGGTCTGCCCCCAAAACGCCAAGGAGATTGTAGACGGCATTGAGAAGGCCAAGGTGCTGATGCAGACCGGCGCGCCGGTGATTGTCAGCATGGCGCCCTCCTTTGTGGCCAATTACCCCGGCGTGGGCATCAACGCCATGCGCCGGGCGCTGAAGCAGCTGGGCTTCTTCGATGTGGAGGAGACTGCCCTGGGCGCTACTATGGTCAAAACCGAGTACGAGCGTATGCTGAAAGAGGATAAGCGGGATGTGATCATCAGCTCCTGCTGCCATTCCATCAATCTGCTCATTCAGAAGCATTTCCCCGCCGCTTTGGAGTTTTTGGCAGACATCGATTCCCCCATGCTGGCCCACTGCAAGGATATCAAGCGGCGCGTTCCCGAGGCGAAGACCGTTTTCATTGGTCCCTGCGTAGCCAAAAAGGACGAGGCCGAGCGCTATGAGAATATTGTGGACTGCGTCCTCACCTTTGAGGAGCTGACCCGCTGGCTGGACACGGCCGGTGTGAAGCTGGAGCAGGAGCTGGACAGCGAGGAGTGCAGCCGGGCCCGGTTCTTCCCCACCACCGGCGGCATTTTGAAAACCATGGCCCTGGATGCCCCCGGCTATGCCTATCTGGCTTTGGACGGGGCAGAGAACTGCATGAAGGCCCTGCGGGATATTATAGACGGCAAGCTGCACAAGTGCTTTATCGAAATGTCCATCTGCCCCGGCAGCTGCATCGGCGGCCCGGTGATGGAGAACCGCGCCCCGGTGCGGGACTATGTGGCGGTCTCCAACTATGCCGGCGAGCGGGACTTTGAGGTTAAGCAGCCTGAGCCCAGAAGCATGAAGAAGAGCTTCCCCTATCTGGAAATGCAGAGCCCCGCTCCCACCGAGGCGGAGATCAACACGGTGCTCCGCCAGATGGGCAAGTTCAAGCCCTCCCAGGAACTCAACTGCGGCTCCTGCGGCTACAACACCTGCCGGGAAAAGGCCATTGCCGTGTGCCAGGGCAAGGCGGAGATCAGCATGTGTCTGCCCTTCCTCAAGGACAAGGCCGAGAGCTTCTCCGACGCCATTGTCAACAACACCCCCAACGGCCTGATTGTGCTCAACGAGGACCTGGAGGTACAGCAGATCAACAACATGGCCCGCAAGATCATGAACATCCGCTCTGCCTCTGATGTGCTGGGCGAGCCGGTGGTGCGCATTCTGGACCCCACCGTGTTCCTCAACGTACTGAACACCAAGCGGGATGTACATGACCAGCGGGTATATCTGGCTGAATATAAATGCTATGTGGAACAGACTGTAGTCTACGACCGTGACCTTCACATCCTCATCGGCGTCATGCGCGACATTACAGATGAGCAGCTGGAGCGGGAGAAGAAGGAGGACATCAGCCGCCAGACCGTAGAGGTGGCCGACAAGGTGGTGGATAAGCAGATGCGCATTGTTCAGGAGATTGCCTCTCTGCTGGGCGAAACCGCTGCCGAAACCAAGATCGCACTGACAAAGCTGAAGGAGTCGATCACCGATGAATGATCTCTGCGCGGATATCGGATACAAGAGCATCAACCATTACGGCGAGCAGCTCTGCGGCGACCATGTGGACGTAGTGGAGCAGAGCGACGCCTCCACCATTGTGGTGCTGGCGGACGGCCTGGGCAGCGGCGTCAAAGCCAGCATCCTCTCCACGCTGACTTCAAAGATCATCTCCACCATGATGGCGGAGGGGATGCCATTGGAGGAGTGCGTCTCCGCTGTGGCGGCGACCCTGCCGGTGAGCTCCGAGCACGGCGTGGCCTACTCCACTTTCACCATTATTCATCTGCAAAACAACCAGGTGGCCGAGATCATCCAATACGACAATCCCCATGTGATTCTTCTGCGGGACGGAGCCAACTACGACTACCCCAAGACGGAGATGAACATAGGGGGCAAGCAGATTTTCAAGTCCACTATCCCTTTGCGGGAGAACGATGTGTTTATCGCCATGAGCGACGGCTGTCCCCATGCAGGCATTGGCATTGAGTACAACTTCGGCTGGGCCATTGAGGACATCACCAGCTTTATGGAGACCATTGTGCTGGCGGGCTACACTGCCAAGACCCTCTCTACCATGCTGGTGGACGAGTGCTACAAGCTGTATGGGGGAGAGCCCAAGGACGATGTGACCTCCTGCGTGGTGCGCATCCGCAAGCGGGAGCCCATGAACCTGCTGTTCGGCCCGCCCTCCAACCGGGACGACTGCGACCGGATGATGAGCCTGTTCTTCTCCAAAGAGGGCAAGCATATCATCTGCGGTGGCACCACCTCTACCATCGCGGCCAAGTTCCTGCGCAAGCCCCTGCGCCCCAGCCTGAACTTTGAGGGCTCTGACCTGCCGCCCACTGCCGAGATTGAGGGTGTGGACCTGGTGACTGAGGGTGTGATCACCATTGCTCGGGTGCTGGAATACGCCAAGGACTATTTGAAGGACAACGACCGCTATGAGGACTGGGGCATGAAGCGGGACGGCGCGGCCATGATCAGCCGTTTCCTGTTTGAGGAGGCCACGGACATCAACTTCTATGTGGGCCGGGCCATCAACCCCGCCCACCAGAACCCGGACCTGCCCATCACCTTCAGCATTAAAATGAGCCTTGCCGATGAGCTGGTAGACTGCCTGCGGCAGATGGGCAAGCGTGTCAAGGTGAGCTATTTCTAAACGCAAGCTATTTTTAAGGAGGACCCAAAGTGAGCCAAGTAAAACAGATCAAACGATTCGATACCAAGGTGCAGTACCTGAAATACAAAGTCCTCCGCGAGACGGCCCGCCTGGCCTGGGACGACAAGCTGCTGGAAAATATGGTGGACATCCCCAAAACCATCGTGCCCGGCAAGGAACCCACCATGCGCTGCTGCGTCTACAAGGAGCGGGCTATTCTGGCCGAGCGGGTGAAGATGGCCATGGGCGGACATGCCGACAACCCCAACATCATTGAGGTTATCGACATAGCCTGCGACGAGTGCCCTGCCGCCGGCTATGAGGTCACCGACTCCTGCCGGGGCTGTCTGGCCCATCGCTGTGAGGACGTATGCCGCCGGGGCGCTATCTCCTTTGACCACAACCATGTGGCGCATATCGACAAGACCAAGTGCGTGGAGTGCGGCCAGTGCGCCAAGGTCTGCCCCTACTCCGCCATTGTGGACCGGAAACGCCCTTGCCAGGTGGCCTGCAAGGTCAAGGCCATTTCGATCACGGAGGACAATGCCGCTGCCATTGACGACAGCAAGTGCATCCAGTGCGGCGCCTGTGTATATCAGTGCCCTTTTGGCGCGATTACCGACAAGTCCTTTATGCTTAATGTGATTGACATGCTGAAAAAGAGCGAGGGCAATACCAAGTACAAGGTTTACGCGGTGGTGGCCCCCTCCATTTCCAGCCAGTTCGTCTACGCCAACCTGGGCCAGGTCATCACCGGACTGAAGGAGCTGGGCTTCTTCACTGTGATTGAGGCCGCTCTGGGCGCAGACATGGTGGCTATGGAGGAGTCTCAGGAGCTGGCCGAAAAGGGCTTCCTTACCAGCTCCTGCTGCCCGGCCTTTGTCAGCTACATCAAGTCCGCTTTCCCGGAGTTGGTGGAGAACATCTCTCACAACCTGTCGCCTATGGCAAGGCTTGCCAAGTATCTGAAGGAGACCGACCCCACTGGCAAGGTGGTCTTTATTGGTCCCTGCACTGCCAAAAAGGCAGAGGCCCGGCTGGAACGGGTACGCCCGCTGATTGACGCGGTGCTCACCTTTGAGGAGCTGCAGGCCCTGTTCGACAGCCGGGATATGGATATCACCCAGCTGACGGAGGACGTGCTGGACAATGCATCCTACTATGGGCGTATCTTTGCCCGTTCCGGCGGCGTGTCTGACGCAGTGGCTCAGGCCATGAAGGAGCAGGGCATTGAGTTCGACCTGAAGGCTGTTCCTTGCGACGGCATTGAGGCCTGCCGCATGGCTCTGCTGAAAAAGTCCAAGAATGCTCTGGCCGGCAACTTTATCGAGGGCATGGCCTGCACCGGAGGCTGCATTGGCGGCGCCGGCTGCCTGACCCACGGTGAGAAAAACAAGGCCGAGGTGGACAAGTACGGCAAGGAAGCCATGGAGAAGACCATTAAGGACGCAGTGGATTTCTTGAATATGTAATTTCTTGAATATGTAAGAGGAACGTCCCCACAGCCATAAAAAACGCAGCGGTCTGGTCGCTACCAGGCCGCTGCGTTTTATGGGGCGGGGGAGAGAGGAAAAAACGACTGCCGCAGAAAACTTGCGGCAGCCGGGCTGGCTGAGTTATGTAGTCGCAAAAAGCTCCATGCCGTCAGGCAAGCTCCTGCTTCCTGGTCTTCACGATCTCCTCCAGCTGGTCCAGAATGGCAGGCATGGTCACGTCCTCGACCAGCGCGGAGAGCAGGTTGGGAACAGAATGCTGAGAAAACACAGGGCTGTTCTTGATCTGCATAATGGCATAGCTATCAGCCGAAACACAGGGTGTAAAGGTTCGGGCGTAGTTCTTGGTGCTCTGGACAAAGCCGGCCACCTCAATGGCCTTTTTGTCCAGCATGGAGTTCAAGAGGATGTGAATGGAAGAGGACTTCCAAGTGCGGTCCGGAGTCAGCTCAATAATCTCCGACCGGGAAAGGGGATGACCCTCCTTCCACATCAGCTCCATGATCTCATTCTCCGACTTCGTCAATCTGAAGTAACGCGGTTTGTTGTTTTTCATGGTGCCTGCTTACCTCCCCACAACAAAAAATAAATTTCTTTTACGGCTTAATCTTATAATAAAGGCGTTTCATTCAAAAGTCAATTCGTTTTGAGAATTATAAGCGTGTTTTTAAAAGTTTTTTTCTAAAATTGTGAAGAATTTTTTCAATTCAGGAGCTTGACAGGTATCTTTTCATAAACACGCATGGAATCTGGGGTTACCAGGCAGTCCACCGCCTCGATCAGGACCCCTTGCTCTGCCGCCTCCGCCAGGGCTTTTGCAAACACCGGGTCCGTGGCCCCATTGGGCATAAAGCGGTGAACGCCTCTCATCTGGATAAGAAACAGCACGCAGGCCCGGTAGCCCTGGTCCATGCAGGCACACAGTTCCCGCAGGTGCTTGGCGCCCCGACTGGTGGGGGCGTCAGGAAAGAGCGCCACACCCTCCTGCTCCAGGGTAACTCCCTTTACCTCAATAAACCACCGCTCGCCCTGGGCCTCGGCATAAAAATCAAAGCGGGAATTGCCAAACCGGGTCTCGGGCCGCAGCAGGGTCAGGCCGGGGAGGAGGGTGGGGATATATTCTGCCGCAGCCTTGTTGGGGGCTTGGCTGTCCATGTTGATGAGCAGCTCTCCTTTCTCCACGGCAATGAGGTCATATTTCGTTTTTCTTTCAGGATTGGAGCTTTCTTCCAGATAGACCCGTGCGCCCTCCACCAGCAATTCCCGGCAGCGGCCGGTGTTTTTGACATGGCAGACCTGCAACCCTGCCTCTGTCTCCACATGGGCAATGAAACGGTTGGGCCTTTTGTGGAATACGCCGGGAATGACCTTTCCATATGTCACGCTGAATCACATCGCTTTTTTTGAATTTTGGGACTTGTCAACCAGGAGTTTTTCTGTTATGATGTAAGCATATGTTGTTTATGACCAAAATCAAAGGAGTGAAACCTATGCAAATTTATGTATCGGCCAGCGCCCCCCAAGGCGGAGACGGCACAGCGGCCGCGCCCTATTCTACCATCAGCCAGGCGGCAAAGGTGGCAAAGGCTGGCGACGAGGTGCTGGTGGCTCCCGGCGTTTACCGGGAGAGCATCGACCCCCAGAACAGCGGCGTGAGCGACAGCTGTCGTATTACATACCGCGCTACTGAAAAGGGCGGCGCGGTGATTACCGGCGCGGAGCAGGTGAAGAACTGGGCAAAGCACAGCGAAACCCTGTGGACAGTCCGCATCTCCAACCAGCTTTTTGGAGAGCGGAACCCTTTCACCACTCTGGTCAGCGGAGACTGGTTTATTGCCACCATGACCGCCCACACCGGTGATGTCTACCTTAACGGCAAGTCCATGTATGAGGTGACGGAGCTGGCAAAGGCCGAACACCCCGAAAAGTCCCCTGCCTCCTGGGACCCGGACTTTTCCCTCTACACCTGGTACACGGAGCAGGACGAGGCTAAGGATGAAACCATCATCTACGCCAACTTTCAGGGCAAGGACCCCAATGTGGAGAATGTGGAGATCAGCGTGCGGCCGAACTGCTTCTATCCCAGCAAGGAGGGCGTTAACTACATCACTCTCTCCGGCTTCACCGTGTGTATGGCCGCTACCCAGTGGGCTCCGCCCACAGCTTACCAAGAGGGCATGATTGGCCCCCATTGGTCCAAAGGCTGGATTATTGAGGACTGCGAGGTGTATGAGTCCAAATGCTCCGGCATCTCCCTGGGCAAATACCGCCAGCCCAACAACGACAACAAATGGCTGCACTGGAAGTATAAAGACGGCACCCAGACCGAGCGGGAGTGCATCTGCCAAGCCCAGCGGGAGGGCTGGACCAAGGAGAACATTGGCTCCCACATTGTCCGGCGGTGCAATATTCATGACTGCGGCCAGACCGGTATTGTGGGACACCTGGGCGGCGTGTTTTCCATTATTGAGGATAACCACATCCACCATATCAACAACAAGCAGAACCTGGCCGGGGCGGAGATTGGCGGCATTAAAATGCACGCAGCCATTGACGTGACCATCCGGCGCAACCACTTCCACCACTGCACCCGCGGTCTTTGGCTGGACTGGCAGGCTCAGGGCACCCGGGTCACTCAGAACTTCTTCCACCACAACACTCTGCCCGAGCTGCCGGAGACTGCCCCTGCTGAGGACATGGGCGCGCTGATGATGGGCATGGGGGAGGACATCTTTGTAGAGGTCTCCCACGGTCCCACGCTCATCGACAACAACCTGCTGCTGTCTGCCCGGTCTCTTAAGCTGGCCACCCAGGGCGTGGCCCTGGTCCACAATCTGATCGCCGGAGGCATCACGGCAGTGGGCATTGGCACGGATAATGGCGCCAAGACCCTCAGTTCTCCCCGGTATACGCCATATCATGTGCCCCACCGCACCGAAATCGCTGGTTTTATGACCTTCCTCCATGGCGACATGCGGTTCTACAATAACATTTTTGTGCAGCAGCCCATGCACCCTCTGCTGAAAGCCGCCATGGACAATATGCAGCCCAATGGCTGGGACGATGGAAATATCCGCTGCGGCGCCTTCCCCTATCAGGGCTATCCCACCTATGAGGAGTGGGACAGGGAATTTGAGGGCTACTGCGGCATGGGCTCGGCCCCCAGCGACCGGTACTACATGCACCTGCCGGTGTGGTCGGCGGGCAATGTGTACTTCAACGGAGCCCAGCCTTGGGAGAAGGAAAAGTCTCCCGCCCAGGGAGATACGGCTGTCACACTGAGCGTCAAAGAAGAAAACGGAGCCTACACTGTGGAGACGGACCTGTATGAGCATATGCCCGTGTTCTCAACAATGGTGGTTAACACCGAGACTTTAGGCATGGCCTTTGAGCCCGAGCAGAAGTTTGAGAACCCGGACGGCACACCCATCACCTTTGACAGAGACTATTTCAATGCTCCCCGGTCCCAGAAGCCCATGCCCGGCCCATTGGAGAGCGCTGCGGCAAGTATTCAGCCATAAGACAGGAAAGAGGAAGCAGACCCCTGGCGGTCTGCTTTCCTTTTTTATCCGCCCCGTGCCCAGAATTTCCGGTCGAGCATCCGGTACTGCACAGCCTCAGCCACATGGTCGGCGGTAACCCGGTCGCTGGCGTCCAGGTCGGCAATGGTTCTGGCTACCCGGAGCACCCGGTCATAGCTGCGGGCAGAGAGTCCGAACCGGTCAAAGGCCCGCCTTAACAGGGACTCCGCATCCTCGTCGGCCTGACAGACCTCCCGCAGCTTTGCAGAGGGAATCTCCCCATTGCAGGACCAACCCAGACCCTGATATCGGTCCACCTGCCGCTTGCGGGCGGCATTCACCCGCTGGCGGATGGCCTCGGAGCTCTCGCCCTTGGCCTTGGAGGCCAGCTCGTCCAGCTCAAGGGGCGCTACCTCCACATGCAGGTCCAGCCGGTCCAGCAGGGGCCCGGACACCCGGGCCAGATAGCGGTCCACTGCCTGGGGCGCACAGGTGCAGGGCCGGGTGGGGTGGCCAAAGTAGCCGCAAGGGCAGGGGTTCATAGCGGCCACCACCATAAATTTGCAGGGGAAGGTGGCGTTGCCGCCTACCCGCGAAATAGTGACCTGTCCGTCCTCCATGGGCTGGCGGAGAACCTCCATGGCAGGGCGGGAGAATTCCGGCAGCTCGTCCAAAAACAACACGCCGTTGTGGGCAAGGGAGATTTCACCGGGCTTTGGGGACGTACCGCCCCCAGAGAGCCCTGCTGTAGAAATAGTATGATGGGGCGACCGGAAGGGACGGGAGCCCAACAGGGCGCTTCCGTCCGGCAGATTGCCTGCCACAGAGTGGATCATGGTAGCTTCCAGGGCTTCCTCAAAGGTCATGTCGGGCAAAATGGTGGGCAGACGCTTGGCCAGCATGCTCTTGCCAGAGCCGGGGGAACCCACCATAATCACACTGTGGCTGCCGCTGGCGGCAATCTCCAAAGCCCGCTTTGCCACATACTGCCCTTTGACATCCGCAAAGTCCAGCAAAGGGTCAAAGCGGCTGCACTGAGGCTCCCAGTCTGCTGGGGCAATGGGCTTCCGACCGGTGAGATGATCCACCAGCTGAGGCACATTTTCGACAGGGTAGACCTCCAAGCCCGCAATAACCGCGCCCTCCCGGGCATTGGCGGCCGGCACGAACAGCCGGCGGAAGCCAGCCTCCTTCGCCTTTGCGGCCATAGCCAGCACGCCCCGGATGCGACGCACTTCGCCGGACAGGGAGAGCTCCCCCAGAAACACCGCGTCGTCTGTGGGGCAGGGGAGCTGCTCGGAGGACTTGAGCAGAGACAGCAGCAGGGGCAGGTCGTAGATAGGCCCCTCCTTCCGTTTGTCCGCAGGGGCCAGATTCATGGTGATGCGCTTAAGGGGGAAGTCAAAGCCGCAGTTCTTCATAGCCGCCCGCACCCGGTCCCGGGACTCCTTCACTGCCGCGCCTGGCAGGCCCACCACCTCAAAGCCTGGCAGGCCTGAGGAGAGGTCGGTCTCTACCTCCACGGGAAAGGCGTCCAGTCCATAGGTCCCCATGCTGTAGGTCTTGGCTACCATCTCATCGCCTCCTTTTGCTTTTCCGAGCTTCGCTAGACTTTGAAAAGCATTACTCTATAATAATAGTCTGATTTTCCGCCTGCGTCAAGAAAAAATTACATAAAAATTTCTGCCTGAGCTTGTTGGCTTTGCCGATACGCCTGCTTCTGGGCTCTGTGGTCCGCATAATCATTGCCATATAGCGCCACACTATAGACGTACCCATCCGGGTCCACATCCATAGCTGTACAGAAAGGAAGGATCAGATTGACACAGGAACGTGACGGACGGATCGGCAACCTGCCGGCCAATATCAACATTATGAATCCCGTCCCCAACAAGGATGCCAAGAGTATCACCAAGCTGGTGCGCAAAAACGGCAAGATCGCTGGCTATGAGCTCTCCGACGGCCGGGTGCTCTCCAAGCGTGAGGGCGTGGCCCTGGCCAAGCAGGGGGGCATCCGGGGCGTGGCCATTGCCAGCCGCAACGGCAGCGAGTATCTGCGCTCCCTCCCGGACGGCGACGAGAGCAACAACCTGGGGGACCTCCCCAGCGCCCCGGGCAGCTTCACCTGAGCGGCGGCAAAGAGCGGCCTTTTTCGGGCCGCTTTTTGTGTCAGCAGAGAGGTTTCGTCAAGAGCTTTTTCCATGCTTTCAGGGTATTCTCTGAGCGTATCAAATAAAAATGCAAATGGTTCTTGACTTTTTCTGCCTTGTCTGATAAAATGAAATTACGATACCTGACACTAAGGGGGCTTAGCCGCCCTGCGTGAAAGGTGCGGCTTTTACACTTGCAGGTCTGCGCCGTGCCCTCAGTCGGGTATGGCGCTTTTTGCTTTTTTGCTAAGATCATAAGGGGCCCTGACGCCCTTTGCAGAAAGGATGGTCAAAATGGAGACCAGAGTGGCAGTTATGAGTATTATTGTAGAGGACAGCAGCACTGTGGAGAGGCTGAACAGCATTCTTCACGAGTACGGCTCGTATATTATTGGCCGGATGGGCATTCCCTACCGGGCCAGAGGCGTTAATATTATCAGCATTGCCATTGACGCCCCCCAGGACACCATTTCCACCCTGGCGGGGAAGGTGGGGAATCTTCCAGGCGTCAGCGTAAAAACTGCATTGTCGGGGGTCTTGGGCCATGACTGAGCGGGTGGAGCGTTTGGTCAAAAGCCTGGCCTCCAACCACAGGCTGCAGTTGGAGGAGTACCAGGAGCTGGTGGAGGCTCAGTCTCCCGAAACCGCCGCCATATTGGTGGAACAGGCTGTGGCGGTCCGCCGGGAAATATATGGGAACGCCGTCTATGTGCGGGGACTGATTGAGGTCAGCAATATCTGTAAAAACGACTGCCTGTACTGCGGCATCCGCCGGAGCAATTCTCATTGCGACCGCTACCGCCTCTCCTTGGAGGATATCCTTTCCTGTGCGGCTGAGGGCTATCGGTTGGGCTTTCGCACCTTTGTGCTGCAAGGGGGAGAGGACCCCTTCTTTACAGACCAGGTGCTCAGCAGCATTGTCACGGCCCTTAAGTCTGCCCACCCGGACTGCGCCGTGACCCTGTCCATGGGGGAACGGAGCCGGGAGAGCTACCAGCTGCTGCGGGAGGCCGGAGCAGACCGCTATCTGCTTCGCCATGAGACAGCGGACAGAGCACACTATGAAACGCTCCATCCCGCTGGAATGTCCTTTGACAACCGGATGCGCTGCCTAAGGGACCTGCGGGACTTGGGCTATCAGGTGGGATGCGGGTTTATGGTGGGCTCGCCGGGGCAGACCAGCCGCACCTTGGCGAAGGATTTGAAATTTATTGAGGAATTCAAGCCGGATATGTGCGGCATTGGCCCCTTTGTGCCCCACAAGGACACAGCCTTCCGGGATCAACCGGCAGGCACAGTGGAGCAGACCTGCTATCTGCTCTCCATTATCCGGCTGATTCACCCCCCGGTGCTGCTGCCCGCCACCACGGCCCTGGGTACAATCCACCCGGAGGGGCGGGAGCTGGGCATTCTGGCAGGAGCCAATGTGGTCATGCCCAATCTGTCGCCGGTAAGCGTGCGCAAAAAATATGAGCTCTATGACAACAAAATCTGCACAGGGGAGGAGTCTGCCCAGTGCCGGGACTGTCTGAGCGCGCGGATGGCGTCTGTGGGGTATGAGATCGTGACGGCTCGGGGAGACATCAAAAAGTGAGCGGGCAGATAAAATCAAGTCTCTGACAGGTAGAATGCCAGTGCTGTTACAGATACCATTCTGCCGGCGTTTCGCGGCACTTCACAAGAGTAAAAAGCGGGAGGCAATATATGGCAAGCCTTTATAGCAGAGCTGATATATATGATTTGATTGAAAGCGAGAGCCGCTATCAGACCTTTAAGGACCACTGGAAGAATATTCTGAGTGGAAGAGGCATTGAGACGATGCTGGACGTGAGCATTGGCTCCGGCAGCGCGACTTTACAGCTGGCGGAGCTGGGCGTTTCGCTTTCCGGCTCTGACCTGAGCGGAGAAATGCTGGCAAGCTGCCGGAAAAAGGCCGAGGCCCGGCAGCTGAAGGTGGAACTGCAGCAATGCGATTTCAGAACCGTGGCAGAGCATTTTTCCGGCCCCTTTGACTGTGTGGCCAGCACGGGCAATTCGCTGCCCTATGTGAGCAATGAGGATGTGCTGAAAACGCTGGAACAGATGGACGCTCTGGTAAAGCCCGGGGGATATCTCTATTATGAGATACGCAACTGGGACAAGATTTTGTGGGAGAGAAACCGTTTCTATCTCTACGCGCCTTTTTTTGACGGGGACACCCGCATCAACCTGACCCAGGTGTGGGACTACCATGACGACGGCTCCATGACCTTCAACATTCTCTATGTGTTTGAAAGGGAGAACAGGCCCTTTCAGAAGGAGGTCTTTGAGGAGCGCTATATTCCGATCGGCCGGGAGCTTATGCTGAACAGGCTCAGAGAGATGGGCTACCGGCCCGAGGTGCTGAATTACCCCTCCCAGTTCCAGAAAATACCGCCGGAGGAGGCGGACTGGTACTGTGTGCTGGCAAAGAAAGGAAATGGGCAGGCATGACGATTAAAGAGCGGGCAGACGCCATTTTGTGTGAGCGGGGGCTGATGGCCCAGCTGGAAAAGTACGGCAGGCCCCACCTCATCGGCAGCTGCCGGATGGACATGATGGCCTGGAACGATATTGACGTGGACATAGAAAATGACGGGATGTCGCTGGAAAAGCTGTACCAGCTGACCGCATATATTATGGAAGCCTTTCACCCCTTCTGGTATGAAGCGAAGGAGGAGGTCAACGATGAGGGAAAGACGGTGTGGTTCCAGGGCTTTGAGGCCATGATCGACGGAGAACGCTGGAATTTCGACCTGTGGTTTTTCGACCAGGATACCATTGAAAAAGCCGAGGCTTTTTGCGACGGGATTGCCGCCAGAGCCACCCCTGTCCAAAAGGAGCAGATTATCCGGCTTAAGCGGGAGCTGATTGCCCGGGACCTGTACGCCTTTGAGAAATTTCATTCTATGGATGTATACAGAGCGGTGCTGGAAGAGGGGATAGAGGATATAGACGGATTCCTGAAAAGATATAGGCGCAGCCAGTAGGTGTCGGGAGTATGTGATGAAAATTCAGATAAACCTAGAGTTGAAATTAGAATCGATCACAAGAGAGAGTACAGAAGCGTTGTATCCCTTGTTCTGTGAGGATATCGGAGAACTGAATCGTTGGTTTGGCTTTGATACGGACTATAGAATAGAAAACGATTACCGGTATCTTGAAATGCGCAAGCCTCCATATGATGACGCGATTGTGATATTCTATCAGGATACGCCCTGCGGCAGATTCGGATTATACGACTACAACTGCGAGGAAGGCTTGGTTTTTCTATATTATTGGGTGTCCTCCCGCTTTCGCAGAAGAGGGATCGGACTGTCCTGTATGAAAGCGATGCTGCAATATCTGAAAGATTTGGATATAAAGGAAGTATGCTTTGATGTGGATGAGGCCAACGAGGCCAGTATCCGGCTGCTGGAAAAGCTTCCGGAAATCCGGATGAAATCCAAAGAACGTCACTTGATCTATTCCTGCCTTTTGCAGGAGGACCAGAACTGCCCAAAAGCCGTAACACGGCAAAAATAAATCTGAGGCAAAGAGAAATCTGCCCCAAAGAAAAGGAGTAATGCAAAATGGCTAAGTACGACCCCAAATCCCTGCACGCGGAGGAATTCATCCATGATGGGGAAATCCTCGACACCCTGCGCTATGCGGAGGAGAACAAGCGCAATGTGGAGCTTATCGACCAGATTTTAGAGAAGGCCCGGCCCCAGAAGACAGAGACCGGCTATGTATGCGTCGGCCTGACCCACCGCGAGGCTTCGGTGCTGCTGGCCTGCGACATTCCGGAGAAGATTGAGAGGATGTATGAGATCGCCGAGGAGATCAAGCTGGCCTTCTACGGCAACCGCATTGTCATTTTTGCCCCGCTGTATCTCTCCAACTACTGCGTCAATGGCTGTGTCTACTGCCCTTATCATGCGGTCAACAAGCATATCCCCCGTAAAAAGCTGACCCAGGAGGAGGTCAAGGCCGAGGTCATCGCCCTGCAGGACATGGGCCACAAGCGGCTGGCTATTGAGTCTGGGGAGGACCCGGTGAACAGCCCGATTGAGTATATTCTGGACTGCATCAAGACCATTTACAGCGTCCATCACAAAAACGGCGACATCCGCCGGGTCAACGTG
Source organism: uncultured Oscillospiraceae bacterium (assembly GCA_910587835.1). GTDB lineage: Bacteria > Bacillota > Clostridia > Oscillospirales > Acutalibacteraceae > Acutalibacter. The sequence continues at coordinate 30,523 of CAJUNQ010000008.1, read as the reverse complement.
AATATTGCCGCCACCACAGTGGAGAACTACCGCAAGCTGAAGGAGGCGGGCATTGGCACCTATATTCTTTTCCAGGAGACCTATCACAAAAAGAGCTATGAGCAGCTGCACCCCACGGGCCCCAAGCACAACTATGACTACCACACCGAGGCCATGGACCGGGCCATGGAGGGCGGCATTGACGACGTGGGCCTGGGCGTACTGTTCGGTTTGGAGCTGTATAAATATGAGTTCGCCGGGCTCATCATGCACGCCGAGCATCTGGAAGCCGTCCACGGCGTGGGCCCCCACACCATCAGCGTGCCCCGCCTGAAGAAAGCGGACGACATTGACCCCACCCAGTTCGACAACGGCATTGACGACGAGACCTTTGCCCACATCACTGCCTGCATCCGTCTGGCCGTGCCCTATACCGGCATGATCATCTCCACCCGGGAGACCGAGGCGGTGCGCTCCAAGCTGCTGCGGCTGGGCATCTCCCAGGTCAGCGGCGGCTCCCGGACCTCTGTGGGCGGCTACACCCAGGAGGAACGTCCCCACGACACCGAGCAGTTTGACGTCTCCGACCAGCGCACCTTGGACGAGGTGGTCCGCTGGCTCATGGAGAACGGGCATATTCCCTCCTTCTGCACTGCCTGCTACCGGGAGGGCCGCACTGGCGACCGGTTTATGAGCCTGTGCAAAAGCGGTCAGATTCTCAACTGCTGCCACCCCAACGCCCTGATGACTCTCAGCGAATATTTGGAGGACTATGCCAGCCCCGAGACCAAGGAGATTGGCTACAAAATGGTGGAGGAGGAATTGAAGCGCATTCCCAAGGACAAGGTGCGGGAGATTGCGCAGCAGAATATTCAGGACATCAAGAACTCCAACCGTCGGGACTTCCGGTTCTGATGGGAGCTGGCATGAGAGAGCTTGACAATATCGCTGTTGCCAGTTTGGGAGTTCTTCTCAACGAGAATACCACCTTAAAGCGGTTTTACCCGCTGATTTCCATAAAAGAGACGCTTGTTCAGCGGCTGCTGGACGCGGGGATAGAGGATAAGTACGCGTTCTTGGAGCGGGCGGGACAGCTTCCCCAGTTAGCGGCAGCGTTGAAGCTTGACATGGAGGTTGTGGAGCTGCTGGAAAGGTTCCTGCACCTGCATGATTTCGTTAACCGCCGCCTCAAGGATGTGGACTGCGTGAACGCCCGGTTTCGGGATGGGCTGGCGTTGGGTGGAGTGAAGACCTCCCAGGACTATCTGCTGCTGTGTACGCGCAGGACGTGGAAGGAGCTTTCACAGGATTTCAATGGAGCGGAGGAGGATGCGCAAAAGCTGTTCTGCATCTGCGACCTGATGCGGCTGCCGGGGGTGAAGAGTACCCGGGCCAGCCTCTATTACGACTGCGGGTGCAGAACCCTGAAAGACTTCTCCCGTCAGAACAGGGAGGAGCTTCAGCGGTATATGGCCCAATATATTGAGGAAAATCAGATAAAAAGGAGTGTGCCCTTTCCCAAAGAGCTGGACACGCAGATTGCCGCCGCAAAGGCTCTGCCTCATTGGGAGCCGCTGGGCTAAGGGGACTTGAGGAAAACAGGATGAGAGAAGTGAGGGAGAAAAAAATGTGGCTGCTGTTTGCCGTGCTGTCCTCTGTGTTCGCGGCACTGACCTCCATTCTGGCCAAGGTGGGCATTGAGGGCGTCAATTCCACGTTGGCTACGGCTATACGGACCTTGGTGGTGCTGGTCATGGCCTGGGGCATGGTGTTTCTCACCAACACCCAGGGCGGGGTGACCGCCATTGCTCCAAAGAGCTGGGTGTTTCTGATCTTGTCCGGCCTTGCCACCGGGGCCTCCTGGCTGTGCTACTATTATGCGCTGCAGGTGGGGGAGGCCTCAAAGGTAGTGCCTATTGACAAAATGAGCGTGGTGATTACCCTGCTGCTGGCTTTTGTATTTCTGCATGAAAAAATAACCATTAAGTCTGCTATTGGCTGTACGCTGATTGGTGCGGGCACCTTGTTGATGGTGCTGTAAAGGAGGGACGGAATGAGAAAATGTCTGAGATGCGAGGCGGAAATGAAAGAGGGCTACGCCCTGTTTGGCTCGGAGAATTTCTGGCGTGTGGCCGCAGCTGAGGACGGAAAATGGTTTCCCCGGGAAATCGGAAAGCTTTCCTGCGCGGTATGTCCGGAATGTGGATATGCAGAATTATATGTGGAACCTGCTAAGAAAAAGATATAAAGTTACAACGCTTGTCGGAGATAAAAAGGGAAATGAGCTATTAGAGATTATTCCGGTAAAGAGTGTAAGGTAGATGCACTTTATACATCTGTCAGTCATCCTTTAAGCATTGTAAAACTGGGAGAGGATTATCTGATGGGTTGGAACCGATACCGGCAGGACTGGGAGATATTCGGTGGCTGCCGGGAGGAAGGCGAGAGTACCCGGGTTTGAAGTCCTGAAAGGGCAGAGAAAAGATAGGCGCTGTTGACGAGAAGCTGCTGGAATTAACAGAAACAAGACATACTGTTGTCCTATTTACTGGTGTATCATGGTTCTATCTCAATCAGAATGAAACAGGAGTTCATTTTATGAGCAGATTCAGCGAAAAAGGCTATCACGTCAAAGAAAACGCCCCCATTTACCTGACCCCCAACATGGATCGGACCGCCCGTTGGTTTGAGGACGTGCTGGGCTGGCATAGTAATATTGTGGAGCGGGACAGTCAAGGCAATGGGCTGTACGGTGTTGTGTTTGACATGCTGCCAGAGGTAGAGCGTACCCATTTGGCCCCATTTACCGGCTTCCAGATGTTCGCGGGGGAGCCAGTGGGGAATGAGATCTCTTTCATGCAGGTGCAGGGGATTGAAAAGCTGGCTGAGTATGCTGCCGGTAAGGGCTGGAATGGGATAACGCCTGTGGAGACCCAGCCCTGGGGTGGAAAGGTATGCCGCATTACAACTATAGACGGGTATGTAATCTGAATTTTTGAGTAGAGGAAGTGATTCTATGAGCCTGAACGCAACCGTTTCCGCCGAACGTCCCCATATTGCTTTCTTCGGGATGCGCAACGCGGGCAAGTCCAGCTTGGTAAACGCGGTCACCGGCCAGCAGCTAGCGGTGGTTTCAGATGTAAAGGGCACAACGACCGACCCGGTGAAGAAGGCAATGGAGCTGCTGCCCATGGGCCCGGTTGTCATCATCGACACCCCCGGTCTGGACGACGAGGGAGAGCTGGGTGAGCTGCGGGTGCAAAAGGCCAGGGAGATTCTGGCGAAAGCCGATATTGCGGTTTTGGTGGTAGACGCGGGACTGGGCCTGAGTCCTCAGGATCAAGAGCTGTTGGCTCTTTTTCGAGAGAGAGGGACGCCCTATGTTGTCGCGCGCAGTAAAGCGGATCTCCTTGCCGCAAGGCCAGCGCTTGACGGTCGGGCAATTTATGTCAGCGCAAAAACAGGAGAGGGGATTGACCAGCTAAAGGACAAGCTGGGGAGCTTTACAGAAAGGGCTGCAAATCAGCGGCAGCTGGTGGCAGACCTGCTGTCCCCCGGCGACCTGGCTGTGCTGGTAACGCCCATTGATGCAGCCGCGCCCAAGGGCCGGATGATTCTTCCCCAGCAGCAGACCATGCGGGACATTCTGGACGCTCACTGCGCCTTTGTCACCTGTCAGCCAGAGGAGTTGTCTGCGGTGCTGAGGTCCTTGTCCGTCAAGCCCAAAATTGTTATTACAGACTCCCAAGCCTTTCAGCGGGTAGCGGAGGATGTGCCCGAGGATGTGCTGCTCACCTCCTTCTCCATTCTGTTTGCCCGGTATAAGGGCAGCCTGCCCATGCTGGTAAAGGGCGCTGCCCGGCTGGCCACTCTGAAGGACGGCGACCGGGTGTTGATCTCCGAGGGATGCACCCACCATCGTCAGTGCGGGGACATCGGCACAGTGAAGCTGCCTGCCTGGATTGAGAAGTACACTGGGGTCAAGCCTCAGTACGACTTTACCTCTGGCGGCGAGTTTCCGGAGAAGCCTGAGGGTTACCAGCTGGTGGTCCACTGCGGCGGCTGTATGCTCAATGAGAAAGAGATGCAGAGCCGGGTGGCCCGGGCAAAGACCGTGGGCGTTCCTATGGTCAACTACGGCGTAGCCATTGCCCAGATGCATGGCATTCTCCGCCGGAGTCTGGAGGCATTCCCCGAGGTTTTGGCCTTGCTGGACAACAGATAGGAAGAAAGAGATGGAGAGGCTTCTTGCTCAGCTGAACCAAAACTGGCCCCTTGCTTTTGACCGTTTGGAGCTGCTCCGGGACAGCGGGAGCTTGGCCTATGCAGCCTACTCCGACGGGAAAAAGTATTTTCTGCGGGTAGTCAAGCCCTCTCTGGCCGCTGATGCGGAAGTGGGGGCAGAGGTACAGATGTTTCTTCACCGGCAGGGCTTTCCCACACCGGAAATCATACCCACTCGCTCCGGCCGGCCCGGCCTGCTGTGGGAGTCCCAGCTGCTGCTCCTCTATGAATATATTGAGGGAGAGGACTGTGTGCCGGACCAAGAGCCGGAGACCATTGGGCGGCTTGCCGGCAGGCTTCATCGGGAGATGCGGGCATACCCCAAGCCTCTGCCGGTGCGGGACAGGCAGTTCTATATTGGCCGTTATGTGGATATCCTTCGGAAGAAGCATTACCCTCGGGCAGAGGAGTATGCCACATATGGCGAAGCCCTTTGGGAGAGGCTGAAGACACTGCCCACAGGCCCCTGTCATGGGGACTTGTATTGCGGGAATATCCGCAGAACGCCGGACGGGGGACTGTATGTCTATGATTTTGACACAGCCTGTATTGGCTTTCCCATGTATGACCTGACCTTGATTGCCGACCAGACGGAATATTTTTGTTTTGATGAGGCGAACTATAGGCGTTCCCACCAACTGCTGGCCCGTATGCTGCCAGCTTACTGGGAGGAGGCCTCCCTCAGCAGGGAGGAGGAAAGGGCCTTTCCCGCCCTGATTGCCATGCAGCATTTTTCCACTCAGGCCACCATCACCGAGTTGTTTGGCCCTGACTGCTTGAGCGATGAAAATATTGACGCCCAATTAGACTGGCTGTACCGCTGGCAGACCCAGTGGGAGGCAGAAAAGTGAAAGAGAGCCCCTTTGCCGTAATGGGAAAGGGGCTCTTTTTGTTATGCTGGGCGTGCCAGCCCGTGAATGTCGGCGGAGAAGTCCAGGTCCTGGATGTGATCGCTGCGGGAGGAGACAGTGACTGTGATTGGGCCTGCCACCTGTCTGAGGAACCGCACCGCGTATTCCCGGCCCTTTTCCAAGGGCCCCACCTCCTGAGTAAACACGGCGCTGTCGCTGAGCTCCCGCTGCCAGAGTACCGCGCCAGAGCCTGCGTCGGTCACCTGCATCACACCGTGTCCGCCAGTCGCGCTGATAATAAAGTCCAGCTCTAACCGGTCGGTGTCCTGGCTGACGGTAAAGAGACGTTCGCCAGAAAACGCGCCGCTGCTGTCCCGCTCTCCGTCCAGGTCCATTTTTGCCCAGAACAGCGAGGGCATACAGCCGGCGACTGTGTCCGCCAGCTCTCCCAAACCTATTTTATACAGCAGCGCTTTCAGTGTCATACCGATACCGTCCCTTCTGGTTTTTGTTTTCTCTATTGTACCGGTATAATATTAAAGAAACCCGGCGGCAATGCTTACCGATTTCTTACACATCCTTCTCATCATATCATACTGATTTCTGTCTGGTAATTCTGTCAAATCCCGTCTTTCTTCAAAAAATTGGAATTATTTTCAAAACCATGCAAGTATTTTCCCATTTTTCCGATTATATAAGTATGAGAGGTTAGGGCTTGTTTGAAAAATCGGAAAGGCCGTCTTTTTACCCGGAAGGGGCCCCTTTCTGCGTCAAAAATCCTCGCCAATCGGAAGATTGCCTTGCGGTTTTTTCCTTGAAACGAACCCCTTCTGGGTAAAAATTCGTCATTTCCTCTATTTTCAAACAAGCCCTAAACCCTGATATCAAAGGAGGTCGTTATCATGTCAAAAGCTGCCCGTGTACTTAAAAGAATTTTCGCCCTGCTGCCGGCCCTTATGCTGCTCTGTCTGCCCTTCTCCGGCTGCGGCCATAGAGGGATATCCGGCCCACAAGTTTGTTTCGTGACCAGGAGGGCAACGTTACAGAGGTCCCCAAGCTGACTCTGTTGATGGACAGCATCTCTTTAGCCCCAGAGAATCTTCGTACCTATTTCAATATGGCTTCTCGCGATGGCCGAGACTTCTGCGTGGAGCTGGAGAAGGTACACACCACTGGGTCGGAGCCGGAGGCCAGGCTGACTAAGCTTCGGGTAGAGATGATGGCGGGGGAGGGACCTGATCTTATTCTGGAGGACTGCTTCACCCCCTATATCCGCTACGAAGGGTCTGTGATTACCAAAGAAACCCCTATGTTCAAGTTCCCGGAGGCCGCTATGAGGAACCATATCTTTCTTCCTCAGGACAACTACCTGGACCAGGCTCAGTTTATGGAGTGGGATAAGCTGGCGCCAGCCATTATGGAGGCGGGGCGCAACGAGGAGGGCAAGATATTGATGCCCACCATGTACCGGTTGCCGGTGCTTGGAGTGGAGTGCTCCTTGTTGGACCTGCCAGAGGAGCTGCCTGTAACCCCAGAGGAGATGGCAGCTAGCGGTAATGCGGTTTTGGAGTTCGCCAGTTTTCCCGAACCAATGGAGGTACTGGGATATTTTGGCGTTCCGGCGGATTATGAGAAGGAGGAGCTCACCTTTACCGAGGACGAATATGTGGAGCTGTGGCAGAAACTGCTCAAACACAGGCAGGCCTCACGTTCCAGTTACTATGCGCCTGTCATCAACAATGGCCGTTTCCATGAGAATGTCCTTAGCGGGTTTTCCGAGAATGTTAAGCTATGGGGCAGCGGCAGACAAGACTATATAGTCATCCCCCAGCGGGACCGGGAGGGAAAGGTGGCGGCCACGATTACTGGTTTTTTGGCAGTAAACGCCAACACCCCCTACCCGGAGGAGGCGTTTCGGGTGGTGGACGCGCTGCTGGGCAGAGAGGCTATGAAGGACCGTGCTATCTATGTGAATGGCACCACAGTATACATGGACGCCCAGCAGGAGCCGCCTCAGGTGCAGGCCCTGTGGGATGAGATTGAGAGCGTGCGCTTCTTCTCTGCTTTAGAGGGGGAGGACTATCAGCAGGTAGAGTGGTTGGCGTATAAACAGGAAACCACCCCAGAGGACATAGAAAAAGCGGCCCGCAACGCCTACTCCACTATGAAAATGATGTTGGCCGAGAGCTGAACAGCTTGTAACGTTTGACAAGGGTAAGAGTCTTATCGGTGATTAACCAGCTGATGTGCTGGATCAATTTAGGAGGGAATACCATGAAAACTGCCATTACCAGAGCTGTTCTGCTGTTTGCGGCCTTGTGTCTCCTGCTGACTGCCTGCCAAAGCGGCGGGAAGGGCAGCGGCCAGCAGCTCGCCGCCCATGTAGGAAAAGACCCGAATCGCCCCAAGCTCACCCTTTGTGTGGACCTGAATCCAGGCTTTGAGGCATCGGAGTCTGGGCCTGTGTTTGATTTTTTGAAGACTGTCCCCGGCTATTTGGATGATTTCAGCGTAGAGCTGGACAGGATTCCCTGTCAGGGGACGGAGCGGGACACAGCCCTGACCAGGGTGAAAACCGAGTTGCTCAGCGGAGCGGGGCCGGACTTGTTTATCTGCGTAAGCCCCAATTTGTTGGATGTGACCCTAATGGAAAAACATCAAAATGCGACGGATGCGTTGTTTCAGTTTCCCCGTTCGGCTATGGAGCTGGGATTCTTTCTGCCGCTGGATGATTATATTGCCAAGGCCCAGTATATGGAGTGGGACAAGCTGCTGCCTGTTGTGATGGATGCGGGGAAATCAGAGAAGGGTCAGCTGCTCCTTCCACTGACCTATTCCATTTCCGCCACCCTGGCAGAGCGGGAGAGCCGCAGTCTCACCGCCAGTCTGCCCATGACCTGGGACGAAATGCTGGTAAGCGAAGACCCCTGCGTGCGATTTGCCTGTTATAGCTGGCGGTTTGGGAGCATACTGGGTGAGCTGGGGGATTACGGTACGGACTCCCTTACCTTTACGGAGGAGGAGCTGTTTGCCCGGCTGGAGGAGGCCCGGGCGGCTAATCTGGCGGGGCGGCCCCAGGAGCTTGGCGAGGCTAACGACGTCATGCCAAGCATCTCTATCGGAGCCAGCAACGCGCATCTCTTCACTCCTAATAGTCCGGAATATATTATGATTCCACAATACAATACCACCGGGGGGGTTACCGCCAATATCAACAGCTTTGCCGCAGTCAACGCCAATACCCGGCACCCAGACGAGGCGTTTCTGATTGTGGACAAGCTGCTGGATCAGGAGACCATGTCCAACTGCGAAATCTATGCTTATGGCAGCGCTCTGCCCGTTAACCTGGAGCTGTGTCAGAAGGACGCGCCCTACTACGCTTCCTACTATGAGCAGAACGGCAAACCGCGCACCGAATGGTACATGAACCAGTGGAACTATCAGCAGACCAGGGAGCTGGCCGGGCAGGTGAACGCGGTGAATTTTGTAACACCCCTGAACCAAGAGCTGATGCTTGCCTATGGGGACTGCCTGAATGAGGAGGACCCGGAGAAGCGGCGGGAGCTGACAGCGGAGCATTATACCGCCATGAAAATGATAATAGCGGAGAGTTGAAATTTTTCTGACATAAAGCATACTTCTTAATAGATAGAAGGAGATTTTTCAGGAGGTATCATCATGAGTGTGAAAAGAACTCGAATGATCGCAAGGTTGACGGCTCTGTTGCTGGCGGCGGCAATGCTATGTGTTCTGCTTCCCTCCTGCACCCTGCAAAAGGAGGCCGGGCCCCTGCGTATTTTGCTGGATGTGAGCGACCGGACGATGAGCAATCCCACGGACTTTGTTTTTGATAAGCTTCTAGAGAGCATCGCTGAGGCCGGCGGCCCGGCTGATGTGGAGGTGGAGTACCTGCCCCGGACCGGGGTGGAGCGGGAGACCGCCATCACCCGGCTGCGCACAGAGATCATGGCGGGGGAGGGGCCGGACCTGTTCATCGTCAGCACCAGCTACTGGTGGGATGGGGAGTCCCCCGAGGACGGACCGCTGTTCCCCATTCCAGAGAAGGCCATGGCCAATGGGCTGTTTATGCCTCTGGACAAGTATATGGAAAAGGCGCAGTTTGCCCAGTGGGACGACTTCAACCAGACGGTCATGGAGGTGGGGCGCACGGAAAAGGGCCAGATGCTGGTGCCCTTGTCCTACACCTTTCCCATCACCTGCTTCCGTCAGACGGAGGCGGCGCATACCCCCTCGAAGGACCTGACCTGGGACGATATGCTGACGGATGAGAGCCTGGTGATGAAGGCGGCGGCTGTTCTGCAGGGCGGGAGCGAGACGAATATGATCCATGGCATGGGCAACCCGAATTTTGACGCTGTTTTTGGCAAGATCGCTGACTATCAGGCGGAGGAACTCACATTCAGCGAGGAGGAGCTTATGGAGGCTGTCCATAAGCAGCTGGAACTGTACGATGAGGAGGGCTGGAAGGAGCTTGCCCAGCTGCCGGAATATTTTCACTCTTACGCCTTCCCCTGTTTTTATACGGACGGGGAGAGTATGGGCAATGTGCCTCCCAGCATAAGGAAAAGCGAGGACCTGACGGTTATTCCCCATTACAACAAAAATGGCGGTGTGACTGCCACGGTATTCCACTATGCATGCGTCAATGCCAAGACCAGGCGTGGGGAAGACGCTTTCTTTGTGCTGGACTACCTGCTGGGCCGGGACGGCAATGCGGACGGGAAAGACTATGTGCCGCAAAACAGTTGGCGGCAGGATTTTTACTCGCTGTTCACTGGCATCGATGGACTGCCCATTGACCAGGGCGCGCCCTGGTTCAGCATATATGAGGGCGCGATCAGCGACATTAACCGGTCTGCCATAGATTCCGCCGTAAGCTGCATTACCGCTGTCAACATTCATGGCAAGCTGAATAAGATGCTGGCGGATATGATGTCTGACTGCCAGATGATTGCCTCTGGCTATCAGGAGGGGGACCCAGAGGAGCTGATAAAAGAGACCTACCGGGTGATGAAGATGGAGCTGGCAGAGTCGTAAAGGGACGCTTAAAAATTCTTGCAAATTTTTTCAAAAATATGCAACCATTTTCGCAAAATCAGACTTCTTAATAAGTATGAGCGGTTTTGCTCTGCGCCCTGTTCCCTGCCAGTAAAAGCGGCGGGGAGGAGGTCTCTGGCAATACCGCTCAAGTCACTATCGAGGAAGGGATGCCGCCCAGTAACTATACTACCATGAAAATGATGCTGGCGGAAAACTGAAATAAATTGACAGGACAGCAGATTGTTTGTATAATATATAGGAAAGGAAGTGTAGTTTTATGAAAAAGCTAAGCTGTTTCCTATGTGTTCTCTGTCTGTTGTGCGGTCTCTTTTCCGCCTGCGAAAGAAATACCGGCCCGGAGCAAAAAATGGTGGGCGCCGGGAGTGGAGAGAATGAGGAGCCTCTGCGGGTGCTGATCGACCTGGACTATGGGAGCAATATTCTCAAGCCTGCGGTGAAGCAGGCGCTGGGCAAGTATGCAGAGGATGATGGGAAGTTCAGAAGCTTCTCAAAGACGGTAAAGGAACTGGGCGGTCCGTCGCTTCAGCTGGAATACCCGCCGACTCGTGGCGAGGAAAGGGAGAACTATCTGACCAAGCTGCGCACAGAGATCATGGCGGGGAAGGGGCCGGATGTGTTTGTGTGTATGGCAGGCCCCGGCTTTGTAGTGGATCTCAGTAAGCTGGAGCAAGGCCTATATCAAGGAGAATGGGAGGATGCGGTGTTTCAGTTCCCCAACAGGCCATGAAGCGGAATATGTTTTTGGACCTGAGCGAGTATATTCCGGAGTTTCAGTTTACTGACTGGGAGAAGCTGACGCCTGTTGTTATGGAGGCGGGACGGTATCAGGAGGGACAGTATATTCTCCCTATGTCCTATACCACGCCCATTACATTATTCCGAAAATCAGAGGCGCCCCATACCCATTCGGAAGACATGACATGGGATGACATGCTGGCGGGAGGCCCGGCGCTGCAGGCTGCGGCTGTTATGGACAGCTCGATTTATCAGGGATGTGTTTTCCAGCCCTTTACCGACTTGGAGCGGGATGAGCTGGCTTTTTCAGAGGAGGAATTGCTGAATTTTGTCAAAAGAAAGCTTCAGGTGTATCATGAGCTCAGCGAGGATGTTCCAGACTTCTTCACCCGAAGACTGGAAGTAGGTTTTGACGTGGACCTGGACCCGGAGAAGTTTGACTCGGACAAGAGCTTTTCCATGATTCCCATCTATTCTCTGCAAGGCGGCTATGGGGCGATGGTGGTCAGCTTTGCGGCAGTGAATGCAAACACAACCCAGCCAGAGGCAGCAGTCTTTCTTACAGACTATCTTTTGAGCGAGGCATGCCAGAGCTCCTGTCTCTATGCCTACGCAACATCCAGTCTGGCAGTTCCAACCATGGAGGGCCTGATGCAGGAGGGGAAATCTGGTGTGAGTTTTGAAGAGGGTTCCTGGCGTATGTCACAGGAAAATTATGGGACTTTCGCCAGCCTGCGGGAACACATAGCCTGGGCCGAGTTCTGTACGCCGCTGGGGGTGGAGCTTCAACAGCTTTTTGGCGACGCCCAGGACAGCTCTCAGGCGAAGACCTTGGAGGAGCTGGTGCACGGGGCATACATGCGTATGCAGATGATGGTGGCGGAAAGCTGAAAAAATTGACATTTTAAAAGAAGTTTTATATAATAAGAGGAACAGGAATATCGTTCTATGAAAAGCGCTGAAAAGACGCGCTTGTGGGCCGTATGCTTTCACAGGGATGCTTTTGGCTAAAAGCTGACAGGAGTCAGCCGGGCTGTTTGCATAGATATCCTTTTTAAACGGAGTGATGAGAATGAAAAAGTCCAAGTCCGCCCTGCAGGGCTGGCTGCTGGTCGCCCCCCTGCTGATCGGCTGTCTGCTGTTTTACGCCATCCCCTTTGTGCTGGTGCTGCAGTATTCCCTTAGCACTGGCAGCGGTGGGGCCAGTGATTTTATCGGCTTTATCAACTACCAGGATGTGATGAACAACGGCATGTTCACCATGGCCTTTGGCAATACCATGCGCTTTCTGGCAGCGGGCCTGCCGCTGATTATGGTGCTGGCATATGTTATTGCCCTGCTGATGCAGAAGCAGGCGGGCAAGCATAAGCTGTTGAAGTCGGTGTTTCTGTTTCCATACATTATGCCCGTGGTGGGCGCGGTGATTCTGGTAGAGCTGCTTTTTGCCGACTCCGGCCTGGTCCCCGGGCTTGTGGAGGTACTGGGTCTGCCCTTTGTGGACTGGCTGGGCGGTCCGGCGGCCTTTGGGGTGGTGCTGCTGCTGTATTTGTGGAAGAACACAGGCTACAGTGTAATTCTGCTGCTGGCGGGGCTGGTGACCATTCCGGAGGAGCAGTATTCTGCCGCTGACCTGGATGGGGCTTCGGGCTGGCAGAAGTTTTTCTACATCACAACGCCCCAGATGTGGTATTCGGTGTTTTTCGCCATCATCTTCTCGCTGATCAATGCTTTCAAGTGCTTCCGGGAGATATTCCTCATTGGCGGCACCCACCCCAACGAGAACATCTACATGCTCCAACACTTCCTGAACAACAGCTTTGAGAACCTGAACTACGCCAAGCTCTCGGTGGCGTCGGTGTTGCTGTTGATCGTCGTACTCATTGTTTTTGCAGTGTTCTATGGATTTGTAAGGAGGAAGGAGGCGTTTCGGGCATGAAAAGAACTTCTGTGTTCAGCGGTGCGTTTGCGCTGCTGCTGTCTTTTATCTCCATCGCGCCCTTTGTATATGTGCTTACCCTGAGCTTTCTGCCCGCGTCCGGTGGGGTGACCTTTGATTACTACTACGACGTGTTTCTGGGCTCGCCTCAGTATTTACTCCGGTTCTGGAAAAGCATGGGCATCTGCCTGTGTATTGTGGCAGGGCAGTTGGTGGTGTCCATACTGGCGGGCTATGGCTTTGCCAAATGCGACTTTCCCGGTAAAAACGGTTTGCTCTTTGTACTCATGATTCTCATGGTGCTGCCCCTGCAGGTTACTCTGGCCCCCAATTATATCATGCTGGACAAGCTGGGCCTTTTGGACACCTATTCGGCCCTGATTTTCCCCTCTGTCTTCATCCCTCTGGGAACCTTTATCCTGACGCAAAGCTTCAAATCAGTGAGCGATGACATTATCGACGCCGCCAAGCTGGACGGCTGCGGGCTGTTCGGGCTGCTTACCAAAGTGGTTCTGCCTATGAATTCCAGCGGACTGGTATGTGTGACGCTGCTCTCTTTTTTGGATGGCTGGAACATGGTGGAGCAGCCCATTGCCTACATCAAGGACTTTGTCCGATATCCCATTTCGGTGGCCTTGGCCTATGTGCCCCCTACCGACCCGACTTTGCAGCTGGTATGCTGCATTCTGGTGGTGATCCCGCCTCTGTTCCTGTTTACCTACTTTAACCGTGAACTGGTAGAAGGAATTGTCCTTGCGGAGGTGAAATAAGATGAAAAAGAAAGCGTTGATGATTTTTGTCCTGCTGTTCTGGATGCTTGTGGCTTGTACGCTGCTGTCTGTGAAGGTGGAGGAGCAGATGATCCCGCAGGTGACAACGGTAACAGCCTCCCGCGGCTACAGCTTTGACAGCGACCCGGAGGTTCCTTTGAGCTGTCTGTTTTTTGACAGCAATGGTATGCACCTGTACTCAACCTATGAGGGCACTGGCTGGGAAGCCGGTATTCGGGTGAAAGAGGAGTCTCCCAGCAGCTACGAGGTGGGGGAGGAATCTGTGATCCTTACCAATAGTTGGAGCGGTACTTTTATTGAGTTTGCCTCCAAGCCCCTGAAGCCTGGGGAGTTGGTATCGGAGAAACGAGGCGGCGAACAGATAGAGGACCATTGGCTGGCCGTGTTTTCCCAGGAGAAGCCCGAATTTAGCGAGCTGCCGGAGGGGGTCGGCCTGGAAGAGGAGAATGACGGCGCGGTGCTGCTCTCCATTGCCAAGGCGCAGCAGCCCTATATGGACGGGCGGGCAAAAAGTCTGGTGCCTGAGTTTTTCAACGCCCAGGTCTACAGCTTTGCTGAGATGCGCAAATTTTTGGACGCGCTGCCTCAGGTGGGGCTGGCAGCAGCGATGATTCTGGCGGCGGTAACCATTTGGGCCTGCTGCTGTTTTATGGTAAAGAATGTAAAAAAGCACTGGGTGGGACTGCTCACAGGGGCTGTTCTTGGTCTGCTTCTGTTGGTAGGGCTCCATTTTGTCCTGGGGTCGGTGGACCTGCCATCCTCCTTGCTCCCCAGGGAAAAAATTACAGACATCGGCTATTTTTACCAGGAGTACACGGAGTTTTTCAATGCTCTGAAGAGCTTCGCGCCTCCTGCGTCTGAGTCTGGCCTTTTGGCGCCAAATCTGCCAAAGACGCCTGCGGCTAAGGAAATGATCAGCTATAAGAATACGTTAATCATGCGTCCGTTTCTGCTCATGGCGTTGGGCATCGTTTTGCCTCTCGTTCTGCGGTTTGTGGAGTGGGCCATTCTATACAAACGTAGCTTGCCGAAAATCAAATAGCTGCATTTGCTTTTTTTCAGTTGGTGTGCTATGATACTCCCACAGTCTTTAAAAGGAGAGGGTACACATGACAGTGGAGTATGACAATGAGGAGTTTTTTCAGCAGTATGCCCAGATGGAGCGGAGTAAATCCGGGCTGGCAGGGGCAGGAGAGTGGCATCAGCTGCGCCCTCTGTTCCCGCCGGTGGAAGGGCTTCGGGTGCTGGACCTGGGCTGCGGCTATGGCTGGCACTGCCGGTTTGCGGCAGAGCAGGGCGCGACCCAGGTACTGGGTATTGACCTGAGCCAGAAGATGCTGGATGAGGCCCGGAGAAGAAACCCCGGCCCGCAGATCACCTACCGGCAGTGCGGCATCATGGAATATGAATATCCAGAGGACAGCTGGGACCTGGTGGTCTCAAATCTGGCGCTGCATTATGTAGAGGACCTGGAACAGGTGTTCCGGCTGGTTAACAGAACCCTGAGTGCGGAGGGTTGCTTTTTACTTAACATTGAGCACCCTACCTTTACCGCCGGCGTAGGACAGCAATGGGTCTGTTCCCCTGAGGGCAAGCCCCTCTATTGGCCGGTGGACGGCTATTTTCTGCCAGGGGAGAGGCGCACAGAATTTCTGGGCTGTGAAGTGGTGAAGTATCACCACACCCTGACTCAAATATTGAACGGGCTGCTTCAGGCGGATTTTACTTTGGCGGCAGTGGAGGAAGCGCAGCCGCCAGAGGAACTGATGTCCCTGCCCGGTATGGCGGATGAGCTCCGCCGGCCCATGATGCTGCTGGTAAAGGCGCAAAAAGGGAAGCGGGGATAAGGATGGGGAGAAAGACGCAGGTCTCCTGTCACGGGGATGAACGCCGGTTTGCGGTGTTGGCGGAATTTATCGCGGACTATTTTGGCAAGTCGGTCAAGTATATTGCGGATATTGCCGGAGGCCAGGGGGTGCTCTCTCGGCTGTTGACAAAAAGATATAACTATGAGGCTGAGGTGGTAGACCCCCGCCACTACACTTTGGTAGGGGTCAGCCACCGGGAGGCCCTCTATACGCCAGATATGGCCTCGTTTTATGACCTTATTGTAGGACTGCACCCAGACGCCGCTACCCGCCCGGTTGTGGAAAGCGCATTGGTGCGCCCTGTGGTGATCGTTCCCTGCTGCAATTACTGGGATAAGACCCGAAAGCTGAACTCCATTGCTATTGCCGATGAGATCGGGAAGTATTATACAGAGAATGGCGTGAGTTATGAGCGGT
Organism: uncultured Oscillospiraceae bacterium; assembly: GCA_910587835.1. Taxonomy (GTDB): domain Bacteria; phylum Bacillota; class Clostridia; order Oscillospirales; family Acutalibacteraceae; genus Acutalibacter. The sequence continues at coordinate 14,580 of CAJUNQ010000008.1, read as the reverse complement.
TCGAGCTGGGATTCAGCTATCCCAATATCTGCCTGGCCTCTCGTCCGCCGGAAAAAAGATGATTTTGGAGAAAATTGAAATTTTTTAAAAAAGCCTATTGACAAATCCCTAAAGGCATGGTATACTAAGTAAGCGCTGAGGGGAGAGCCCCAAAACGCAAAACAGAATAGCGTGCAGGTATGGCGGAATTGGCAGACGCGTATGGTTCAGGTCCATATGAGGGCAACCTCTTGCAGGTTCAACTCCTGTTACCTGCACCAAGAGAAGCACCGAGGCTTTGTAAAGCTTCGGTGCTTCTTCCTTTTTAAAATAAAGCGATGAGAGGTGAACGCATCAGTAGCTTTTGACTATTTTCACAGTCTTCTTCAAGCATTCTATAATGAGAGACGGCAGATGCTTGGAGAAGCCTGTGATGAATGCTTTATCTTTAGGTATGGTGGGAATAGAGAAAGGAAAGATGCAGACTTTTGCCATGAAACCTGGTATATACTTAACTATTGCTGGACTTGGCAATAAAAAGAGAGCACCCTCAAAGCGAGGATGCTCCTTGATTCTTAGTTGATTTGAAAACCGGTTTCCAGCAGAGGGCAGTTGCTCATGCAGGCTGTAATGTCTTCTCTGCCGGCAAGAGCGGGGATACCTCCGGGCCGGGTGGCACAAACAGAGCCTGCCGCGTTGGCAAAGCGGCAAAACTCCGTCAGTTGGGCCTGACTTAGTGTAGACAACTGCTCTGTTGTGTCAAAGCCGTTCTGAACCAGCTGGGAGAGGAACGCTCCCCAGAAGCTGTCACCGGAGCCAGTGGTGTCGACTACCTTTGTGTCAAAGGTGGGGTGATGGCAGAGCCGGCCTTGATGGGAGGAAACGCACCCGGCCGGTCCCAGGGTGACAATAATCAGCAGGATGCCCAGCGCGTGGAGTTTCTCCACTCCTTGTGCCAGACTGTTTGTGCCGGTCAGCAGAGCCAGCTCCTCTTCTGAAATCTTCAAAAGGTGGCAGAGTTCCAGTCCCTCACTCATTCCGGCAATACCGGCCTCCTGGGAGGGCCACAGCGGCGGTCTCCAGTTGGGGTCATAGGAAATCATTTTGCCCAGAGAACGGGCTTTCCTGACTAGCTTCAGGGTGGTGCTGCGCCCGGGCTCAGTGGTGAGGGAGAGAGAACCAAAGTGCAATATCCGGCACTGTTCTACGGGCTCCATGTCAAGCTCCTCTGGGCGAAGCTGAGTATCCGCTCCGGGGTTGCGGTAAAAGGTGAAGCTCCGGTCTCCACTCTCCGTCAGGTGGACGAAAGCCAGAGTGGTGGGAACCAGAGGGTCATCGATCAGATTCCGGGTATCCACATGGTTTTCTTCCAAACAGCGGCGCAGTGTTCTGCCAAAGCTGTCGCTGCCTACCTTGCCGATAAAGCTGGCGGATACGCCCAGCCGGGCCAGCTGGACGGCTACATTTCCCGGCGCGCCGCCAGGATTGGGATATACCGCGCCAGGAAAGCCCTCTGCCTTTACAGGAGAAAAGTCAATGAGCATTTCACCTGTGGTGATAATATCACACATAAAAATTCATTCCCTTCGAGAAATAATATAAAATGACCAGTTTGACTGATAGTTCTATTATACTAGAGGCATAACAGAACGGTAAAAAGAAATCCTTGACTGAAAGCTTCGCGGAGTCTGGGAAGCCCTTTGTTCAGTGCATCTCATGGAGAAAAATTTGCACATTACCGGTGGCCGTAACCTGCCGGTAGGGTTCGTCAGGATAGACTGCCGCAGTGAACACCCGGGTGCCGCCGTCTATGTATAGCTCGCTGATGGAACGGTCAAAAATGAACTGAAGCTCCCAGTCTCCCTCATAAAACCGGGGAGCCCCAATGACGCCGTACCAGTCCCGGGCGAAGCTGGGGCTGAAGTCTTTGACGCCGCCCTCTCTGCGGTCTATAAAGGCACGGTTCTCCTGGTCTACTCCAAAGCGAAAGGCCTGTCCCATGGAGTTGGAAAGGGTAACGGTACCGGCTCCGCTGCCTGTGACCGTCAGCTTGAAAACCTCACCGGGCAGCGTTCCCTCGCAGGGGCTGGCCGTGCCAAATGCAGCTTCGTCTCTGGGGGCCCAGGCCAGTCGAGGGCCGCCCTTGGGCGTGTCTCTCAGGGTGACAGTCCGGGGCAGCGTCATCTGGCAGCAGTATTTTCCGGTGGGGGTGTCGCTGGCGTAGACATTGTTGAGAGCCCAACCCACAAACAGCCGCTCCGGCGTTCCAGAATAGGTAACGCCCGCATAATTGTCAAAGCCAGCGTCCACAAACTCCGGCTGGTGAAAGCGTACGTCACAGCAGAACCGGTCTCCGTCAAAGCTGCCGGTAAAATATTGGGTGCGGGCGCCGTGGTTGGGCTCATTGGGGCCCATGCTGACCAGCAGCACCCACAGCTCCTTCCCGTTTACTGTCAGCGGGAATAGGTCCGGGCACTCCCACACACCTTCCGAATAGTTTCCTTCCGGGCCGAATTCCCCGGTCTTCTCCCAGCTTTTCAGGTCTCGGGAGGCATAGAACTCCACATGGTTTCCAGCGGCAAGAACCATGCCCCAGCAGTCCCTGACAGGATTGTGAAAGATTTTGGGGTCGCGGAAATCAGGGAGGGTATGATTGGGGATTACCGGATTCCCCTCAAATTTGGTAAAGCTTACCCCGTCCAGGCTGTAGGCAATGCTCTGCTGCTCCTGGTCATGCTCATCGTCAAAGCCGCGCATTTTGTGACTGGTATACATTGCCACAACAGGCGCTTGGCCATCTTTGCCGAAGCCAGAGCTGTTCTCCTGGTCATACACTGCGCTGCCAGAGAAGATGTAGCCTAGTTCGTCCGGCGCCAACGCTATGGGCAGATGCTGCCAATGGATCAGGTCCGTGCTGACTGCGTGATACCAGTGCATGGGCCCCCAATGGGGCTCAGGGTAGTACTGGGCAAACAGGTGGTACATTCCTTCCCGGTAAACCAGGCCATTGGGGTCGTTGATCCAGCCGGATTCTGGGGTGAAATGAAGTTGGGGCCGAAAGTCGCGTATACCTTTCGTACTCATTGAAAATCTCTCCTTTGGATGGATTCGCCTGCTGGGGACAGAGTTGATTTTTGTTAAAGAAATCATATCACGAAAGAAGGCAAAAAGTAAAGAGAGAAAAAGGGTGGAAGATGTAAAAATTTATCCATGCACACAGGAGCAGCAAAAAGGCTGGTCGAAAGCTGCGGCCTGTTGCCAAAAAAGTTTTGCGCCAGACTTTTATGCAAAAAGGAACTTTTTCTGTGGATATTTTTGATTTGCGTACTTCCGCTTGTCTTGGCAGGCTTGTTTTTTTGTGTGGAATGTGGTAGAATAACAGAAAAGTATATCTTATTTTCGAGTGTACTTCTCTTTCGCAAAAATATTGTGGGGATTTCCTGCGGCATTGTGAGGTAGAGCCATGGTGAACAAACTCTGTATGAACTGCTTTTCCAGCTTTCGTCCGGATGAGGACGGCAGCCGGTGCCCGGTGTGCGGGTGGGACAATGCCAAGTCTCAGCCCCAGGGCCTGCTGAAATACCAGACAGAGCTCGCCTCCCGGTATGTAATTGGACGCGCCCGGTATGCCAACGGGGAAGGAATCACCTACAGCGCCCTGGACAAGACCGCCCAGAAGCTGGTGGATATCCGGGAATTTTTCCCCCGAGCCATTGCCCGCCGGGAGGGAGACAGCAGCATTGCGGCTGTCCGGGAACATAGCCGGACCTTTCAGCAGTATATGGAGAACTTTCTGGAGCTCTCAAAGAGCGTCAGCCGTCTGCGTGAGGTAACGGTGGTGGAGTCTGTTCTTGATATTTTTGAGGAGAACAGTACCATCTATACAGTATATAAAGCGGTAAATGGTGTTCCTCTGCGGCGCTATGTGGAGGAGAACGGGGGGCATTTGAGCTGGAACGAGACCAGCCGCTTGTTTACCCCGGCAATCACAGCGTTGAGCCTTATCAACTCCCTGGGGGTGTGCCATCTGGCCATTTCGCCGGAATCGCTTCGGGTAACGCCTGACGGCAACCTGCTGATAACGGGATTTCATATCAATGCGATTCACCGTGCAGGGGGGCTGTTAGACCTGGACCTCTACCCCGGCTGCGCGGCGGTAGAGCAGTACAGCGCAAAGGCGGTATGCGGTGAGGTGAGCGATGTATACGCCTTGGGGGCCTGTATGCTGTTTGCCCTGACAGGGGAGCTCCCTGCCGAGGCATCTCAGCGTTTACAGGACCAGAGGCTGATGATCTCGAAGGATATTTTGAAGGCAGTGCCTCCCTTTGCCGTCACGGCTATTGCCAATTCTTTGCAGATTAAGCAGGCCCTTCGCACAGGGAGCTTTGAGACCTTCCGCACGGAGCTCACCGCAGCGCCAGCCCTGGCGGATGAGGTGGAGGAGACCGATGCTATCCGCCGGCTGCCGCCGGTGTCCCGGGACTTGCCCCGCCGCCGGTATACACCGCCCCCCTTTGTGTGGCTGATCGCCTCCTGTGCGATTGCCCTGGTCGTGCTGGGAATATTTGCCTCCCGTTGGTTAGGGAGTCAGGGGATGTCCTTTAGCGATCTGGGGCAGATATTTGAGGAGAGCAGCGAGGAGGAGCCGGTAGAAGTACCGGATATGAGAAACCAGAACTATCAGCATTGGGAAAAGCGAACCCAGAGCGGCGAGCTGGATTTTAAGCTGAAGATATCCAGCCGTGTTTTTGACGCCAACGCGGCTGAGGGAATTATTATCAGCCAGGTGCCGGAGCCAGGGGAGACGGTTCAGCCTGGGGGGACGGTTAGCGTTACTGTCAGCAATGGCAGCGCTACCCGCACTCTGCCGGACTATACAGGCAGCAGTTTTGCCGATTTTCAGGCGGTACTGACGGAAAACGGCTTTGTGCCCCTGAAGGAGGAGCAGCGCAGCAGCGACGTGGAGCAGGGTTTTGTGATAGGTTATAAGGACCACGAGGTGGGCGATACCCTGGACTATGGGTCTACAGTGACTGTGCTGGTCAGTGCGGGAGCGGAGGAATAGAGATACATAAAATAACGCCGGAGCAGAGGCCCCGGCGTTATTTTTATGTCTTCTCCTGATACTTTTTTACGATGAGATTGGCACATTTATAGATGTCGCCGCCGCCCAGGGTGAGAATCAAATCACCGGGTTCAGCCTTTTCCATTACATACCCGGCAATCTCCTCAAAGCTTGAGAACCAACAGCTGCCCGGCACCTTAGCCGCCAGGTCGCTGGTATGAATGCCGTACACATTCTCCTCCCGAACTGCCAGGATCTCTGTCATGATCAGATGGTCCGGGATGGCAAGAGCTTTGGCGAAGTCCTCCAAAAGGTTGTATGTGCGGGAATAGGTATGGGGCTGAAACACCGCCCAGACCTGCCGGTAGCCCATGCGCATGGCGGAGGAGAGCACCGCACTGAGCTCTGTGGGGTGATGGGCAAAATCGTCCGCTACTGTGACCCCGTTAAACTTGCCCAGTACCTCAAAGCGCCGGTGTACCCCGGTAAAATGGCCCAGGGCCTGACAGACGGCCTCCGGCTCCACCCCCAGAGAGTGGGCGGCAGCGGCGGCGGCCAGGGCGTTTAACAGATTATGCCAGCCGGGCACAGCCAACTCGACCCGGCCCAGGGCCTTGCCCCGGCACATCAAGGTGAAGTCCTCGCAGGCAGTGGGCTCTTCGCTGAGCTGGGCGGGGTAGTAATCGCAGGTCTCATCGGGGCCAAAGGTGACAATTTCCTTGCCCTTCTGGTCTGCGATTGCTTTCAGAGCCTCCTGATCGCTGCCGTTGACCACCAGCAGGCGGCTGGTCTGGTCCGCAAACTGGCGGAAGGATTTAACAATATTGTCCAGCGTTTTAAAATAGTCCAGATGGTCTGCCTCAATATTCAGAATCACTGAGACAGCGGGATGAAGCTGTAAGAAGCTGTCTACATATTCGCAGGCCTCGCAGACAATGCCGCCGCTGTTGCCGCTGAGGCAGTTGCTGCCAATCAAAGGGAGCTTGCCGCCAATAATAGCGCTGGGGTCCCGACCGGCCTCTACCAAAATCTGCGTGAGCATGGCCGTGGTGGTGGTTTTGCCATGGGTGCCGGAGACCGCTATCAGCTCCTTATATTTTTCGGTAAGCATGCCCAGCATCACTGCCCGCTCAAGGGTGGGAATTCCCTTTTCCCGTGCCGCTACCAGCTCAGGATTGTCAGGCCTGCAGGCAGCAGTATATACAAGGGCCTCCGCGCCGTCAATATTTTCCGGCCGCTGGCCCATATACACCGGGATACCCCAGGTTTTTACCCGGTCCAGGGTGTCCGACTCATTCTGGTCGGAGCCGGAAATGCTGTAGCCTTTGCGCAACAGAAGCTCCGCCATGGGGCACATGCCGGAGCCGCCAATACCTACAAAGTGAATCCTCTTTACACAGTCCAATATATTTTCCATTGTCAGCTTCCTTTCTCTTAAAAAAGCGAAGGCTCTCTAACTGGTATTATATAGCATATGATGCGCAAAAGAAAGGGTTTTGTGGAAATTTTTCCTGTTGAAGGCAGAAGGGATAAATTTTTTCTTGAGGTCAGGCTTTTTAGAGACATTTTAGAGATTGATGCTTTATAATGAAAGTGTTTTAATAGAATCGTCCATTGGGAGGCCGTCTGCAATGCCCGTGATCATCTGGCGGGCTGAGCTGCTGGCCTGCTGGACATTGTCAAGGTAATATGATACAATGTAAGTGGAAAATGAAAACAGGAGGCGTACTTATGAAAAAGCTATTGGCATTGATTCTCTCCGCAGTTATTCTATTGGCCAGTCTGACCGCCTGTGCCACAAGGGATTCTCAGGCTGACGCCGGTCCTGCTGTTAGCCCCACTCCTGCCCAGCCCCGGGCAGAGGCCGGTGAAATGACCGGTAAGCTGAAAATTCTGACCGAACGCTTTTATTGGAATTACGATGAGGAGCTGACCCGTTTTAATAAGAGCTGCCCAGTATACAGCATTATCAATCAGGCGGCCAAGTACATGATGCTGGAGAACCCCGGTCTGGAGATTGAGGTGGAGGCCCTGTCCATCAATGAAGACGAGCGGGACAATGAGGTTCAGCAGCGCCGAGTGGCCCTTATGGCGGGGGATGTGCCGGACGTCTACCTGCTGCCCACTCACTCCAGCTTGGATATTATTTTAAGGCAGAAGGAATTTTTATTCCGGGATGTGGAGCAGGCCATGACCAACGGCTGGTTTTATGATGTCAGCGGCTTTTACAACGGGGACACGGAATTGCACACAGAGGAGCTGCACCCCACTATTATGGATGCGGGGACCATCGGAAGCGCTCGCTATGTGCTGCCCTTGTGGTATAGCTTCCCTGTGATATACGCCCGCAAGGATATGATAGAGGACTCCGGCATTGATTGGGAGGCCATGGGCGCAGGCACTGAGGAGCTGAACCAGGCGGTACTGGACGTGTATGAAAAGACCGGGGACCCGGCCTGGGCTACCCATTATGATAACGGACATTCTTTGGACCTGCTGCCCCCCCTCTGTGACTATGAGAGCGAGAACGTTTTGGTGAAGCCCCAGGACTTTGTGGATTACTTTGACGGCATGGATCTGCAGGAGGAGGTACACCACGCCAACTGGGAAAAACTTAAGCAGATTGAGGAGGAGACAGGAGTATTTCCATCCCATTCGATCAGTCTGGACTCGTTTTTGATGGGGGAGGGCTATTGTCTGGATGAATCTGTAGCCACTGTTGTTGTGCCCTTAGAGTCCGCCTTTGATATAGTCCCGTCAGGAAAATCTCTGGGCTATGAGATTGCAATGAAGCCTGTGCGGTCTGTGGACCACAAGCTCAACGCTCAGGTGTCCTATTGGGGCGCAGTGAGCTCTGCCTGTAAGGAGCCCGCCAAGGCCTATGAGTTCCTGCGCTTCTTTTTGACGCCGGAGGTTCAGCATGGGGGACAGTTGGAGAATTTCGATTTTGCCGTTCATGACGGCTCTGGCATTGAACTTTCAGTAGGCCCTATGCCCGGCTGGCCGGTGCGCTATAAAGGCTTTGCGGAGAAGCAGTGGGGCAGGCATTTGGAGGAGATCGGCCACACCAGTTATGGAGGCAGCGCCAAGGAGGCAGTTCTGCAGGTGGAAATAGACGATAGCGACTTTGCCATTCTGGACGAGCCTATTGATGGGGTGCGGTTCCCCTCGGTGCTGGATATGGAGTTTTTAAAGGCGCGGCAGTCTGGGGAGGAGGGAGAGGACCCTCAGACCTCCCGCCAGAAAAGAGGCAATGCCTTTGTCCGCGATGTGAAATATCATCTGGCAGAGGGCTGATCAGGAGGTTAGAAAATGAAAAGATTTCTCAGTGTTCTGTTGGCAGCGCTGCTGCTGAGTATATGCACCGGCTGTCAGGCCAAAGACAGCTCGTCCCGCAGCGAGCCGTCCACGCCACTGCCCCCGGCAAAAATGTCCGGCACGCTGAAGGTGTTGACAGAGGCAACCAGTTGGGCCGATACGCCAAGCATGATCCGTTTCGATAAATCTTCCTTTGTGCGCACCCAGCTGAACCGTATCGCCAAATATTTCATGCTCCAATACCCGGATATGACGGTGGATATTGAATATCTGACCATGGATGAGGATACCCGGGAGAATGAGATTCAGCAGCTGCGGGTAGCGCTTATGGCCGGGGATGTACCGGACGTTTACCTGCTGCCCACCCTGGATTTGAACCAAATTTATGTCTATGAGCTGGAGCCCCTGTTCCGGGATGTGAACCAGGCCATAGGCAATGGCTGGTTTCGGGACATCAGCAGCCTGTACGACGCAGACAAGGATTTGCATACGGAGGAATTGCATCCCACTATCATGGACGCAGGCAGGGTAGGGGAGGCCAGGTATATTCTTCCTCTGCGGTACAGCGCGCCGTTTCTGCTTGTGGACACAGAGGCCCTGGAAGCCTCCTCTCTGAATGCGGAGGCGGTGCGCTCCGGGGTGGCTCAGCAGGTGGAGGAGGCAGTGCTTCACTCGGGAATTCCCTCCTATGCCCAGGGATTTGACAGCTTTTCGGTCTGGCCTCTGGATCTTTTTCCCAGGTTCTGCGACTATGAGACAGAGGAGGCCCGGTTGGACCCCAAAGCGCTCTCCCAGCTCCTTACCAATGACTGCGTCTTGCAGAATATGCGCATAGCAGCTTATAAGGAGCTGGCAAAGTCCAAAAAAGCCGGCTACGGCGTGGGACTCAGCCAGTATTACAGCGAACCATCCATAGAGTTTTGTGTGGGAGAGAGCCGCCCCCTCTATGTGATAACCATTGAGTGGCTGTTCGACTTGGTTCCCGTAGCCAAAGCCATGGGCCGGGAGGTGGAGGTCATTCCCCTGCGCGCGTCGGACGGTAGCTATCACGCGCAGATCGCCTATTGGGGTGCAGTGAGCTCTGCCTGCGAGAACCCCGGCGCGGCCTATGAATTCCTGCGGCTGTTCCTTACCCCTGAGGCTCAGCATGGCGGCGAACTGGGAGAATTCGACGTCACTCTGCCGGTAAGCACTGGATGGCCAGTGCGGTATATGGGTTATGCAGAGAAGGAATGGGCCCGCCGCAGGGATGAGATAATGCGCTATGTGGGATCAGGGGACAAAGAACGCCAGATGCAGCTGGCGGCAATTCAGCTAACTGATGAAGACCTTCCCCTTCTGGCGGAGCCTATCGATCACGCCCGTTTTACCTGCTCCCTGGATGAAGAACTCTATGATATTGCCTATTCTTTCCGCCATAGTGAGAGCGAGATCACAGAGGCTGAGGCACAAAAGGCCGCCAATGACTTTGTTCGCGACTTAAAGTATCATCTGGCGGAGGGATGACCTTCCGCATACAAAAAGGCCTGCCCTCTCAGAGGACAGGCCTTTTCCTATGGCGTTCTTTATCGACAGCTGCTCGGCTTCTGAAACAAGAGAAAAGGCCCGCCCGGTTGCCCCGGACGAGCCTTTTCTTCTATCATTTCAGACGGTTTCTCGCAGAGAATTACTCAGCCATCTTCTTCAGCTTGGCGTACTTCTCCTCGGCGTACTTCTCAGCGTTGGCGAACAGCTTCTCGGCGCGATCCGGGAAGGAACGGGTCAAGCTGTTGTAGCGTACCTCGCCCATGATAAAGTCACGATAAGAGGCAGAAGGCTCCTTGCTGTCCAGCTGGAAGGGATTCTCGCCAGCGTCAGCCTTACGTGGGTCAAAGCGGAAGTTGTGCCAGTAGCCGGCGGCAACCGCTTTCTTCTCCTCCACCATGGAGACGCCCATGCCGCCCTTGATGCCGTGGTTGATGCAGGGCGCGTAGGCCAGGATGATGGAGGGGCCGTTGTAGCTCTCGGCCTCATGGAAAGCCTTGATGCACTGGTTCATATCAGCGCCCATAGCCACCTGGGCCACATACACATAGCCGTAGCTCATGGCAATGGCGGCCAGGTCCTTCTTCTTCTGAGCCTTGCCGGTAGCGGCAAACTGAGCCACAGAGCCGCAGGGGGTGGACTTGGAAGCCTGTCCGCCGGTGTTGGAGTACACCTCGGTGTCGAACACCAGCACATTGATGTTTTCGCCAGAGGCCAGGGCATGGTCCAAACCGCCGAAGCCGATGTCATAGGCCCAGCCGTCGCCGCCCAGAATCCACACAGACTTCTTGGCCAGATAATCCTTGTCCTTCAGAATCTCGTTGCACAGAGTGCAGGCCTCGCAGTCGCAATACTGGTCGCCAGCGGCCTTGCGGGCCTCATGGTGGGCCAGCATCTTGTCAGCGGCCTCTTTGCTGCCGAACGCCTTGACTGCATCCTCAGACTTGCAGAAGTTGATAGTCCAGTCAATGGAGGCGCGGCTGTACTCCAAAGCGGCAATATAAGCCTCGGCAGCGGCCTCGTTGGCCTTGCTGTCGGTCATGGTCTCCAGCCAGGCCTTGCCGGTATCCTTCACTTCCTGCTCCACATAGTCAACGGCAATGAGCTTTTCGGTGAGCTCAGCCAGACGGCCGCGCACCGCGTTCTGAGCCAGGGCCATGCCCAGACCAAACTCGGCGTTGTCCTCAAACAGGGAGTTCTCCCAAGCAGGACCGTGGCCCTTCTTGTTGACGGTGTAGGGAGTGGCAGGCGCGGAGCCGCCCCAAATGGAGGAGCAGCCGGTGGCGTTGGCAATGAACATCTTGTCGCCGAACAGCTGGGTAGCCAGCTTGGCGTAGGGAGTCTCGCCGCAGCCGCCGCAGGCGCCGGAGAACTCCAGCAGGGGCTGCTTGAACTGGCTGCCCTTGACAGAGGTCTCCTTGAACTTCTCAGCCACAGCCTCCTTGGCGGGCAGGTCGATGCCATAGTTGAACACCGCCTGCTGGGGACGCTGGGAGTCAATGGGGGCCATCTGCAGAGCCTTGGTCTTGGCGGGGCAGGTGGTGACGCAGCTGCCGCAGCCGGTGCAGTCCAGGGTAGAGATGACCATAGCAAAGTGCATGCCGGGCAGACCGGTCATGGGCTTGGACTTAGTGCCCTCGGGCGCAGCGGCCAGCTCCTCGTCGGTCATGGCAATGGGACGGATGACCGCATGGGGGCACACATAGGAGCACTGGTTGCACTGGATGCAGTTCTCGGGAATCCACTCGGGAACATCAACGGCTACACCGCGCTTCTCATAGGCGGCAGTACCCTGGGGGCTGGTGCCGTCGGCATACTTCTCAAAGGTGGAGACAGGCAGGTCCTTGCCGTGGAAGGAGTTGACAGGGAACACCACGTTGTTGACATAGTCCACCAGCTCCTGGCGGCTGCCGGTGGCAACCTTCTTCACAGAGTCGTCCACAGCATCCTTCCAAGCAGCGGGCACGTCTACCTTGTGGTAGCCGGTAGCGCCGGCGTCAATGGCGTCGTGGTTCATCTTGACCACAGCCTCGCCCTTGCGGCCATAGGACTTCTGAGCAGCGTCCTTCATATACTGAATGGCATCGGCCTCGGGAATGATCTTGGCAATGGAGAAGAAAGCGGACTGCAACACCGTATTGATGCGGGTGCCAAGGCCGATCTCCTTGCCGATCTTGAAGCCGTCGATGGTGTAGAAGTTGATCTCATTGTCAGCAATGAACTTCTTCACCTTGCCGGGCAGACGCTCGTTGAGCTCCGCCGCGTCCCAAGCGCAGTTCAGCAGGAAGCTGCCGCCCTTCTTCAGATCCTGCACCATGTCATAGGTGTCAAGATAAGCGGGGTTGGAGCAGGCCACAAAGTCAGCCTTGGAGATATAGTAGGTGGACTTGATGGGGGTGTGGCCGAAGCGCAGGTGGGAGATGGTGAGACCGCCGGACTTCTTGGAATCATAGTCAAAGTAGCCCTGGGCGTACATGTCGGTGTGGTCGCCGATAATCTTGATGGAGTTCTTGTTGGCGCCCACGGTGCCGTCAGAACCCAGGCCCCAGAACTTGCAGCTGGTGGTGCCCGCAGGAGCGGTATCCGGGTCCTTGGTAACCTCCAGAGACAGATGGGTCACATCGTCCACAATACCGATGGTGAAGCGCTTTTTGGGCTCAGCCTTCTCCATGTTGCGGTATACGGCGATGATGTCGCTGGGCTTGGTATCCTTGCTGCCCAAGCCATAGCGGCCGGAGTAGACCGGGCACGCGCCGAAGCTGGTGCCGTTGATGGCGGCCAGCACGTCCAGATACAGGGGTTCGCCAATGGAGCCAGGCTCCTTGGTGCGGTCCAGCACAGAGATGGTCTTCACGGTCTCCGGCAGCACGTCCAGCAGGTACTTGGCCACAAAGGGACGGTACAGATGGACCTTGACCAGGCCAACCTTCTCGCCGGCAGCGGTGAGGTAGTCGATGACCTCCTCGATGGTCTCGCAGGCAGAACCCATGGCAATGATGACCTTGTCCGCGTCAGGCGCGCCATAATAGTTGAAGGGCTTGTAGTCGGTGCCCAGCTTCTCGTTCACCTTGTTCATGTACTCAACGGCCACCTCGGGCACTGCGTCGTAGTACTTGTTGCAGGCCTCGCGGGCCTGGAAGAAGATGTCGCCGTTCTGAGCCTGGCCGCGCAGCACAGGGTGCTCGGGGTTCAAAGCGTGGCGGCGGAACTCGTTGACCGCGTCCCAGTCCAGCATCTCGCCCAGGTCCTCATAGTCCCAGGTCTCGATCTTCTGGATCTCGTGGGAGGTGCGGAAGCCGTCGAAGAAGTGCAGGAAGGGCACCTTGCCCTTGATGGCGGCCAGATGGGCCACAGCGCCCAGGTCCATAACCTCCTGGGGAGAGTTGGAGCACAGCATGGCGTAGCCGGTCTGGCGGCAGGCGTATACGTCGGAGTGGTCGCCAAAGATGTTCAGGGCATGGGTGGCCACCGTGCGGGCGGACACATGGATGACGCTGGGCAGCAGCTCGCCGGCGATCTTATACATATTGGGGATCATCAGCAAGAGGCCCTGAGAGGCGGTGTAGGTGGTGGTCAGCGCGCCCGCGGCCAAAGAGCCGTGCACAGCGCCGGCCGCGCCGGCCTCGGACTGCATCTCGGTGACCCGCACCTCCCGGCCGAACAGGTTCTTGCGCCCGGCGGCGGCGTACTTGTCAGTCTCGTCAGCCATCACGGAAGAGGGCGTGATGGGGTAGATGGCAGCCACGTCGGTGAACGCGTAAGAGACGTGCGCGGCGGCGGTGTTGCCATCCATTGTCTTCATTTTTCTTGGCATTTTAACGATTTCCTCCTTTTGGGATGCTGGAAACGGGGCGTTGCTGGCGCGGCAAAGCTGGCACAACCTGCGCCCTCATGGATTCATTCTACCATTTTTTCTGGACTATGTAAAGGATTAAATCTCATATTTTGTGTTTTTTTCTTTTCTCCCGCTAGGGCTTGTCCGCGGGGCGGGAAAAAGGCGGCGGGCTTGGTTTTGCCGCCGCTTGCCTGTTGACCGGGGCCGGTCTTTCGTGTATAATAGAAAAACAAAATGAGCACCACCGCAAAGGACCCTTGAAAGGAATGTGAATACAATGGTAAAAATTCTAACCGACAGCTCCTGCGACCTGAGCCCTGCCCGCTGCGAGGAACTGGGGGTGGAAATGCTGCCGATCACCGTAAATTTCGGCGGGGAGAGCTTCCGGGCCCACCTGGACATCAGCAACGAACAGTTTTACGAGAAGCTGGCCGCCGCCAGCGAGCTGCCCAAAACGGCCCAGATTACCCCCGCCTTTTTTCAAGAAAAGTTCCAGGCGTATCAAGAGGCCGGGGACGATGTGGTCTGCCTGTTCATCTCCTCCCAGATGAGCGGCACCCTGCAGTCTGCCAAAGTGGCCAAAAACCTGGTGGGCGCGGAGAACATTTACCTGCCGGACACCTTGAACGTGACCTTTGCCCTGGGCCTGCTGGTGGAGGAGGCCGCCAAAATGCGGGACCGGGGCCTTTCCGCCGGGGAAATTGCCCAAGAGGTGGAGGCCCTGGTGCCCCGGGTGCGCCTTTGGGCCCTCATCGACGACTTGAAATACCTGAAGATGGGCGGGCGGCTCTCCGCCACCAGCGCCCTGGTTGCCAGCATTTTGGGCATCTGCCCCATCATCACCCTGGAAAACGGCCTG
>CAJUNQ010000007.1 GCA_910587835.1 uncultured Oscillospiraceae bacterium | reverse complement strand
CGCTGCGTTTCGCAGTTTGTATTCTGATCGCCCTCGCGGTGGTCATGTACATAGCCCCAAAAGCGTGTTAGCCGCTCGGCCGACACCCGAACGGCTAACAGATCATTGTTAGAGTAACTTGGGGTCAGCCGCCATGCGGCAACGTCCCTTTATGTTTATTATACGCCAGCGGGCGCGGGCTGTCAAGGGTGTTTTTGGGTTCAGGCCTACAGATTCTCCGGAAGGTCCAGAGCGGAGAGGGCGGCCAGCTCGTCTATATCATAGGTTTTGGGGGTGCGGAGAGAAGCCTCCTCCTTTGGCTTCGGCTTATTCCTGCTATGGCTGTGCCTGTATTGGCCGAGGGAAAGCTGGCAGAGGCTGTACTGGCTGGGCTGGCCCTTGCGCCCGGAATGAAACTGGATGAGCCCTGCCGCCGCCAGCTTGCGCCGGTTCCGAATCAGGCTGGCTTCGGCGCAGTTTCCCAGCATGGCCATCAGCCTGTGGTTGTCCGCCTGCACGGTAGGGGGCCAGCCCGCCCGGTTGAATATATGCAGCAGCTTAAGATACAGCAGCTGGGCCGTGGGGGGCAGGGCGCTGCTCTCCAGATACTGATGGAAGCGGTTGAGATAGTCGAGATAGCTCATGGATGCACCTCCTGATAAAATGTCCTTCTACCCATAGGCCTAAAACCCTGGTTTATTGCTTTTAAAAGAACAACTTTTTGAAAAATATCCCAAATAATATTGGTTGACCGGGGACTGCCGGGAGCAAAAAGCCCGCAACCGCCCGTTTTCTTGACAGCAGGGGAGACGCCCCATTTTGCCCCAGGCCTCCGGCTAAGTCCGCAGAAAAAAAGGCTTGACTTAGACCCTGCTCCATGTAGTATAATAGAACAAATACATACCGAAAGTGAGGAATTCTTATGTCTGACGCTTACCTGGGCCAGGACATCAAAAAGCTGGGCTTTGGCCTGATGCGCCTGCCCATGAACGGGGAGGAGATCGACATGGAGCAGGTCAAAAAAATGGCCGACCTGTTCATGTCCAAGGGCTTTACCTATTTCGACACCGCCTATGTGTACCATGGGGGCAAGTCTGAGGTGGTTCTGGGCGAGGCCGTGGTCAAGCGCTTCCCCCGGGAGAGCTTCCAGTGCGCCACCAAGCTCCCTCTGTGGGACCTGAAGGACGCCGCCGACATGGAGCGGGTCTTCCAGGAGTCTCTGGACCGGGCGGGGCTGGCCTATTACGACTTCTACCTGCTTCACGCCCTGGGCAAGGAGAGCGCCCAGAAGGCCGAGGACCTGGACGCTTGGGGCTTTATCCGCAAGCTGAAGGACCAGGGCCGGGTGAAGCATATTGGCTTCTCCTTCCACGACTCCGCCGAGGTGTTGGAAGACATCCTCTCCAAGCACCCCGAGGCTGAGTTTGTCCAGCTGCAAATTAACTATGCCGACTGGGAGAGCGATGGGGTTCAGGCCCGCAAGTGCTATGAGATTGCCCGCAGCCACGGCAAGGCGGTGATCATCATGGAGCCTGTGAAGGGCGGCGCGCTGGCCACCATGACCCCTCAGGTTCAGGAAATCTTCAAAAAGGCCGACCCCAACGCCTCGGTGGCCAGCTGGGCTGTGCGCTTTGCCGCCTCTCTGGACGGGCTGGTGACTGTGCTCTCGGGCATGAGCAACATGGAGCAGATGGAGGACAACCTGAGCTACATGACAGACTTCAAGCCCCTGAACCAGGAGGAGCGGCAGGTAGTCGGCCAGGTGGCCGATGTGCTGAAGAACACCCCCACCATCCCCTGCACCGCCTGCAAATACTGTGTAGACGGCTGCCCCCAGAAGATCAACATTCCCGGCGTCTTCCAGGCTGTGAACCAGCTGACCCTGTACGGCGACGCCAACCGGGCCAAGGGCCACTACAAGCACGCGGTGGGCGAGGGCGGCAAGGCCAGCGACTGCATCCAGTGCGGGGCCTGCCAGGGCCACTGCCCCCAGCACCTGGAGATCATCGAGCTGCTCAAGGACGCGGCTGCCAAGCTGGAGGACTGAGCCCCCGGCCATGCAGCCGGATTTCAGAAAAGGCCAAGCCAGCCTGAGGGTTGACAAGACGTTTTGACCTAGAGTCTGTTTTGAAACCGGAGAAATGTCGGATTTTTGACGCAGAAAGCGCCGTTTTGGGGCAAAATAGACGGCGTTTCGGAGTTTTAAAGCAGACTCTAGGGCTTCTTGCTTAAAAGACAGCGGTTCCATTTTTCAGCAAGCCCCTGGTCAAGGGGCGGAGCAAAAAAGCAGGCATTCGGCCAAAGGGCTGAACGCCTGCTTTTTTGACGGGATATCCACGCAACGGTAGGGGCAGGACATCGGAAGCCCACCCGCAGGCTTTTGCCCGCGGGTGGGCTTTCTGTGTGTCAGGCTTTGTACATTCTGGTCACAAGCAGGCCCAGGCCCAGAATGAGCACAGAGCCCCCCATCCAGAGCCAGCCGCTGAGGGGAGAGGGGGAGGCCTCCCCGCCGCCGGAGAAATTCCCCCCGGGGGGCTGCATATTGCCCCCGAAGCTGCGGTTAGAGCCAGATGCTTCCGAGGAGCCGGAAGCCTCCTCCTCGCCGCTGTCGGAGAAATTCCCCTCAGGGGGCTGCATATTGCCCCCGAAGCTGCG
>CAJUNQ010000006.1 GCA_910587835.1 uncultured Oscillospiraceae bacterium | reverse complement strand
TTAGGGCTTGTTTGAAAAATCGGAAACGCCGTCTTTTTACCCAGAAGGGGCCCCTTTCTGCGTCAAAAATCCTCGCCAATCGGAAGATTGCCTTGCGTTTTTTCCTTGAAATGAACCCCTTCTGGGTAAAAATTCGTCATTCCCTCTATTTTCAAACAAGCCCTGGGCGCGCGGGTTCGCAAGCGGATTTTTGTCAGATGCCAGGCAAGATTTCCCCAAGCTGCCCGCAGCGCTTTTGTCCCCTGCGTACCGCGGAAATTGTTACCGCGGCGGACGGCATGCTTATGGGAACCCGCGCAAAACCCATCGTTCACCGGCTCAGCCCGGCGCGGCCTTTGTTCCGCCCGTGAACGAAAATTACCCCAAAAGGAGCGACAGGAACGTGACAGAAAACCAAGCGGAAGCCCTCCCCGGCCAGGGGGCAAAACGAAGCCTGGACAGGCGGATACTGCGGCACACCCTTCTGAATATTCTCATTCTGGTGGTCATCTGCTGTGTCATCATGGCCCTTTCCCTGCAATCCCTTGCCAACAGCATTCTGCTGGACAGCCTTCAGCCCATGGCCCGGCAGTCGGCAAAAACCGTGGAGGCCAACATCCACATGCTGGCCGACCGTATGATGGCCACCGCCGCCGACCCCCGCGTCACCGGAGGCTCCTCTGAAGACCGCATGGCGGTGCTGGAAGAGGCAAAAGAGGTTTACGAGCTCTACACCATCGCCCTTTACGACCAGAACGGCCGGCTGGTGCAGGGGGCCGCAGACGCGCCCGAAAGCCTGGAAAGCGGCTTCTTCTCCCTGCTGGCAGAAACCGATAATCTCACCATCCATCCCTCCACCATTTTTCAGGGCAGGCTGGGGGTCACCATGGGTATGCCCGTAAAGGAGGAGGGGGAAACCGTCCTCTATATGATGGGCGTATATAAATACGACCTGCTCAACGACGTGATCAGCAGCATCAACCTGGGCCGAAGCGGCAGGGCCTTTATGGTCGACCCCCAGGGGGTCATCACCGGCCACCCGGACCAGGCCCTGGCCCTGAGCCAGAGCACCCTGGCCCAGTCCGGGGGCAGTCAGGAGGCCCTGAACCGGGTCACCACCGGCGAAACAGGAGCCGCCGAATTCCCCATGAACGGGGAGCAGATGCTGGTGGCCTTTTCGCCCATCCGGGGCACCCAGTGGTCCCTGGTCATCCAAATTCCCAAAGCCGACTACAGCCCTTTTATCAACTGGGCCATGCTGCTTTCCCTGCTGGCCACCCTGGCGGGCCTCATCGTCTCCGTGCTGCTGATTCTGCGCTTCGCCCGGTCCATCTCCCGGCCGGTCAAAAGCGTCACCCACCGCATGGTGGCCCTGTCCGGCGGCGACCTGCACACCGAGGTGCTCCCTGTCGCCACCGGAGACGAGCTTGAGGTCATGACCCAGACCCTGGACGCCACCCTGACAAGCATGAACCGCTACATATCCGACATTCAGCAGGTGCTCACCCATGTGGCCGGCGGCGACCTGCGCACCGGCCCCCAGGTAGACTATGAGGGGGACTTTGCGCTGATTCGCACCAGCCTGCACACCATCACCCGGTCCATGAACGACACCCTGCTGGGCTTCCGCTCCGCCGCCGGCCGGCTGACCGCCATGGCGGAGCGGCTCAACGGCCAGTCCGCCCAGCTGTACCAGGCCTCCCAAGAGCAGAACCGCTCTGCCGGGGAGCTGGTCCAGGAGGTGGCCCACGTGAAAGCGCAGCTGGCCGACGTGACAGAGAGCAGCGGCCGGACCCGCTCCCAGACAGAGGAGATCACCCGGCGGGTGCAAAGCGCCAACCAGCAGATGTCGGCCCTGTCCTCCGCCATGGACGACATCAGCGCCAATGCCCAGCAAATCACAAAAATCGCCAAAGACATTGAGGACATTGCCTTCCAGACCAATATTCTCTCCCTCAACGCCTCCGTAGAGGCGGCCCGGGCCGGAGACGCGGGAAAGGGCTTTGCGGTTGTGGCCAGCGAGGTCAAGCGGCTGGCCGCCCAAAGCGCCGAAGCCGCCCAGAGCGCCACCGAAATGGTCGGCAACACCCGGTCCATTATCCAAACCGGCGTCACGCTCACCGCCAATACCGCAGGCTCCCTCCACGCCATCTCCGACGTTTCCACCCAAATCAGCGCCATTTCAGACCAGCTGGCAGCAGCGGTGCAGGGGCAGGAGCAGGCCCTCTCGGTTATGGAGGAGCGCATCTCCACCATCTCCGCCATTGCCGACCGCAACCTGCAAAACGCGGGGGAGACCGAGCAGTCCAGCGGCTCCCTGGCCAAAGAGGCCGAGGCCCTGCAGTCCCAGGTGCAAAAGTTCACTTTAAAGGAGGACGGCCACAGATGAAACGGATTTTTGCCCTGCTTTTCAGCTTGCTGCTCCTGACCCTCCTGCCGGCCTGCGGCAGTCAGACAGAGCTTCAGGACGGCTACTACACCGCCCAGGCCGCCGAGTTCAGCCATGGCTGGAAGGAGTACATCACCATTCTGGTGAAGGGCGGCGCCATTGTCTCCGTGGAGTACAACGCAGAGAACGCCAGCGGCTTCATCAAAAGCTGGGACAACGCCTACATGCAGGCCATGCTCCATGCCCAGGGCACCTACCCCAACGAGTATACCCGCTACTACGCCAACCAGCTTTTAGAGGGCCAGGGCGAGGGCGCCATCGACGCCATAACCGGCGCGACCTCCTCCCACGGCTCCTTCCAGATTCTGGCCCAGGCCGTGCTGGAGCAGGCCAAAAAAGGAGATTCCAGCATCGCAACAGTCAACACCGCCCACTAAAGTCTGTTATAAAACCGGAGAAATGTCGGATTTTTGTCCCAAAACGCGGGCTTTCAAGGAAAAAACCGCAAGAAAGGCTTGCCGCCTTTCGAGGATTTTTGACGCAGAAAGCGCCGTTTTGGGGCAAAATAGACGGCGTTTCCTCTATTTTCAAACAAGCTCTAATCGGGAGCGTCCTGCCGCGCGTTTTATTTGATGCAGGGCCAGGGGCCCCTTCAGAGGCGGGCCGGAGTGTCCGCCCGTCTCTCCCAGGGCTCCAGTACTTCCGCGGAGTAGGCGGACGATATCCAGTCCTACATCAAAATCTGCGAAGGGGACATTCCCCACGAATCCCCCAAAACGCCCCTCCCCAACAGCAGCTCCCCACACATCCCCCCCAAACAGCGCAAACACACAAAATCAACCCAAAGAGGCTGTCCGTCTACCGAATTTCCCCAGACGGCCAGCCTCTCCCTTTTACCCTAAACCACCTCTTACCACAACCAATCCAAAAAACAACACAACTCTCAGCAGCAGCTTCTGACACATCCCGCCCAAACAACGCACACCCCCAGCAGCCACTCCCGACACATCCCCCCCAAACAGCACAAACACACAAAATCAACCCCAAGAGGCTGTCCCCCTGCCACATTTCCCAGCAGGCCAGCATCTCCCTTTTACCCTGAACCACCTCTTACCACAACCCATCCCATAAACAACACAACTCTCAGCAGCAGCTTCCGACACATCCCACCCAAACAGCACAGACACAAATCGACCAAAAGAGGCTGTCCGTCTACCGAATTTCCCCAGACGGCCAGCCTCTCTCTTTTACCCTGAACCACCTCTTACCCCAACCAATCCCCAAAACAACACGCTCCTCAGCAACTGCTTCTGACACACCACGCCCAAACAACGTACACCCCCAACAGCCACTTCCAACACATCCCACCCAAACAGCGCGGACACACAGAACCACCCCCCAAGAGGCTGTCCGTCTACCGAATTTTCCCAGATGGCCAGCCTCTCTCTTTTACCCTAAACCACCTCTTACCACACCCCCTCGTATTATAAAAGAGTAGTATTTATAGCCCCCTCTCCAGGGGTATGCTACACTGTTTAGGATGCTGTGGATTGGTATTACATCCCTACCGCCGGACGGTTCATGGGAGGCTCCAACCACAGCCCTTTGCAGTATTGTT
>CAJUNQ010000005.1 GCA_910587835.1 uncultured Oscillospiraceae bacterium | reverse complement strand
ATGACGAATTTTTACCCAGAAGGGGTTCATTTCAAGGAAAAAACGCAAGGCAATCTTCCGATTGGCGAGGATTTTTGACGCAGAAAGGGGCCCCTTCTGGGTAAAAAGACGGCGTTTCCGATTTTTCAAACAAGCCCTAAGAGGGCGGGCGGAAGCGGCCCTGACTTAGGCAGTACCGCACAAAGACCAGCCCTTGCACAGGATTTGCTTGCGGTTTTTCCGTTATAGCGCATCGCTTTCTCTTGCCCAAGGCCGGAAATGGTCTGGTTGGCGGGAGTGTCCAAGGAAAGAGTGGCTGGCCTCCGGCGGCTTAGGGGCTTTTCACTTAAGAAGCCTGCCGCTGTTGAAAAGGGGGAACGAAGCTTTTCTGACCGCTCACGAAGCCCTTCGTTTGGGGCGCGCCTTGGTTGGCTGCGCTCTGTATAAATTTGACGGTCAAATGGACTTCGCAACCCGCACACAAGCCTTGTGGGGCGTTGCCTGAAAAATTCCCATAAAATTCCAAGGAGGTTTTTATCGTGAAATTCCGCAATCCCATCATTCCCGGCTTTTACCCTGACCCCAGCGTCTGCCGGGTGGGCTCTGACTTCTACCTGGTCAACAGCTCTTTTGAGTTCTTCCCCGGCGTCCCCCTCTACCACAGCAAGGACCTGGTCAACTGGACCCAGATGGGCCATGTGCTCACCCGGAAGAGCCAGCTCCCCCTGACCGGAGCCCGGACCTCCGGGGGGATTTTCGCCCCTACCATCCGGGAGCACAACGGCCGCTTCTATATGATCACCACCAATATGAGCCAGCAGAACGCCCAGGGCTTTCCCATGCAGAACTTTATTGTGCACACCGACGATATCAACGGGGAGTGGAGCGAGCAGGCCCCCCTGGACCAGCTGGGCATTGACCCCTCTCTGTTCTGGGACGACGACGGCAGGTGCTATTATGTGGGCACCCACTTTGGGGAGGACGGCCAGGGCATTGGCCAGTTTGAGCTGAACCCGGACACCGGGGAACGGCTGTCGGAGACAAAAATCATCTGGAAGGGCACAGGGGGGAAATGTCCCGAGGGGCCCCATATGTATAAGATTCATGGCCGGTACTACCTGATGATTGCCGAGGGCGGCACCGAGTATGGCCACATGGAGACCATTGCCCGGGCAGACCATGTGTGGGGGCCCTTTGAGAGCTGCCCCCACAACCCCATTCTCACCCACCGCAACTCCATGCCCGGGTTTGAGAAAATGAGCGACCCGGAGTATGTGGAGTTTCAGGGCACAGGCCACGCCGACCTGGTGGACGACGAAAACGGCAACTGGTGGCTGGTGTTCCACGGGGTGCGGCCTACCAAGAGTCAGCTGCACCACATTGGCCGGGAGACCATGCTGGCCCCGGTGACCTGGGAGGACGGCTGGCCGGTGGTCAACGGCGGGCAGCTTATTGAGGCGGTGATGGACACGGTGGACAGCCCTCAGGTTCAGCTGGACGCCAATGGCTTTGCCCGGCAGAACGACTATGCCGTTGACGCGGACTTCACCCGGATGACCGCTCTGCCTGTGGACTGGGCCCACCTGCGCAACCCTGTGCCGGGCCATTACCGGTTTGACGGGGGACTGGTGCTTACTGCCGGGGAGGACAGCCTGGACGGCCTGGGAGAGCCTGCCTTTACGGGAATCCGCCAGCGGCAGTTTGCCCTGACGGCAGAGGCTCTGCTGGACTTTGACCCCCGGAGCGAAAGGGCTCAGGCAGGGCTTACGGTGTTTCACACCAACGAGCACCACTATGACCTGATTGTCACCAGAGGGGAAAAAGGGCGGCAGGCCTTCCTCCGCAAGCGGGTCTGCGACATGGTTACTGAGACCGCCCCTGTGGACTTGGAGGACGGGCCTGTCACCCTGGGCGTGGCGTCGGAAAAGGCGGGCTATACCTTCTTTGCCAACGGCCGGGAGATTGGCCGGGGGGTGAGCCAGCTGCTCTCTACCGAGGTGATGGCCGGCACCTTTACCGGGTGCTTCCTGGGGGTGTTCTGCCAGGGGGAGGCCGGGGCCGAGGCCCGGTTCCTCCGCTTTTGCTGCGGGCGGTAAGTCTGTGAACCAAAGACATGGGATAACGGAGAAAACAGGAGGACTATGGATAAGCTGATTGAAATTCTCGCAGGGGAGCTGAAACTGCGCCCCGAGCATGTGCAGGCTGTGGTCAGCCTGCTGGACGAGGGCAACACTGTGCCCTTTATCGCCCGCTACCGCAAGGAGCAGCACGGCACCATGGACGACCAGACCATTCGCACCCTGGCGGAGCGGATGCAGTACCTGCGGGGCCTGCAGCAGCGCCGGGAAGAGGTGAAGTCCGCCATTGAGGCCCAGGAGAAGCTCAGCCCGGAGCTGGCCGCCGCCATTGACGCTGCCGCCACCCTGGCCGAGGTGGAGGACCTTTACCGCCCCTACCGGCCCAAACGCCGCACCCGGGCCAGCATTGCCCGGGAGAAGGGCCTGGAACCGCTGGCTCAGATGCTGCTCACCGGGGCGGATGAGAAGGGCAGGCGGCTGTCCCTCCCTGAGCTGGAAGCCGCCGCCAGAGCCTTTGCGGACCCGGAGAAGGGGGTGGAGTCCCCGGAGGATGCTTTGCAGGGGGCCAAGGATATTCTGGCGGAGGACTTTTCGGACGACGCGGACGCCCGCAAGCAGCTGCGGGGGGAAATTCAGCGGCGGGGCGGGCTGCGCTCTGCCGCCAACACAGAGAAGGACACCGTCTACCGGCTGTATTATGATTTTCAGGAGCCCCTGAAAAGGCTGCAGAGCCACCAGATTCTGGCCATGGACCGGGGAGAGCGGGAGGGGGTTTTGAAGGTCTCGGTGCTGCCCGGGGAGTTTGGCCCTGCCCAGGTGATTCTTCGGGACTTTCGCCGGAACCACCCCTTTCTGGAGCTTTTGGAGGAGGTGGCCGGGGACGCCTGGGACCGGCTGATCTTCCCCTCGCTGGAGAGGGAGCTGCGCCGGGAGCTTACAGACCAGGCGGCGGAGCAGGCCATTCACACCTTTGCCCTGAACCTGCGGCCCCTGCTGCTGCAGCCTCCGGTGAAGGGAAAGGTCACCCTGGGCTTTGACCCGGCCTACCGCACCGGCTGCAAGCTGGCGGTGGTGGACGGGAATTCCCGGGTGTTGGAGACCGGGGTCATCTACCCCACCAAGCCCCATAACAAGACAGAGGAGGCCAAGCGGGTGCTCCGCCGGCTGTGCGACGCCCATGGGGTGCAGTGTATTGCCATTGGCAACGGCACGGCCAGCCGGGAGTCGGAGCTGTTTGTCAGCGAGTTCATCAAGGAGTACGGGCATGGACTGTCCTACATGGTGGTCAGCGAGGCGGGGGCCTCGGTGTACTCCGCCTCCAAGCTGGGGGCGGAGGAGTTTCCGGAATATGACGTGTCTTTGCGCTCGGCGGTGTCGATTGCCCGGCGGCTGCAGGACCCTTTGGCGGAGCTGGTGAAGATTGACCCCAAGGCCATTGGCGTGGGCCAGTATCAGCATGACATGCCCCAGGCCAGGCTCTCTGAGGCCTTGGACGGGGTGGTGGAGGACTGTGTCAACGGGGTGGGGGTGGACCTGAACACCGCCTCGCCCTCCCTGCTGCGGCGGGTGGCCGGGGTGAGCCCCACTGTGGCCAAAAACGTGGCCGCCTACCGGGAGGAGCACGGGGGATTTTCGACCCGGCGGGAGCTTTTGAAGGTGCCCAAGCTGGGGCCCAAGGCCTTTGAGCAGTGCGCGGGCTTTTTGCGGGTGCCGGAGAGCAAGCAGGTGCTGGACCACACTGCGGTGCATCCCGAGTCCTACAAGGCCGCTGAAAAGCTGCTGACGCTGTGCGGGTACACTCTGGCCGACGTAGGGAACCTGGGAGACCTGGACCCGCGGCTGAAGGCCTATGGCCCGGAGAAGGCCGCGGCGGAGTGCGGGGTGGGCCTGCCCACCCTGCGGGACATTGCCGCCGAGCTGCAAAAGCCCGGCCGGGACCCCCGGGACCAGCTGCCCCCGCCCCTGCTGCGCACAGATGTGATGGACATGAGCGACCTGAAGCCCGGCATGAAGCTGACCGGCACGGTGCGCAATGTGGTGGACTTTGGGGCCTTTGTGGACATTGGGGTGCACCAGGACGGGCTGGTGCATATCTCTCAGCTGGCGGACCGGTTTGTGCGGGACCCCAGCCAGGTGGTAAAGGTGGGAGATGTGGTGGATGTGACGGTGTTGGAGGTGGATGAGAAGAAGAAGCGTATCTCCCTCACCATGAAAAAAGAGAGCGGAATCTAACGGTTTATCATATCAGGAGGTAAGTATGTTATGAATGCTACAGGCTCTCCCCCTCTGGCGGCCCAGCGGCTGCTGCATATTCTCTTTTTTGGGGCCATGGCCCTGGCAGGCTGTTGGGTGCTGTTTGGCTCCGGGATCTATATGGCCGGGGTCTCTGTTCTGCTGTGCCTGATTTGCTGGCGGGTGAAAATCAGCCGTTTTGGCCTGGCCCTGTTCGCCGCTGCCCTGCTGGCCCGGGTGGCTGTTATTCTGGTTCTGCACCCGCCTGTCATATCTGATTTTGCGGTGATTTACAACGCCTCTCTGGCAGTTCGGGAGGGCAGCTATGACTGGCAGTACAGCTCATATTTTCAAACCTGGCCCGGTCAGGCGGGACAAGCGGTCTTTCAGGGGCTGCTGCTGAAGCTTTGGAACAGCCCCGCCTGCATCAAGCTGGTGAACTGTCTGGCCGGAGCGGGTACGGCTGTGCTGGTGTATCAGACCGCCCGCCGCTTTTTTGCCGAGGCCGCAGCCCGGGCCGCAGGGGCGTTGTACGCGTTTTCACTTCTGCCGCTGGCGATGTGCTCTGTGTTGTCCAATCACCCGGCTTCCACCTTCTTTACCTGTCTGGCGGTCTATCTCCTGGCCTCTACAGGGGCCCGTACCCCCCCCCCCAAGAGTCACCCAGGCCTTCCTGGGGCTCTCAGGGGCCTTTACGGGCCTTTCTGCCGTATCTATGGGCAGGGTGCTGCGTAGCTCTGGCCAATGTCATCCGTCCTGACGGGCTGGTGATGCTGGTAGCGGTGGGGGCTTTCTGCCTGTTTGGCGCTGTGGCAAGACCCCTGCCCCAGCGGCTTGCCTTTTACGGGCTGGGCTTTGGGGTGTTTTTGGGGAGCTATCTGCTCGTTTTTTACGGCTGCTCTCTGGCGGTTTCTGTGTTGGGAATCCAACAGCAGGGGCTGGCCGGGGGTAACTTTATGCTGAAGCTGGTATACGGCTTCAGTCAGGAGCGCATGGGCCAGTACAGCGAACAGGCCAACCAGCTCATCCGTCAGCGGATGGAGCAGGGCATGACCCGGAAGGAGGCCCAGCTTGCGGTGCTAAGCCAGGAGCTGCGGGCAAGTCTTGGCAGCCTGGTGGTGCTGATGGAGGACAAGGAGCAAATTTTCTGGCTGGGGAACGCTTTGACCCATCCCCTGGTCCACCTGCGGGAGAGCAGCCCTGTTTTGCACACGCTGGCTTTGCGTGGGGAGTCCTTCTGCTCTTTCTCGGCCTTTGTGCTGGGAATGCTGGGCTTTTTTTACAGCCGCCGCCCCGGGGCCGCAAAGCATGAGAGCCTGCTGCCCGCCTTGCTTGTCTTTGCCAGCTTCAGCGCCTATCTGTTTATTGAGGTACAGGCCAGGTACTCGTATGGTGTGCAGACAGCTTTGTACATACTATCCGCCGGAGGACTGGAAGCCGTCTCTCTGCTTTGGACGCAGCGGGGCAGTGGGAACCAGTCGTTACCGGCACACATTCCCCGTCTTTAAGAAAGGAGCAAACATGCCCGCTGGAAATGAAAAAACGGAACTTTTTGAACATATGCCCGTGCCCCGGGCTGTGATGACACTGGCCATTCCCACGGTGCTCAGCTCGCTGGTGATGGTGCTGTATCACCTGGCGGACACCTATTTTGTGGGTATGCTCAACGACCCGGTTCAGAACGCGGCTCTTACCCTGTCGGGGCCTATGCTGCTGGCCTTTAACGCGGTGAACAATCTCTTCGGCGTGGGCACCTCCAGCATGATGAGCCGGGCCCTGGGGGTGAAGGACTACGACACGGTGTACCGCAGCTCAGCCTTTGGGTTTTACGGCTCGCTGCTGTTCGGGGTACTGTTCTCCCTGGGGTTCACCTGCTTTCGCCTGCCCCTGCTGAGCCTGCTGGGCACCGACCAGGCTACCCTGGGCGCTACCAGCGACTATCTGCTGTGGACTGTCACCTTTGGGGCGGCCCCGGCCATTCTCAATGTGGTGCTGGCTTATCTGGTGCGGTCAGAGGGGGCGGCGCTGCACGCCAGCATTGGCACCATGAGCGGGTGCTTTCTCAACATTATTCTGGACCCTGTTTTTATTCTGCCCTGGGGGCTGAACCTTGGGGCGGCAGGAGCCGGGCTTGCCACTTTTCTCTCTAACTGCGCGGCCTGCCTGTACTTTTTTGTGCTGCTGTTTGTGCGCCGGGGCAAGACCTTTGTGTGCGTTAACCCGGCCATGTTCGGGCTGCGCAGGGCCATTGTGCTGGGAATTTTCGGGGTGGGCATTCCGGCCTCCATTCAGAACCTGCTCAATGTCACCAGCCGCATGGTGCTGAACAATTTCACCGCCTCTTACGGCCCGGACGCTGTGGCGGCTATGGGCATTGCCAGCACCATCAGCTCGGTTTCCATGCAGATTGCCCTGGGGGGCTCTCAGGGCATGATGCCTTTGATTGGGTACAACTATGCCAGCGGCAACGCCCGGCGTATGAAGGAGAGCATTCTCTTTTTAGGGAAGGTGGCCCTGGGCTTTATGGCGGTGGCCACTGCCGCCATGTTCTTTGGGGCCCGGTGGTTTACCCTGCTCTTTATTCAGAATGACTCGGTGGTGACCTGGGGCGCGGCGTTTTTGCAGGGGCTTTGTCTGGCCCAACCCTTTTTGTGTGTGGACTTTATTGCTGTGGGGGTGTTCCAGTCCTGCGGCATGGGCAAAAGGGCTCTGCTGTTTGCGGTGCTGCGGAAGATTGTGCTGGAAATTCCCGCGCTGCTGGTGCTGGACAAGCTCTTTCCTCCCTATGGCCTGGCCTATGCCCAGCTGGCCTCTGAGCTGATTTTGTCTGCCGCGGCGGTGGTGATGCTGCTGCGCATTTTTCGGGGGCTGGAAAAGCAGAGCCCCCTGAAGGGAGGGGGCGGGGTTTGAGCTTTCCGGAAGAGGTGTATGCGCTGGTAAGGCAAATTCCGCCGGGAAAGCTGGCAACCTATGGTCAGCTGGCCTTTTTGTGCGGACGGCCCCGGGCGGCGCGGATTGTGGGGGCGGCTATGCTCCGTGCGCCGGAGGGGCTGCCCTGTCACCGGGTGATTTACCGGGACGGGAGCCTGTGCTGTGACCAGGCCTTTGGGGGCAAGGAGATTCAGCGGAGGATGCTGGAGGCGGAGGGGGTCCGTTTTTTGCCGGACGGCCGGGCGGACCTGCGCGCCCACGCCTGGGAAGGCCCCCAGCTGCCAGCCTGAAGCGCAGGCAAAAAGGCCAGAGCGAAGAAGAACAAGGGTGCGCGAATGAAAAGTTTCGTCGTCTCCGCTGTCGCGTCGGTCGGCTCGGGACGGTCGCCGTACATTGCCTGAGGCAAGTACCCGGCGACCCTCGCCCTTTACAAAGGTGGCAGAGGTTTGGGGACAGAGTCCCCAAGGTCTTGACCTTAAAACGGCGGCGCAGAAAGCAAAGGTGCGAGGTAGTAGTTTTCTCCCATCACCAAGTAGGGAACGGGGCAGAGCTGTGCCGCCGTCGACTTGCCTTCGGCAAGTCGGAGCGCGGTCGACCAAAGGGAGACCAGCGGACTGCTCGCTGCCGGCTGAAACAGGACGAAAGGGCCCAGCGAGCGCAGACGCGGGTCTTGGCGGCTGCGGAAGGTTTGCGGAGCAAAAGCTTCCTCCCCTTGCGGAGCAAGGGGGCGAGCGTCCCTTTTTGAGAGCGGTAAATGCAGAAGAAAAAGCCTCCCCTTCCCGACCCGCGGGCAAAACCAGCGGGCCAGAAGGGGAGGCTTTTTCTTTAGAAATTCGCTTGCTTGGTCGTGGTCATGGAATACATTGCCGCTTGGCGGTTTTCCTGCCAGCGGTCACACCCGCATGGCGTTGAGCACTGCCAGCACCATTACGCCTACATCGGCAAAGACCGCCAGCCACATGCCTGTCAGCCCCAGAGCGCTGAGCACCAGAACCAGCGCCTTGACGCCCAGCGCGAAGACAATGTTCTCCCGTACAATCCCCAGGGTGCGCCGGGAGAGCTTCAACGCCGCCGCCAGCTTGGAGGGCTTGTCGTCCATGAGCACAATGTCCGCCGCCTCAATGGCCGCGTCAGAGCCCAGCCCGCCCATGGCAATTCCCACGTCTGCCCGGGAGAGCACGGGCGCGTCGTTGATGCCGTCGCCCACAAAGGCCAGGGTGGCCTTGCGCCGCCGGTCAGGAGCTGTCAGCAGGGACTCTACCTGGGCCACCTTGTCTGCCGGCAGCAGCTCGGTGTGGACCTGCTCAATACCCAGCTCTCTGGCTGCGGCCTCGCCTGCCGCTTTGCTGTCGCCGGTGAGCATTACCGGAGTGATGCCCTCCTGCTTCAGCAGGGCAACGGCCTCTTTGGCGTCAGGCTTGGGGCGGTCGGCAATCAACAGCCAGCCGGCGTAGGCTCCGTCTACTGCCACATGTACCACAGTTCCCCCGTTGGCGGTGGAGGGGCAGGAGACGCCCAGCTCCTCCATCAGACGGCGGTTGCCCGCGCAGAGCGTTTTGCCGTTGACACGCACCCGCACGCCCCGGCCGGAGAGCTCCTGGGCCTCTTCCAGCTGGGAGCTGTCCGGCTCCCGGCCCAGGGCCTCCCGCAGAGAGCGGGAGATGGGGTGGTCGGAGCGGCCCTCGGCCAGAGCGGCCAGCTCTAAAAGCTGGTCCTCCGTCATGCCCTGGGGGTGGATCTCCGCCACCTGGAACACCCCTTGGGTCAGGGTGCCGGTTTTGTCAAACACAACCGTGTCTACCGCGGCCATGGCCTCCAGATAGCTGCCGCCCTTGATGAGCACCCCCTGCCGGGAGGCCCGGCCAATCCCCGCGAAAAAGCTGAGGGGAACCGAGATCACCAGGGCGCAGGGGCAGGACACCACCAGGAAGGTGAGGGCCCGCCGCAGCCACAGGGCCCAGCCCCCCACCACCAGAGGAGGCAGCAGGGCCAGCGCCACCGCCGCGATTACCACCGCAGGGGTATAGTACCGGGCAAAGCGGGTGATCAAGCTCTCGGCCCTGGCCTTTTTGCTGGCGGCATTCTCTACCAGCTCCAAAATTTTCGCTACGGTGGACTCCTCAAAGGGCTTCTCCGCCCGCACCTGGATCAGTCCGCTCAGGTTCACACAGCCGCTTTGCACGCTGTCCCCTACCCCAACGCTTCGGGGCAGGGACTCGCCGGTGAGGGCCGCTGTGTTCAGGGTGGTGCTGCCGCTGAGAATGGTCCCGTCCAGGGGCAGCTTTTCTCCGGGCTTTACCACAAACACCTGACCGGGCTGCAGCTCCTCCGGGTCCACCTGCACCAGCTTCCCGTCCTGCTCTACATTGGCGTAGTCCGGGCGCAAGTCCATCAGCGAGGCAATGCTGCGCCGGGACCGGCCCACCGCATACCCCTGGAACAGCTCCCCCACCTGGTAAAACAGCATGACAAACACTGCCTCAGGGTACTCTCCTTCTCCAAAAAAGCCGGTGCAGAAGGCCCCCACTGTGGCCAGGGCCATCAGAAAATTCTCGTCAAACACCTGACCCCGGCAGATATTCCGGGCCGCCTGCCAGAGCACGTCCCAGCCCACCATGAAATAGGCGGGGAGGAACAGCAGAAACCGCCAGGGCCCCTGGTAGGGAATGAGCACAGCGGCAACCAGCAGCAGAGCCCCGGCCAGAATGCGGCTCAGCATACGCCGCTGTTTTTTTGTCATATTCGTCAGAATATTCATAAAGGAACCTCCTGTTTCACTATTACGGCAAACCCCACCGGTAGCGGGCCGG
The DNA here is from genome assembly GCA_910587835.1 of uncultured Oscillospiraceae bacterium. Classification (GTDB taxonomy): domain Bacteria; phylum Bacillota; class Clostridia; order Oscillospirales; family Acutalibacteraceae; genus Acutalibacter. Next base: position 108,144 of record CAJUNQ010000005.1, on the reverse strand, counting down.
GCAGTGTCTTTTGATATACGATTCCGCCCACTCCGCAGCCGGCAAGCATATTCTCATAGCTTTTTGCGGTGTACGGATGCCGGGGGCGGAAGCCGGCCAGCCGGTAAGCGGCCAGAGCGGCCCGGAACCACACCGCCGCCTCCCCCTGAAGGAAGGTGGGCAGAATCAACCGTCCCCCTGGGCGCAGACAGGCGGCCAATGCCCGCACCGCCCTTTCGGGCTGGTCGAGCAGGTGCAGCACATTGCCTGCAATTACCGCGTCAAAGAGCCGGGGCTCCGGCGGCGCGAAAATGTCTCGCTGGGCAAAGCTTACATTTCCGGCCCCCAGCGTCCGGGCATGTTTCCGGGCCTGGGCCAGCATGGCGGGAGAGCGGTCGGTGCACAACACCCACGCCGCTTTCCGGGCCGCGGCAAGGCTGAGGATTCCGGCGCCCCCGGCACATTCCAGCACCCGGCTGCCTGGGCTCACCCAGTCGGCCGTGTAACGGACCATGGCCTGGCAGGCCCGGGCATTGGTTCTTTGACTCAGGTCGTACCACCTGGCGGCGCGGTCCCAGAAGTCCCTCACTGGCGCACAATCCGGCAGTCGGGCTCTACCCGCTTGCACACCTGCTCAATCTGGTCCATAATGGCCTCAAAGCGGGCGTCGTCCGCCTCTACGGTGAGCCGCTGGGTCATAAAGCTGACGGCGGCGTCCTGCACCCCGTCCAGCTTTTTAATGGCGTGCTCCATTTTGGCGGCGCAGTTGGCGCAGTCCAGGTCAATAAGCTTGAAACGTTTTGTCATGGTAATACATCCTCTCTGGGTATTTGTTTTGGGTTGACTGGGTACTTCTATATTTATGACGTCTATGTCGTTTTCGGCCGGACGCTGGCTTTACTCGGCAATGTGCTCCATTCCCTGGTCCAGTATGGTGCGCACATGGCTGTCTGCCAGGGAGTAGAATATGGTCTTGCCCTCCCGCCGGTATTTTACCAGCTTGGCCCGTTTTAAAACTTGCAGCTGGTGGGAAATGGCCGACTGGGTCATTCCCAGCACCTCGGCAATGCCGCACACGCACAGCTCTGACTCGAACAGCACATAGAGAATGCGGATGCGGGTGGAGTCGCCAAACAGCTTGAACAGCTCCGCCAGGTCGAACAGCTCCTCCTCGCAGGGCATGATTTCATTGACCCGCTGCACCACCTCCTCGTGGACATGGGGACGGCTTGCGCTTGGTTCTGGCATTTTCATCCTCCTTTCATATGAACGATTGTTCATATATATGATACTCCTTTCCTCCGGCAAAGTCAAGAGGGAAAGCGGAGATTTTTTTTGCGTATGGGGAGGTTCTGGATGGGTAGGCTGGGGCAAGGGGGGGGACGTAGGGGAAATGTCGGGAGGCTTCGCGGAGAATGTCAGAGGGCTTTGTGGGCGAAGATAAGTGGGCCGGCGCAATTTGTGTCCGGGCGCGGCTTTTCCCGCCCGGGTGCTGTACCTGATTGCCTGGGCTCTGCCGGTAAAAAAAGCCCCGGGACTGGGAATATCAGCCATAATTCGAGTTGACTTTTCTTACAAAAAATGGTAATCTTATTATAAATAATCCGGCTGTATTCCATGTGCTCTGTATTCGCGCCGGGAGGAAAGGACGATGCAGTATGTCAGAATTTGAAAGATGGCTCGCGCAGGACCTGGACGACAAGGACCTGACCGCTGAGCTGGAGTCTGTGAAGGGCCAGCCCGAGGAGATTAACGACCGCTTTTACCGGGACCTGGAATTTGGCACCGGCGGCCTGCGGGGCGTGATCGGTGCGGGCACCAACCGTATGAACGTCTACACCGTGCGCAAGGCTACCCAGGGCATGGCCAACTATCTGCTGGCCCATGCGAACGGCAAGCCTCAGAGTGTCGCCATTGCCCACGACAGCCGCAACAAGGGCGTGGCCTTTGCCCAGCAGTCCGCCGCCGTGCTGGCCGCCAACGGCATCAAGGCCTATCTCTACCCCCAGCTGATGCCCACCCCTGCCCTGAGCTTTGCCGTGCGCCACTTGCACTGCGACGCGGGCATCTGCGTTACGGCCAGCCACAACCCGGCCAAATATAACGGCTACAAGGCCTATGGCAGCGACGGCTGTCAGGTGACCGCAGACATGGCCGACGGCATTATGAATGAGATCAACTCCCTGGACATTTTCTCCGGCGTAAAGAGGATGGACTTTCAGCAGGGCCTGGACCAGGGGCTGATTGAGTATATTGGCCAGGAGACGGTGGACGCCTTTATTGAGAATGTGTACGCAGAGAGCCTGCAGGTGGATGCCTCTAATCTGAAACTGGTGTACACGCCCCTCAACGGCAGCGGTCTAATGTGCGTCAAGCGCATTCTGGACAAGATTGGGGTAAAGGACGTGACTGTGGTCCCGGAGCAGGAGCAGCCGGACGGGAACTTCCTCACCTGCCCCTATCCCAACCCGGAGATTCGGGAAGCCCTGCAGAAGGGCCTGGAGCTGTGCGAAAAGGTGCAGCCTGACCTGCTGCTGGCCACTGACCCGGACTGCGACCGGGTAGGCATTGCGGTGAACCAGCATGGGGACTATGTGCTGATGACCGGCAACGAGGTGGGCATTCTGCTGCTGCACTTTATTGCCGGGGTGAAAAAGGAGCAGGGCCGTCTGCCTGCCCACCCTGTGGCGGTGACCACCATTGTGAGCACAGACATGGTGGACCCCATTGCCAAGGAGTATGGCGTGGAGCTGCGCCGCTGCCTGACAGGCTTCAAGTATATTGGCGACATTATTGCCGAGCTGGAGGAGAAGGAGGGCAATGCGGACAGCTATCTGCTGGGCTTTGAGGAGAGCTACGGCTATCTCTCCGGCGGCTATGTGCGGGACAAGGACGCGGTGGACGGCAGTATGCTCATTTGCCAGATGGCCGCTTACTATAAGCAAAAGGGTCTGACTCTGGTGGACGCTATGAGCGCCCTGTATGAGAAGTACGGCTACTATAAAAACGACCTGTGCAACTTCGGCTTTGAGGGCGAGGACGGCATGAAGACCATGAACGGCATTATGGAGAAGCTGCGCAACGACCCGCCCGCGGAAATTGCCGGCTCTAAGGTGGTGGGCCGCAGCGACTATCAGGCCTCTCTCTCTTACGGCGATGTGGAGGGGAGTATTGACCTGCCCAAGTCCAATGTGCTGGAATACCGCATGGAGAACGGCTGCAAGCTGATTGTGCGGCCCTCGGGCACGGAGCCCAAAATCAAAATCTATCTCTCCGGCAAGGGCGGCAGCAAGGCTGAGGCAGAGGAGATTATTCAGAAGATGAAGGACCAGGTTCCGGCGCTGCTGGGCATCTGAGTCAAAGCATTATAACAGGGTAGGGCCGGGGCGTGGGCATGTGCACTCTCCCCGGCTTTGTCCCACCCAAACAAAAAAAGCGGCGCGGCCGGGAGCGTTCTCCCAGGCGCGCCGCTTTTCATTGTCAGACTGAATAGGGCGGGTCAGCCCAGCTTTTCTTGCAGACGCAGCTTTTTCATTGCTGTGTGGATTACCGCGTACAGGGGCACTGAAACCACCACGGCAATGCCCGCGTTAATGCCGGAGGTTACCAGCTTGGTAGCCACAGCTGTGAGCACTGTGGGCAGCTCGCTGCCCAGCAGCAGGCCCTGGACAAAGCTTTTGCCCAGGTAGAGCGCCATATATACCACACTGCCAGCCGCTGCCGCCAAAATGTTGCGGACTGTCCGCTCTCCGTTGGAGCCCTGGGGAGTGGCGATCCAGCCGCAGACCGCTGCCAGCAGGAACTTGAACAGAAAGGTAAAGGGCGCGGAGGCAATGTAGGCCGGGTTGGTCACATCGTACAGCGCGGAGCCAATGCCCGCCGCCAGACCGCCCCCCACAGGCCCCAACACAAAGCCTGACAGCAGGCAGAAAATATTGCCGAAATGGATGCGGCTCACGTCGCCAATGGCTACGGGGATGGGTACGCTGATGTAGTTGGAGACAAACACCAGGGCCCCGAACACGCCTACCAGCACCACGCCGTAAATGTTTTTCTTACCTTTCAACATAATGACCAGTCCCTTCAAAATGTTATTTATTCTGATACGAAAAGGGAAAGAAAAAATAATTATTTATTTTTCTTTCATTTTTTGTTTCTCGCTTTCTTGGACGAGAACACGAGAAGCGCTTCCCTTGAATGTATAGTAAACGCACTTGCAGTGTGGGCGTACCTGTGCCGCCAGGTTCCAAAGAGGTATTACCTCTTTGGAACTGCGTTAACGATACATCTCTAAAGCAGTCCGCTGGCCTCCCTGGGGTCGGCCTCGCTATGTTCCCAGGCGGCGCAGCTTTGCCCCGTTCCAACTGAGCTCTGGGAGCGAGCCTTCTGCCTCGCGGCTTTGTTTTCTGCGCCGCCTAAGGTCAAGGTCGTGGGGCTCCGCCCCACACCCTGCCAGGGGCCTAACGCCCCTGGACCGCATATTCGCGTCCTTGGGTCTGTTGTGGCAGTTGGTTGGCTTTATGCTCGCGCTGTGCCTGTCTCCCTCGCTGCCTGGGCCACTGCTGCCGCAATAGCCGGGGCCACCCGCTTGTCAAAGGCGCTGGGGATGATGTTGTCCTCCCGCAGCTCGCCCTCGGTGATGAGCCCTGCCAGGGCCCGGGCCGCGGCCAGCTTCATGGCGTCGTTGATGTCGCTGGCCCTGGCGTCCAGCGCGCCACGGAAGATGCCCGGGAAAGCCAGCACATTGTTGATCTGGTTGGCGCAGTCTGACCGGCCGGAGCCCGCCACCCGGGCCCCTGCCTCCAAGGCCTCCTGGGGGAAAATCTCCGGGGTGGGGTTGGCGCAGGCGAACACAATGGCATCCTGCGCCATGGAGGCCACCATCTCCTTGGTGACGCAGCCCGGGGCCGAAAAGCCCATGAACACATCCGCGCCCTGCATCACCTCCGCCAGACTGCCGGACTTTTTCTGGGGGTTGGTGGCCTCTGCCAGCTCCGCCTGGGCGGGGGTCATGCCTGGGAGGCCGGGCACAAGGGCGCCCTGCCGGTCGCAGACCACCACATTTTTCAGCCCCAGGGCCATCAGCAGCCGGGTGCAGGCAGTGCCCGCCGCCCCCGCGCCGTTCACCACGGCGGAGACCTTATCAATCTGCTTGCCCACCAGCTTCAAGGCGTTGAGCATAGCCGCTACTGTCACTACGGCGGTGCCGTGCTGGTCGTCGTGAAAAACCGGGATGTCCAGCCGCTCCTTGAGCTTGGCCTCAATCTCGAAGCAGCGGGGGGCGGCAATGTCCTCCAGGTTGACGCCCCCAAAGGAGCCTGCCAGCAGCTCGACGGTGCGGACAATCTCGTCCACATCCTTGGAGCGGATGCACAGGGGGAAGGCGTCCACTCCGGCAAAGGCCTGGAACAGGGCGCATTTGCCCTCCATCACCGGCATACCTGCCTCGGGACCAATGTCCCCCAGGCCCAGCACGGCGGTGCCATCGGTGACCACGGCCACCAGGTTGCCCCGGCGGGTGAACTCATAGGACTTCTCCGGGTCCTGGGCAATTTCCAGGCAGGGCGCGGCCACCCCGGGGGTGTAGGCCACGGACAGGTCCTCTCGGGTTTCCAGGGGGCAGGGGGTGCTGATGCGCAGCTTGCCCCTCCACTGGCGGTGCATTTCTATGGCTTTGGCGTTATAATCCATTTTGATCCCTCATTCTATAGTATGATCGTTCTGTTCCACTTTCCGTGTTGACTTATTATAGCACCACGGCAGAGCAAAAGCAACCTTGTCAGGCAACAAACATTGTTTGAGGGCTATGGTTTTTTGGTGTGTTCAGCACAGAAAAGCACTTTGGCTGTTGTGGGAGGCTGTGACATGTCTGGAGGGGACTCACTCTCAGGCGGCTGGGGTTGTAGAAAAATTTGACATTATTCACAAAATCTGTTATGATTCTGTTATAAAGCTATCGCTAAAGGAGATGTCTCTATGCGCCGCTATTTTGCCGAGTGCTTTATCGACCATTTCTCCATCCGTCTGACTCACCATACTCAGGCGGATCGGAGGAATCCATGTGAAAAAATTTGTCCGAAATTTACAGAATAACTGTGGTTTTTTTGCCCTGACTCTGCTGGTTGGGGTGGCTTTCAGCTGTGTCTGCGTGGTCTCACCCAGTCTTTCAGGAGAGCTGATCTCCGCTTTTACTGCCAACAGCCCTGACGCCATGGCTTTGCTGGGGGCCTTTCTGGCTTCCAGCCTGTGCCAGGCCTTGCTCTCTCAGGCCGATGACTGGTTTGGCGGCAAGCTGCGGCTGCGGCTGAAATGCAGCCTGCGGAGCCGGGCCTTCCGGGGCTTTTTCCGTCAGGGCCAGCCTGGCCGGGAGGCGGCTTCTACCTTCAGCTCCTTTGTCAACAACGACATTTCTACCCTGGCGGAGCAATATTTCACCGGCGTGATCGACATTGTGAAAATTCTCTGCCTGCTGGCCCTGTCTGCGGCTTCTTTATTGCGCGTCCACTGGCTGCTGGCACTGGTAATCCTGGCTGTCAGCCTGCTGCTGGTGGCTGTGCCGAGAGTCATGCGCAGCCGGGACGGGGCGGCGCGGCGGGCCTATTCTCAGGCTATGGCCCAGTATAACACCCTGCTGGGGTCTCTGCTGGGCGGCATGGGGGTGGCCCGGGCCTATGGCTATCAGCGTCGGGCCGGGGAGCTGTTGGAGGAGAAAAACCAAGCCGTTGCCCGCAGCGAGTCTGTTTTGGTCTGGCGGGGGCTGCTGATTTATGGAGCGTCGGCCTGGCTGCAAATTGCCAAGACTATGCTGATCTTTCTGGCGGGCCTGTGGCTCATCGGCCGGGGCGAACTGGACGCTGGGGGGCTGGTGGCTGTGGTGCAGCTGGCGGCGCTTACCTCCGCGCCCTTGGAGGCGTTGGCCTATCTGTTTCACTCCCGCAGCGAGGCAAAGCCCCTGCTTGCCGCCTATGAGGCCTATGCCTGCCCGCCGGAGGAGAACCCTGGCGCAGTCTGCGGCCCCTTTCAGCGGCTGGCCTTGGAGCATGTTTCTCTGCAAGCGGGCCAGATGGAGCTTTTGCGGGACGTCTCCGTGGAATTTCTGGCGGGCAAAAAATATCTCATTACCGGTGAGAGCGGCAGCGGCAAGTCAACCCTGCTGGGGCTGCTCAGCGGGAGCGGGAGGGGCTGGTCTGGCAGGCTCAGCTATAACGGCGTGGAGCTGAGCCGGTTGGACCGGGACAGCCTGAGCCTTGCCCTGTGCCCGGTGTTTCAGGAGCCCTATCTGTTCTATGCTACGTTGGAGGAGAACATTCTTTTAGGGCGGGACATTTCCCGGGAGGAGGTCCGGCGGGTGATTGATGCCTTGAACCTGGGACATTTGATGGAACGCTGCCAGGGGCAGGTGATGACGCCGGAGCTGCTGGAAAGGCTCTCTGGTGGTGAGCGGCAGCGGGTGGCTCTGGCCCGGGCCATGGTGGGCCGCCCCCAGCTTTACCTGCTGGACGAGGTGACCTCCGCCCTGGACCGGGAGAATGCCCGGCTGGTGGAGGAGCTGCTTTTGTCCCAGGAGGCGGGGGTTATTCATGTGTGCCATAAGACGGACCCGGCGTTGGCGGGGCAGTATGACGGCGAGCTGCGCATGAGCAAGGGCACACTGACCCGGGTAAGGTAGCACCCAAAACGCGGGCAGAAAAGCCAAAGTGAAGAAAAAGCAAAAGAGCGCGAATCAAAAGTTTCGTCCACCTTTACAAAGGTGGCAGAGGTTTGGGGACAGAGTCCCCAAGGTCTTGACCTTAAAACGGCGGCGCAGAAAACAGAGGCGCGAGGCAGTGCTTTGCCTCCAAATCTCAGTTTGGAACGAGGTAAGGCTGCGCCGCCGTCGACTTGCCGTAGGCAAGTCGGATGCCGCAGGCAAGTCGAACCCAGCGAGGTCGACCAAAGGGAGACCAGCGGACTGTTTGCTGCCGGCTGAAACAGGACGAAAGGCCCAGCGAGCGCAGACGCGCAGTCCTTGCGCGGCTGCGGAAGGTTTGCGGAGCAAAGCTTCCTCCCCTTGCGGAGCAAGGGGGCGAGCGTCCCTTTTTGAGAGCGGTAAATGCAGAAGAAAAAGCCTCTCCTTCCCCACCCACAGGAACCCCTGCGGGCGGAAAGGAGAGGCTTTTATTGTATTTTCATATAGGGCGTAAGCCTCACTGTTTGCCTCTGGCCCTATCATAAATTTCCAGCATCAGCTCCACAGTATGGGCAACCCCTGCCGTGTCGTTGGGAAAGCGTTCGCCACTTTGTACACAGCGGTAAAAGTCCTCGATACACCGGCCGTGGCTGGCCCCCCAGTAGCTCTTGCCTGCCGCCTGTCCGGCGCTTTGAGAAAAGTCCCGACGCTCCACCCCATCGCTCCGGCGAACAGTCACCTCTTCCCCCTCTATACGCAAGGTCAGACGCTCACAGACCAGCTCGAGCAGCACCGGCGCGTCAACACAATGGGCTGTGGTGGCGTAGAACAGTCCCCGGCCAGCGGCAAACTCCACTGCCGCCTCCAGGGTGTCCTCCACCTCAATCACCCCTGGCAGGTGCCGGTTGGCCAGACTGGCTCCCAGCACCCGGCCTGGGCCCATGAACTCCACCATCAGGTCCAGGGTGTGGATGGCCTGGTTAATCAGCGCGCCGCCGCCCTCGGTGGACAGGCTCCCCCGCCAGCCGCTCTCTGTGTAGTAGGGAGCCTCCCGCCGCCAGGTGACAAAGGCCCGGGCTCCCAGCAGCCGCCCGGCCTCCCCGGAGGCCAGCAGCTCCCGGCAGAAAGCCGTGCTGGGGTTGTAGCGGTTTTGAAAGCAGACCCCTACCCGCACCTGTTCCTCCAACTGCTGAAATTCCTCCCACTGGGCATGGCTGATGACCGGCGGCTTTTCAGTAAATATGTGGATGCCCCGCTCTGCCGCCGTCTGGGCCATGGGCAGGTGCAGGCTGTGGGGCGTACAGATGTGGAGCACATCCAGCCGCTCCTCTGCCAGCAGAGCGTCCAAGGTCTGATAGGCCCGGCCCCCGTGCTTCTCTGCCAGGGCCTGAGCCCGCTCCGGGCGGATGTCGGCAAAAGCGGCCAGCTCCGCGCTTTCCAGCCGGGACAGTACCCCGGCGTGCACCTGGGCAATGCCTCCGCAACCTACAATGGCGCAGCGCAGTTTGCCTTTGCTCATGTCATTTCACCTCAATTCCCACAGCAGCCCGGCTCAGAATGGACCGCAGAGCCGCAAGGGCTGTGCCCCAAGCGGCCTCTCCGTCCATCAGGGCCGCCCGCTTTACCGGGTCCTGCTCCAAGGCGGCCAGGCCCGCAAAGTCTACCAGGTGGGGCTCCAGGGACAAAAAGCCCCGCCAGCCCCCGGCAAACAGGCTGGTGAGAATCTCCTCCACATGGCCCTCTCCTTCACCGGCGGGTACAATCCGTTTGGGCTGGCCGACTGCCCCGGCTGCGTCCTTCACATGAATATAGGCGATGTAGGGCTTCAGCAGACGGTAGGCCTCCAAGGCGTCCTGGCCCACCTCCACAAAGTTGGCAAAGTCAAACACTGCCTGAAAATGCGGCCCTGCCAGCTGCTCCAACAGGTCCAGGCAGCGGGGCGCCGTATCGCCATAAATGCCCTTTTCGTTCTCATGGAGCAGAACCGCGTCCCAACGCCCGGCCTCCTTGATCATGGCGGACGTCCGTTCCAGCACCGGCCCCTGGAACTCCGCTGCCTGCCGGCCCTTGGGGATGTAAAAGCTGAACATGCGCAGATAGGGCGCGTCCAGCTCCTTTTGAATTTCCAGGGTCCGCCGGAGCTTCTCCATATGGGGGGCAAAGTCCTCCTCGATGGAGATTTTGCCAATGGGCGACCCAATGGAGGACACCGACACCCCGGCCTCCGCCAGCGCGGCCTTTACCTCCCGGCGTTTTTCCGGGGACAGGTCGGAAACATTGATTCCGTCTACTCCCCGCAGCTCTATATTGCGGACGCCGAACCGGTTTAACGCCGCCAGCTGGCGGGCAAAGTCTGGGCTAATCTCGTCGGCAAAGCCGGAAAGGATCAGATCATTCATGCGCAGCCTCCTCTTTTTCCCCGGCACGGGCCACCGCATCCAGCAGGGGGGCCGCGTCCAGGCCAAAGTCCTCGCAGCCCCTCAGGCAGGCCCCTACATAGGCCTGGCCCGGCTGGGCCAGCGGGTATTTTTTATACATGATATACACCAGCGCCTCGGCCCGGCAGGCCTTGCCAGTGTCCGCATGGGTGTAAGACACCGGAAGCCGCGCCCGGTAGTAGAGCCAGGGGAAGCCCTCATACTCGTCCAGCGAAGCCTCGTCCTGGGGGCCGAGCTCCCACAGGCCCACCGGCGTTTGGGCCCCGGGGCAGCGTTCCACCGTCAGGTAGACCCCCTGGCCCCCGGCCCGGAACGCCAGCTCATAGTCCTCCAATACCCCCGGTCCCACTGCCGCGGCAGTGGGACAGCGTTTTGCCATCTGGGCCCGGTTCAGGTTGCTGCCATAGGCAATATAGAGTGTTTTGCTCATTCTCTCACCCCTCTATATGCCACTGCACCCCCGCCGGGGTATCCTTCAGCACCACATGCCGTGCCGCCAGCTCGTCCCGGATGGCGTCCGCCGCAGCCCAGTCCTTGGCCTTGCGGGCCTGGGCGCGCTTTTCAATCAAGGCCTCAATCTCTCGGGCCAGCTCCTCCGGCACCTGGGGCTCCTGGGCGTTCTGCTTCTCCGCTGCTTGCAGCAGGTCCAGGGAGAGCACCCGGTCAAAGTCCCCCACCAAAAACCGCTTGGTGGCGTCGCTCAGGTCGGACTTGAGCATGTCGTACAGGGCTGTGAGGGCCAGGGAGGTGTTCAGGTCATTGGCCAGCGACGCCTGGAACTTCTCCTGCCAGGGCTTCGCCGCCTCCTGGTCCGGCTCCCCGTCCTTTGCAAGGGCCGCGACCCGGGCTGTCAGCTTATGGTAGGCGCTGGCGGCGTTATCCAGGCTGTCGAAGGAGAACACCAGAGGCTTGCGGTAGTGGGATTGCAGGCAGAACAGCCGGTACACCAGGGGATTGTATCCCTTTTCCTCCAAGAGGGAGACAGTGAGCTTTGCCCCCTTGGACTTGCTGATTTTTCCGCCGCCATCATTGAGATGCAGGACATGAAACCAATACTTGCACCAGGGGTGGCCCAGGTAGGCCTCGCTCTGGGCAATCTCGTTGGTGTGGTGGGGAAAGGCGTTGTCAATGCCGCCGCAGTGGATGTCCAGGTATTCCCCCAGATTTTTGATGCTGATGGCCGAGCACTCAATGTGCCAGCCAGGGTAGCCCAGACCCCAGGGGCTCTCCCATTTCAGCTCCTGGTCCTCAAACTTTGACTTGGTGAACCACAGCACAAAGTCCGTCTTATTGCGCTTGTTTCCGTCTAACTCCACCCCTTCCCGCACGCCTACGGCCAGGTCCTCGGCGTTCTGGTTGCCGAAGACATAGTAGTCGGTGAGCTTTGAGGTGTCAAAATACACATTGCCCCCGGCCTGATAGGCAAAGCCCTTGTCCAGCAGAGCAGAGACCAGCTGGATGAAGTCACCGATGCAGCCCGTGGCCGGGACTACGGTATCCGGGCGGCGGATGTTCAGCTTCTCACAGTCCGCGAAAAAGGCGTTGGTGTAAAAGGCGGCCAGCTCCAGCACGGATTTGTGCTCGCGCCGGGCCCCCTTGAGCATCTTGTCCTCGCCCGTGTCCGCGTCGGAGGTGAGATGGCCCACATCGGTGATGTTCATGGCCCGGTCTACCTGAAAGCCCTCGTAGCGCAGGGCCTTTTCCAGCACGTCCTCCATCAGGTAGGACCGCAGGTTGCCAATGTGGGCGTAGCTGTATACCGTAGGCCCGCAGGTGTACATTTTGATGACCCCCGGCTGGTGGGGGACCAGCTCCTCCTTTTTCATGGTCAGGGTATTCGTCAGCTGCATAGTGTTTCGCCTTTCTCTCTCATTTGGATTCTTCCTGCCGGGGAGACTTTTCAAGCTCCGGCGGCTTTTCCAACGCCGCCACCTTTTTTGTCAAACGCTCCAGCTCGCCCCGCAGGCGGCACAGCTCCATGGAGACCGGGTCGGCCACATGAATCTGGTCCAGCTTTTTGCTGGGGGCCTCGGCGGGCTTCTGGCTGGGCAGCCTTTGGCCGTCGATGCGCACCACCCGGGCAGGCACGCCCACAGCAGTGGCATTGGGGGGCACGGCGTCCAGCACCACGGCCCCGGCGGCTACCCGGGCATTGTCCCCCACAGTGAAGGGGCCCAGCACCTTGGCCCCGGAGCCCACCAGCACATTGTTCCCCAGGGTGGGGTGGCGCTTGCCCTGGTCCTTGCCTGTGCCGCCCAGGGTGACGTTCTGGTAGATGGTGCAGTTGTCGCCAATCTCCGCGGTCTCGCCAATGACCACCCCCATGCCATGGTCAATGAACAGCCCCCGGCCAATGGTGGCCCCGGGGTGGATCTCCACCCCGGTTTTTCGCCGGGCCCGCTGGGAAATGGCCCGGGCGATGAACTTCATGCCGTGCCGGTGGAACCAGTTGGCCCGCCGGTAGGCCCGCACGGCCCGGAAGCCCGCGTATAAAAAGTAAACCTCCAACCGGGACCGGGCAGCTGGGTCCCGCTGCATTACGGCCTCGATGTCTTCCTTCAGTCTGTCAAACAAAGCCCCTCACCTCTCGGTCTGTTTTGCGGATACAGCACCCGCTCCACCTTTTCCAGGATTTCCGGGTAGCTCACCTGCCCGAAGTCCTCTGTGTTCACAGGGATCAGCTCCCCGCCCCAAAGGAACGCCCGGTTCTGCCGGACGGCCTGCTGGAACAGGTCAAAGGAGACCTCCGGCCGGGTGGGCGCGGGTCCTCCTGGTTGCGGCGGGTGTAGCGGGCGCAGGCAGTGGAGGGTTCACAGTCAAAATGGATGTTGACGGTTTTGCAGCCGTGGGCTTCAGTCAGCTCCCGGAGCCAGTCCTCCTGCCTGGCGCTGAAAATATAGTCTGCGATAAAGGCGCAGCCCATATGCTCCTCCAGCTCAAAAGGAACAGCTGATAGGCCAGCTCGCCGCCCTTTGCGGCCTGGGGGTCCAGCTCCTTCACCCTGCGCAGAAGCCTGTGGTAATGGACTGCCGGAAGCTCCAACCGCTCCCCCAGCCATTGGGCGAAGGCGGACTTGCCTGTCCCGCACATCCCGGAGACCAGAATCATGGCGCCTGCCATATCCTATCACCATCCTATGCCCGGCCCCGGAGTTTGGGACCCGCTCTTTTCGGGGCTGCTCTTTTATTGAAAGCTCAACTGCTCGTCCTGGTTCTTCCGCCGCTCCTCCCGGCACTTGGCCAGCAGGGAGGTCATCTTCTGGTGGGGGTCGATAAGGCTGCTGATGGCAATATCGTGGTTCAGCGCAGAGATGTAGTAAGAGATGTACTTGGACACGTCTACCTCGTGGAACCAGGGGCGGTTTTTCAGCTCCTCGGTGCGGTAAGTAAGATTGGTGCCAAACACACCATCCAGCATACCCTCTTTATAGGCCTTATCAAAGGTCTCAAGACCCTTGGCAAAAATGGCAAAGGTGGCAAAGGCGAAGAAACGCCGGGCTCCCCGCTGCTTGACATTGTAGGCAATATCCAGCATGGACTCGCCGGAGGAAATGATGTCGTCGGCCACAAACACATCCTTGCCCTTTACGTCGGAGCCCAGATACTCGTGGGCCACAATGGGGTTGCGCCCGTCCACCATGCGGGAATAGTCCCGGCGTTTGTAGAACATGCCCATCTCCACCCCCATCACCGAGGCGTAGAACATATTCCGGTCCAGCGCGCCCTCGTCGGGGCTGATGACCATGAACTCATCCCGGTCAATAATCAGGTCCGGGAAGCTTTTCAGCATCTTTTTCAGCACCTGATAGGAGGGCTTCAGGTTGTCGAAGCCCATGAGGGGCACCGCGTTCTGCACCCGGGGGTCGTGGGCGTCAAAGGTAAGCACATTCTGCACCCCCATATTGTGCAGCTCCTGCAGGGCAAAGGCCCCGTCCAAAGACTCCCGGTAGTTGCGGCGGTGCTGGCGGCCGCCGTAAAGAGTGGGCATAATGACATTGATGCGGTGGGGCTTGCCGCTGGTGGCCTGGATCATGCGCTTCAGGTTCTGGAAATGGTCGTCAGGGGACATGTGGTTCTCCATGCCGAAATAGGGGTAGGTGGGGCTGTAGTTGCCCACGTCCACCACAATGAACAGGTCATAGCCCCGCACGGTCTGGTCAATGATGCCCTTGGCGTCCCCGGAGTTGAAGCGGGGACAGCTGGAATGGATGCGGAAGGTGTCCACATCCATTCCGGCCCGCCGGGCCCAACGCACCAAATGGGCGTCGATCTTTCCGGACAGCTCCTCAGCGCCCTCCAGGGTGATGATTCCCAGGGGCGCCACCCGGTTCTTCGGGTCGAAAAAGGTCTGAGTCTGCTCTTGCATAGTTTATTGCCCTCCATTCCTCATACGGTACACAGGGTTTTCGCCGGACCCCCCGGCGCTCTCTGTTTTATTATAGCATAAGCCCTGCGGCAATTCCAGTCCCATTTTGCTTGGCGAAAGTTTTTTTCAGGAATTTAGGCATGTTGTAAACCCGAAATTCACACTGGGAATTTCCGGCGTTCAAAATGCCAATAGCCGGGGGCGCGGAAGCACGAAAACAGAGAAAAACCGGGCCGCTTCCACGCTCCAAGAACAGAGGCAAAAAGCCCCCTGCCCCAGCCCCGCCGGTATGTCCGCAGGCTTGGAGGAGGAGGCTTTGCCGCCGGATTGGCTTTCCTCTTATATAGAAGGGGGTGGATTCATTGCCCTGTCTTGCGTCACTCCTCTACCTGGGCGGTGTAGAGGTGGTAGTATTTGCCCTGCTTCTCCAACAGCTGCTGGTGGGTGCCCATCTCCGCAATCCCCTTGTCTGCAATGTAGAGGATGCGGTCGCAGTTTTTGATGGTGGAGAGCCGGTGGGCAATGATGAAGGAGGTGCGGCCCTTGAGCAGAGCGTTCAAGCCCTGCTGCACCAGCCGCTCGGTTTTGGCGTCGATGGAGGAGGTGGCCTCGTCCAGCACCAGAATCTTCGGGTCGCTGAGCAGGGTGCGGGCAAAGGCCACCAGCTGCTTCTGGCCCTGGCTCAGCCGGGAGCCCCGCTCGTTTACCTGGGTGTAGTAGCCCTGCTCCATCTGGCTGATGAACTCATGGGCGCACACGGTCTGGGCCGCGGCAATGACCTCCTCGTCTGTGGCGTCCAGCCTGCCATAGCGGATATTGTCCATAATGGTGCCGGAGAAGATGAAGCTGTCTTGCAGCATGATGCCCATCTGGCTGCGCAGGGAGTGGAGGGTCGCCTGGGAGATGTCATGACCGTCCAGCAGCACCGCGCCGCCGGTCAGGTTGTAGAACCGGGACAGGAGGTTCACCACCGTGGTTTTGCCCGCGCCGGTGGGGCCCACCAGGGCCACGGACTCGCCGGGGTTTACATGCAGGTCAAAATGCTCCAGCACATTCACCGTGCCATCGTAGGAGAAGGTCACGTCGTCAAAGTCTACCCCGCCCTGAATGGCCGGCAGCTCTGTGGCGTCCGGGGCGTCGTCTACCGTGACAGGCTCATCCATCATCTCGAAGATGCGCTCCAGATAGGCCACGGCGTTGATGAAGGTGTTGTAAAGGTTGGAGAGGCTGAGCATGGGCTGCCAGAACCGCCAGGCGTAGGAGGAGATGGCGATAATGGTGCCGATCTGCATGGTGGGGCCCAAGGTGCACAGGCCCACCAGATACATGGCTCCCACCACCCAGGTGGAGATGTTCTCTACCGAGACCCAGATCAGGTTGGAGGTGTACTGGGCCCGCATCCAGGTCTTGTAGCAGTTCTTGTTCAGCTTGTCATAGATGGCGGCGTTCTCCTCCTCCCGCACAAAGGCCTGGGTGATTTTCATGCCGTCCAGGCTCTCGTGAAGGTAGGCGTTCAGGTTGGAGCTCTTGTTGGACACATCCTGCCAGGCCCGGCGCTGGGCGGGCTTTACCAGGAAGATGACCACCAGCAGCAGGGGAATGCCCGCCATGACCACCAGGGACAGGCGCACATCGCAGATGAGCATGAAGACGGCAATGAGAACCAGGTTGAAAATTTCCAGCACAAAGTTGATGATGCCGTTGGAGAGCGCGTCGGACACACTGTTGATATAATTGATGACCCGGGTGAGAATCTTTCCGTGGGGCCGGTCGTCGTAGAACTGGAAGGGCAGCTTTTGCAGGTGGGCGAACAGGTCCTTGCGGATGTCGTAGATAATCTCCTGCCCTACCTCAATCATGTACTTGCTGCGGACCCGGGCAAAGAGAATGGAGGTGACAATGGCCGCCAGCATGCACACCGACAGCAGCGCCAGCTCCTTTATATCCTTATTGGGCACCGACACATTGATGCCCCGCTGGACCAGCAGAGGGCCCAGCAGCCCCGCGGCAGCGGAGATGGCGGAATAGAGCAGGGAGAGGCCCATCTTTTTCTTGTGCCGGCCAATGTAAGTGCCGGCCCGCAGCAGATGCTTTATGTTAAATGGGGTTTCCAGGTTTTCGTCTACGTCAAAGCGGTTTCTGGCCATTTAGCCCACCTCCTTTTCCATACCGTCTCCGGCCTGGTCCTGGCCGTTCTGCAGCAGGAAGACCTCCCGGTAATAGCCGGGCTGCTGGGACAGCTCCTGATGGGAGCCAAGCTGGGTGAGTCTTCCGTCCTCAATCACAACGATTTTGTCCGCCCGCTTGGTGGTGGAGATGCGCTGGGCCACAATGATCTTTGTGCAGGGGAAGTCCAGGGAGGCAAGCTGCTCTTGGATGTATTTTTCGGTTTCCAGGTCCACGGCGCTGGTGGTGTCGTCCAGAATCAGCACGCTGGGCCGCACAGCCAGGGCCCGGGCCAGGGCAATGCGCTGCTTCTGTCCGCCGGAGAGGCCGGTGCCCCGCTCGCCGATGACCGTGTCAAAGCCCTGGGGCAGCTTTTCGGCAAAGTCCACGTCTGCCATTTTGGCAAAGCGGCGCATCTCCTCCTCGGGCATATCGCTGTCGCCGTAGGCAATGTTGCCGTCCACGGTGTCGGAGAACAGAAACACATCCTGGGTGGCCATGCCGATGGAGGAGCGCAGGGACTTCAGGTCATACCGCCGCACAGACATGCCGTCCAGGTCCACCTGGCCGCTGGTCACGTCGGAGAACCGGGGAATGAGGCTGACCAGAGAGGTTTTGCCCCCGCCGGTGGGGCCCATGATGGCCAGGGTCTCTCCGGGCTCCACTGTCAGGTTGATATCCTGCAGCACCTGGTGGCCGTGGAGCTTCAGCCCCACCTTCCGGAACTCCACCTTGCCCGCCGGGCGCGTTTTGGGCTTTACCGCGTCGGGCCGGGAGACAATGGTGGACTTGGAGTAGTACAGCTCAATGATCTTGTTGGCGCTGGCAAAGAACCGCTGCAGGTCGTTAAGGTGCATGCCCAGGGTGCGCATGGGGTCCGAGAGGGTCCAGGTCAGGCCGTTGAACATGGTGAAGGTGCCAATGGTGATGCGGCCGTTGATGAGGAAGACGCCCCCCACCAGCAGCACGGCAATGGACAGGGACTGAGAGAGGGTCTCGATAAAGGGGCTGTATTTCAGCCACAGCAGCGAGGCGGTTTTGTTGGCCTCCTTATACTCCCGGTTCTTCTGGTCAAAGCGCGCAATCTCGTAGTCCTCCCGGGCAAAGGCTTTGACCACCCGGTTGCCGGAGATGTTCTCCTGGGCAGCGGTGTTCAGGCTGGAGAGCTTCTCCCGAAGCTCCACATACAGGGGGTGCACCCGGCGGGAGAACAGCATGGTGAGCACAAAGATGACCGGAGTGACAGCCAGCATGACCAGGGCGAACTGCCAGTCTGTCAGCAGAAAGGTGACGGCGGTGGTGGTGAACAGCACCACACAGTGGATCAGCTGCCGGATGACCCAGCACACCGCGTGGCGGATCATGTCCATGTCGCCGGTGAGGCGGGTCATCAGGTCGCCGGTGCGGTACTGGCCGTAGAAGGCCTGGTCCTGCTCCTGCATGTTCTTGTACAGGTCCCGGCGCAGCTGGTAGACCAGCTTCTGGGAGCAGGTCTCATAGGTCATGACAGAGAGATAGCCGAAGCCCGTGCGGAAGAGCACAAAGCCGATGAGCGCCGCCACCAGCACGGCCAGCTGATGCACCGCCCCGGGGGGGACTGTGCCGGAGGCCTGCAGGGGCTGAAAGACGGCGTCCATGATTCTGGCGGTGATGAGAGAGTTGCCCAGGGCCATGGCGGCCAGCAGGGCGGTGGAGAAAAGGGCGAAGACATAGCGCTTATGGTAGCCGGCCATGCGCGTCCAGACCCATCTGAGCTGAAACATGATGATTTCCTCCCCGGCGGTGAAGCCGGATAAAAATTTGGGGGTCTCTCCAGAGGCCGCGGTTCCTCCATAGAGAGTTCACAAAGTTCTCTCTATTATAGCGGACGGGGCGAAAAATGAAAGAGGTTTTGCTAAAAATTTCAAAATTCAGCGCATTGACAGTTTTTTGTCCACCTCTTTAGCCGGTTATGGCAAAACCGGCGGGGCGTCTTCCAGAGAGATTTCCTGTATTCCCCGCCGGTTCTCGACGGTTGGTAGAGCTGCGGCCTGTTTGGCGCTCCTCTCTGTCTTTTCCAAAAAGCCGGGATGAAAAAAGAGCGTTTTCTAAAATGAAAACGCTCCTTCCATTATGCTCTTTCCCCGGCCCCTGTCACTCGTCCTCCTGGTATTCCAGAATGTCCCCAGGCTGGCAGTGCAGCGTTTGACACAGCGCCGCCAGGGTGGAAAAACGAATGGCGCTCACCCGGTTGTTCTTCAGCTTCGACAGATTCACATTGGTGACGCCCACCTGCTCCGCCAGCTGGTTCAGCGATATTTTTCGCTCCACCATTACCCGGTCCAGCCGCAATATGATGTGTCCCATGGCTCCTCCTTACACCAGTCCGTCCACGTCCTTCTGCATCTCCATGCCCAGGGCAAACACCTGGGACAGACACAGCATGAGAACGCCTGTGACCGCGCTGCTCATGTTCACGCCGACCTCTGCGATCTCTGGCCCCAGAAGTAAAAAGGCCAGGGCGCTGGCGGTCAGCTGCACTGCTGCCACAGCCAGAAAGGCAAACCCCATCTCCCGCACCATACGTACATTGTCCTTCTGAAAGGGGGTTTTGCCCTGGGAGAACCTGGTCAATCCCTGGGTAGTGCGCAGAATCAGGTTCACATTGCGGAAGATGAAGGCCATCAGCCCCAGGACCACGGCACCTGTGACCAGGAAAATCACCACCGCCGGACGAATCAGCTGGGCGTCAGGGCCGGTGACGAGCAGAGAGAAGCCTTGGACGGTCAGCTCCTCCTGCGCCGTCATGACGAAAACCCAGTCTCCTGGCACATAGGGGCTCAGAATAAACAGCGCCAGCCCCACCAGAAAGCCCGCCGCGCCGACCCAGTATGCGACCTCAAACAGCTTGGAGAACACCGTGGCGGCTTTGGTCAGCCCCTGCATACGCCTGTGGTTTTGCTCTTGGCCATTGGTCTGGTTTGTCATAACAGAAGCACCTCCGTCTGGTTTGTGCTTCCATTATACCTCTGCCATTATCGTATGTCAATATATTTTTATCGTTTTTCAATAATTCCCACTAGTTGCCCTGGGTCGCCCGCCAGATATTTTGCTCCGTGGGCCACCAGCTCCTCCTGGGTGCGGAAGCCCCAGAGCACCCCGCAGGTGTCCATGCCCGCAGCGCGGCCCGCGTCCATGTCCACGCCGCTGTCGCCTATATAGAGAGTCTCCTCCGGCGGGACACCCAGCTCCCCGGCCATGGCCAGCAGAGCGGCTGGGTTGGGCTTGGTGGGAATGCCCTCCCGCTGGCCGTGCACCGCGTCGAAAATGTCCGGATACAACCCGGCCACAATGGCCCGGGTCATGTCGTCCGGCTTGTTGGAGAGCACACCCAGCCGGACGCCTCTCTCGTGCTGGCGCGCCAGACTCTCGGGCACGCCGGGGTATGCCCCCACCAGGGCCAGGGGGTCGGCGGCGTAGCGGCGGTCGTACTCCGCCCGGAAGGCCCGGCGGTCCTCGGGGGAGAGCTGGGCCCCCACCTGGGCCAGCATCCGGTCCATGAGCACCTGGGCGCCGTTGCCTACCAGAAGACGGTAGTCCACAACGTCAATGGCCGGCAGGCCGAAGGCCTCCAGGGTGCGGTTGCCGAACCAGGCAATGGAGTGAAGGGTGTCGGCAAGGGTGCCGTCCAGGTCAAAAATGCAGCTGCGGTAAGGATACATTTCAATCGCCTCACAGGTTATACTGATATTGTAGGACTATTATAGACCAGTCCGGCGAAAAAATCAACGGCGGCTGGGTGGCGTGTCACCGGGCATTTTATTGTGGTGTACGGCGTGGGGACTTGTGGGCTCCCCGGGGCTTGGTACTCCATGGAGTTAGGTGGGTGATATCAGACCCTTCATCATTCTGTAAAAGGGACACGCCCCAGAAAGGCCTGGGGTTGAAAAAATTTTCTCTTTCCCCTTGCATCCCCTTGCAATTTTCTGTGACGCGGTGTATAATATAGGCATAAAGAGTTTTTAAAACTAGATATTGCGATTCAAAAACCGAAAGGAGCGTTTGATATGGAGAACACCATGAAGTTGAAAACCACTTATTCTGCCAAAGCCCGTCGGGACCTGTGTCAGGCCATGGGCCTGCCCCGGTACTCTCTGGGAGAGGAGATCTTCTCCTCTGTGTCCCACGGGGCCTCGGCGCTGCTGGCTGTGGCCGGGCTGGTGCTGCTGCTGGTGTTCTGCCGCAAGGACCCCTTGACTGTCAGCAGCGTGTGCGTGTTTGGCGCGACGATGATTACCCTTTACGCTGTGTCCGCCATCTACCACGGGCTGGGCCTGGGGCTGAGCCGGGCAAAGCGATTTTTCCGCTCTTTGGACCACTGCACGATTTTTCTGCTGATTGCAGGCACCTACACCCCCATTACCCTGGTGTGCCTGGGGGGCGTTCAGGGCTGGGTGATGCTGGGCGTGGTCTGGGCGGCGGCTGTGCTGGGAATCATTCTTAATGCGGTGAGCGTGGAGCGGTTTAAAATATTCTCTATGGTCTGCTATCTGGCCATGGGCTGGGTGGTGGTGTTCGCCATGGGCACCCTGCGGCAGAACGCGGGCCCGGTGGGCTTTGGGTGCCTGCTGGCCGGGGGCCTGCTCTATACCCTGGGCGCGGTACTGTATGGGCTGGGAAAAAAGGCGCCTTACGTCCACTCGGTGTTCCACCTGTTTGTATTGGCGGGCAGCGTACTGCACACGGTTTGCATTTACCTGGTGGTGCGGTAGACTGGGTTCCGGTCCCATATGAAAGTAAAAAAGGGGGGCGTCCTCCGGGGACGCTTCCCTTTTTGCTGCCGGTTATTTCAGCTTCACCGGCCGCAGCACCTCATAGCCGACGCCCTCCGGATAGTGGCGCTGGTAGCACTGGCAGGCCTCCTCGTTCCACTGGAACCTGCCCCCGCCCCGATGGGAGGTGCTGATGCCGCTGGGGTCGGGGTGCTCGTTGTCCAGGTCGTAGCTCCAGGCAAGGTCCTCCACCCGGCCCATAACCTCCTCGTTGTTCTCCATGTAGTCAAAGGGGGGATGGTAGAACACCAGGTAATAGCTGCCGGGGAAGGCACGGAGCTCAAAGCCCTCGGGCACCGGGCCGTGGTAGTCCTCGGGCACACCGAAGCCGTAGAAGTACCGGCGTGCGCCGTCTGCATAGTACCAGCCTGCGGTGTGGGAGGTCACTACCGGGTGGGCGCTGTCTCTCATGCTCTCAATGATGCCGCAGACCTGGTCGCAGTCGTGGCGCTCCCAGAAGGTCCCATAACAGACGGCCTCTTTGTCCCAGATGCCAATGTACTTGTGGGCGGGGATGTACTCTACCCGCACTCTTGCCTCTCTCAACTCTGCCTTGCTCATGTCGCTGCCTCCTTCTTGCGATGGTTCCTTCATCGCGGAATATTGCCAGGGATGAAACACGTCCTTGCCCATGAACAGGGGAATGGGCCGGGGGGCCCGGCGATAGGCTGCGGGGGTGCAGCCAAAGGCCTCCCGGAAGGCCCGGGTAAAGGCCTCCTGGCTGGAAAAGCCCCAGTCCAGGGCGATGTCCAGAATGCGCCGGGGGCTGGCCCGCAGCTCCAACGCCGCCTGGCTGAGCCGCCGCCGGGCAGCGTAGCTCTTCAGGGTGCAGCCGCACACCCGGTGGAACAGGGCGGAGCAGTACCAGGGCGAGTAGCCCACTGCCCGGGACATTTCCAGCAGACCCAGCTTCTCATCCCGAAGATTCTGTTCGGTCCAGTGGATCATCTGCTGGACCGCCTGATTGTGATGGTACAAGGTTCATCCCTCCTGACAGGAGACAGTATAGCACAGGGGGCGGGGGAAATGCTTGATATGAGTTGCGCAGGTTCTGGCCTTCCCTGTTCCGGCAAAACCACACAAGGGACCGTTGGCGTGGCCTTCCGGCCCCATCAGCGGTCCCTTGTGTGGTCCTCTCCCAGCACCGACTCCTCCTCCGCTTCCACATCCTCCTCCGGGTCCAGGTCGTCCTCATCCAAGTACTCATAGTGGCCGCCGTGGCCGTCACGGACATAGATGCCAAAACGCTCCGGCTCGTCTTTTTGCGCTGCGGGAGTGCTCTCATCACGCTGGGGCTTCTCTGCTGGAACAGCAATCTCCGCCATATGGTCAAATGCAGCATTGGCCAGCTCCGGATTGATGTCCTGCATCCGCACCATTGCCGCAAAGGCATGGTCCGGGATGGTGCCCTGCCGGCAGTGCAGGACCTCCTCCACAATGGCGGTCAGTTCCTCTTCGGTCATGTTCCCCGTTACCTCCCAGGAGTCCACAAAGTCCGGCTCGCTCAGGTCCGCCAGGGCGGCGGAGGAGAGCGCCACAACCATGACCAGGGCCAACGCTAACAAAACCAGCTTTTTCTTCATAACACAACCACCTTTCTTTCACACAGGGCCCCAATGGGGCGGTTTCATTGCGGTCGGGGAGAAAATAGCTTCTCCTTATAGTCTTATAATAGCAGCAACAGTCACTTTTGTCAATAGATTTATTGCAAACATTTTGTATGTTTTTACTTACAAACAAAAACCGGCGGAAGCTCCGCCGGTCGATTCTCTCAGGTTTTTTTCGCCCGCTGTGTCAGCCGCCCCATGCGCACAAAGTAGGAGGCGGTCAGCAGCGCAGCGGCGCCGGCCCAGGCCCCTACCTCGGCGTAGTAAATGCCGTCCTGGCCAATGGCAAGGGGCAGCAAAAGGGCAATGCCCACCCGCATGACCAGCTCTGCAAAGCCCGAGGCCATGGGGATCACCGTGTCGCCCAGGCCCATTAACGCCGAGCGGTAGATGTGCAGCATATAGAGAACGGGCAGGCCAATGCTCATCACCGCCAGATAGCGGTAGGCAATGTCCATGGAGGCAGCGACCTCCTGGGGGGTGCCGGAGATGAACAGGCCCAGAAAGGTCCTGCCGAACACCAGCATGGCCCCGCCAATGACCGCCGAGGTGATGAGGGCGATTACCGCTGCCGAGCGCATACCCTTTTGAATGCGCCCCAGCAGCCCGCCCCCCAGGTTCTGCCCCACAAAGGAGGTGACCGCGTAGCCGTAGGAGGTGGCGGCAATCTCCAAAAGGCCGTAGAGCTTGTTGGTGGCGGTAAAGCCCGCAATGAACAGCATACCAAACCGGTTGACCACCGACTGCACCACCATGCCCCCCACAGAGATAATGGCGTTTTGCAGGGCCACGGGAAAGCCCAGCCGCAGCAGGGTAGCGGTCATGGCGGGGGCGGGCTTCAGGTCCTCCCCCTTCAGCTGAATGACGGTGATTCGGCGCACATTGAAGTAGCAGTATACCGTAGAAACTGCCTGGGCAATAACCGTAGCCGCTGCCGCGCCCCCGATGCCCCAGTGAAAGCCCATGACAAACAGCAGGTCCAGGGCAATGTTGACAACGGTTGCCACCACCACCGCGTAGAGGGGGGTCTTGCTGTCGCCCAGGGCCCGGAGAATGGAGGCCAACAGGTTATAGGCTGTGATGATGGGGATGCCCCCGAAGATGATGCGCAGGTATAGCAGGGAGTCGCCCAGAATGCCCTCCGGGGTGTTCAGCAGCCGGAGCACCGGCTCGGCGGCCAGCTGGCTGGCAGTGAGCATCAGCACCGCGGCAATGACGCACAGGGTCACCGAGGCCCCTATGGACCGGGACAGCTGGCGGTAGTCC
This sequence comes from uncultured Oscillospiraceae bacterium, assembly GCA_910587835.1. Taxonomy (GTDB): domain Bacteria; phylum Bacillota; class Clostridia; order Oscillospirales; family Acutalibacteraceae; genus Acutalibacter. Next base: position 83,843 of record CAJUNQ010000005.1, on the reverse strand, counting down.
TTGGCCCCGAAGTATTGGGCCATCAGAATAGAAAACCCCTGGGCCAGGCCCTGCATCACGCTGAGCACCAGCCAGTTGAGCCAGTCCGCCGCGCCCACCGCAGCCAGGGCCTGCACCCCCACCACCTGGCCCACCACGGCGGTGTCTACCACGGTGTAAAGCTGTTGAAAGACATTGCCCAGCATCAGCGGCAGGGCGAAGGTGATAATCAGCCGGGTGGGGCTGCCCTCGGTCATGCTGCGGATGCGCTGTGTTTTTTCTGTCATAATAACTCCTTCCTGAAAAGACGATAACAACCTTCCTGAAAAGACGATAACAATCAGAGCCTCCCTCTCCCCTGCTGCCGCAAGGGGATATGGGAGCCCAGCTGGGCTTGCTTCTTATGATTTTGCCTGAGGCAAGCCGGCGACGGGGCCCGCTTGCCCGGCACAATGGCGGAGGACTGTCCTAGGGCGTGTTCACATAAGCTGAGTGTGCGGATTTTTGAGCAGTTTTTTGGCAGATTCAAGTCAAAAATTCGCAGATGTACTGGCGTACTTCAAGAATTTTTGGCGCAGAAGATGGCAAAAAACTGCCAAAAAGACGCGCACGAACGCTTGTGTGAACACGCCCTAGCTCCACGCCAGGTCAATGCCGAACTCCTCTGCCGCTCTCTGCCAGTATTCCTCCGGCACCTGGGGCCAGGGGGCCTCTGTGCCGGTCTCCTGCCGGTACAGCTCCGCCGCCCGGCTGGGCACAGCGCCGCAGGGGTCGGTCCCTGTCAAGGTATTATGCCGCAGCAGCGCCGCCCACACTGCCGCCCGCTGCCACAGCCCCGAGGTCTTCAGGTTGTTCAGCGCACCCTGCCAGTCGTAGGGGACCCGGACAAGCTCCGGCTTCCAGCGGCCCTGCTCCAGGCGGAGGAAAAGCATCTGAGCCACCTTTGCCAGCTCGGTGACCTCCTGTCCTCCGGGCCTGGTACGGCGGGTGATGGGGTTGCCCACCGACCCGGCGCACACCACCCGCTTGCCCTTATATGTCAGGCTGAACCACTTGTGGTTGTGGCCCTTCAGCAGCAGGTCCGGGCCCAGCCCCGCCAGCTCCTGGTAGAAGTCCGGGTCCCCCCGCATGACCCCCCGCACATGGGAGGGCGCCCCATGGCACAGGGCCACCGGCGGCGCGCCCTGGGGACGCCATTCGCTGTAGATGGGCAGGCTCTCAAACCAGTCGAGATCCTTTGCCGTCAGATTCTCATAGCAGGACAGCAGCGCACCCTGGGCCGAGCTGTCCCGCCAGGGGGTTCCGTCCGGCTGACAGCCTCCGCGCCTGCGGTAGCCGGTCATGTACTCCTCCCGGTTCCCCCGGATAAAAATGCAGGAATGCCGCTCCCGGGCCTCATACAGCAGCTCCATCACCCGCTGGGGGTAGGCGTGGTCCGTGATGTAGTCGCCCAAAAAGAGGTACTGCCGGGCCCCTCTGGCCCGGGCCAGCTCCAGGCAGGCCTGCAGGGCCAGGTAGTTGCCGTGGACGTCGGCAAACACTGCCGCCAAAGGTGAACCGCTCATTGTATTCCTCCGTTTCTTGTGGTGAAGACCCAGACCCCCACTGCCACCGCCACTGCCAGATTCAGAGAATCCACCTCCCTGCTCTGGGCAATAAACAGGCTCTGGCCGTATTGCCGGTACTCGGGGGGCAGGCCGGTGGCCTCGTTGCCAAACACCAGGGTATAACAGCCGGACAGGGGACAGCTCTCCGGGGTGAGCACCTGTCCCCCGTCCAGCATAAAGGGAAAGATATCCCGCCCCTGCCCATAGGCGTTCAGATAGGCGGGGAAGTCCGGGAACTCCTCCACCTCAAGCCGGAAGGCCGCGCCCATGGAGGCCCGGATGGCTTTGGGGTTCCACCGGTCCGCGCCGCCGCCTACAATGGCCAGGTCCCTGAGGCCAAAGCCCAGCAGAGTGCGCTGAATGGTCCCCAGGTTCCCCATGTCCCCGGGACAGACCAGAGCCGCGTGGGGAGCCTGGGGCCGCAGCCGGCCGGGGTATTTTTCAAACACGGCGGCGGCATAGCAGATTTCCTTTTGCGAGATGCGCTCCAAGGCCTTGGAGGAGCACTGGCAGGGTATAGCCAGGGTGCGGCACAGGGCCAGCAGCTTGTCCTTTTCCCGGAAGTCCTCCCGGTAGTATACGGCCCGGACAGCGTTCGGGCGGCTTTTCAGCAGCTCGAAGGTGGGAAAGGGACCCAGAGTATAGGAGCAGTCGGATTCTTTTTTATATTTCTTTGGGTATTCTGGCATGGGGCCTCCCTTCTCAGTGCCGGGGCTTATAGCCGCCCCGGCTGCTCCTCTGGACCTGGCCCGGCGGTTCAGCCTCCCCGGCCCGGCGGGGCCTCTCTACCGGTTGGGACCGGGGGACAGCCCTCTGGGGCCTCTGGGCTCTGGGAGCCCTCTCCGGGCTGGCGGCTGGCTGAACCGGCTGAGCAGGGGCAACCCTCTTGTCTCTGCTCAGCCTCCCGGGGAGAATGATCAATGTCAGCCCCACAGCGGCCACCAGGAGAATGCCCGGCAGGCTGTATAAAAACGCCGCCGCTGCCCCACAGCCGGGCAGGTAGGCGACGCAGACCCCTGTGACAGCCTGGGGCCCGGCCAGAAAGCTCTCCTCCCCTCCATCGCCCTTAAAGATGTACTGGTCCTCGGTGACGCCGATAATCCGCCGGAACAGCGGGCCGGCTTCTCCCTTCACCAGCACCGCGTCCCCGGGCTTTGCGGCCTGCTTCATATTCAGAATAGCCAGGTCGCCCTTGCAGTAGCTGGGCTCCATGGCGCTGTCCGCCACAGTCCAGGGGGCATGGCCTCCTGGCAGCTGCCGGGGGCTGTGGGCGTCAAAATACAGGCTGACGCAGACTGTCAGCGCCAGGCCCCAGACGCCGATGAGAAGCACCCGGAGCAAATTGATGATTCCCTTCATACCAGCACCTCCCCAAATCGTTCCAGAAGGAACCGGGCTACCCCGTCCTCCTCATTGCTGCCAATGACTGCTGTGGCCGCTGCCTTTACCTGGGGCATGGCGTTGGCCGTGGCATAGCTCTCCTCCGCTGCCTGAAACAGGGGCAGGTCGTTCATGGCGTCTCCAAAGGCAACCAGCCGGGTGCAGCCCAGCTCCTGCTTCAGCCGGAGGGCCGCCTGGGCCTTGGTGGCCTGCTCTGAGGTGATCTCAAGCCAATACTCCTGCCGGTAGAGCTCCTGCTGAAAGGTCAGGTTCAGCCAGGGCAGGTCCTTCAGCTCCTCCCAGAGAGGGGCAAGGGCCTCTTTGGTGTGAATAAACGTGAAATAATAGGTCCCGCCCTGAAGCAGCTCCTCCAGGCCGGCCACCGGGGCCAGCCGGGGGTCTCCGGGACGGCTGTCGATGTAGTGCTTCATCCCCTCATGCAGGGGGGCGTCCTTCAGGTAGAACACCTTCTCCTCCCCCTGCCGCACGCTGTAGACAAGGGGCCAGAGCTGCCGCCGGACGCAGCTGTCCAGAATTTTCTTTCGCTGGGGGTAGGTGAAGAAGACCTCGCCTGTTCTCACACCGGTCTTGCCGTTGGCAAAGGCCGCGCCGTTGTGGATAATCCAGGGCAGGGAGGGAGAGAGGCCCTGGGCCGCCACATGGGCCGAGTGCCAGGACCGGGCCGTGGCAAAGGTGAAGAGCATCCCCTTTTCCAGCAGCCGGTTCAGGGCCTGCTGGGTGAAGGGGGGCAGGCGGCTCTGCCGGTTCAGCAGGGTGCCGTCCAGGTCGCTGACATAGAGGGTTTTTTCCATGGGGAAGCCTCCTGATGACAATATCAAATCTATTCTATCACGGCTTGGGGAATTTTTCCACATTTTTTTGAAATGAAGTGGAAACCTCCCCCGGCCCTGCCCGGGAGGGAGGAATGCCGCAAAAAAGCAGACAGACAGCGCAACGCGCCGCCTGCCTGCGGAAAGGGGGTTTTCAAAAAGCGGGAAACCGCTTAGCTTTTAATCGGTTTTTACTTGGTCATCGTCTTGATGAAGCCGGTGATCATGGTGGCAACCTCGGCACGGCTGGCCTCGCCCTTGGGGTTCAGGTTCTTGCCGTCGCCGGAGATAACCCCAGCGCCAATGGCCCAGTTCATGGCGTTCTTGGCCCAGCCGCTGACCTTAGAGGCGTCGCCAAAGCCGCTGATGCTGCCGTTGACCGTGGTGTCCATGCCGCAATGCTTGGCATAGGCGTAGAGAATCACCGCAATGGTCTCGCGGGTGACGTTCTCGTTGGGGGCAAAGTCGCCGTTGGGCTTGCCTGCGATCACGCCGCTCTGGGCGCCCCAGGACACAGCCGCGGTGTACCACTTGCCAGGCTTCACGTCGCCGAACATGTCGGTAACGCCTGTGTCAGGCTTGCTCTCCAGGCTGAAGAGCACCTGCACCAGCATGGCCCGGTTCATCTTGGTATCGGGGGCGAACAGGCCCTTCTCATTGCCAACCATCAGCTCGCGGCTGGCCATGAAGTCCACCTTGTCCTGAGCCCAGGAGGGGATCTTATCCTGGAAGGTCTTCTTGTTGTCCTTAATCTTCAGGGTGGCGCTGCCGTCCTTCAGCAGAACGGTAACCTTGCCGTTTTCGGCAACGGACTTGGGCACAATGGTCTCTTTGCCGTTCTTGTCCACAATCACGGCCACGGTGGTGTTGGAAACATTATTGGAGGCGGGAAGCTCCGCTTTCAGCTCCAGGTCCTTCTCCACCAGCTGGCCGTCCTTCTTCACCTCAATGGCAACGGTGCTGTCGTCCTTCTGGGCAACGGTAACCGTCACCTTCTCCGCGTCTTTGCCCAGGGAGCTGAGAGAGCTGCCGGGCAGGGTGACATTGCCCACGGGGGTGTCAATGGTCATGTCCACATTGGCCTCAGAGCCCAGCTGCTCTACAGCCTGGCCGGGCAGAGCGACAGTGGCCTCGGTAATGGGGGCGCTGTCCTCGGGGGCCTCTACCTTCACGGTGACGTTGGTCACGTCGTCGCCCTTGGCAGCCTCTACCAGCTGGTTGGCCTGGTCGCCGGCAACCTCTGCGCTGGCCACACCGTTCTCGTCCACAGTGACCTCAGGCTTGATTTCAACCGCGCCGGGGGTGGGGGTGGGGGTAGAGGTGGGCTTGTCGGAGGGCTGGCTGGTAGGCTCGGTAGTGGGCTCACTGGTGGGCTCACTGCTGGGAGCGGGAGTGGGCTCACTGGTGGGGGCCGCGGTGGGGATGCTTACGATGGGGGGGATGACGGGAGGGGCGGGGGTGGGGGTGGGAGTGGGAGCCGCGTCAGTCATAGCCTTCAAAGTCCCATCGGCATACTCCCAGCGCATGAAGGTGCGGGTGTCCTCATAGGACACGGGGTCATGTACCTGATCAGGCACATACTGCATCCATTTTCCGTTCTCCGGACCTACCTGCTCGCCGTCTTTGCGGGTTGCAAATGTCATGATGCCGTCCAGGCTGGCGTTATCAGACGCTTCCGCAATGGCACTCAGGTCGTCTTCACCCACATAGATGGAGATTTTGGCGGGAGCGGCGGTAGGCTCGGCACTGGGGGAGGGTTCACCCTCGCGTGCAGCGGGCTGCTCGCCGGAATTCTCCTCTTTGCCCTCTTCATTCTCCTTATTGGCTTCGGGCTCTTCCGTGCTGTCAGGAGATGGGCTGGGCTCCTCAGTTGGCTCGGTAGTGGGCTCCGCAGTGGGATCCGCAGTGGGATCGGGGGTAGGCTCCTCGGTGGGGGCAGGAGTGGGAGCGGGGGTGTAGGTTGCCTCTACGTTGTAGTAGTGCTTCTCACCCTTGTCCTCATGCTCGAAAATCTGGTTGAAGTAGCCGCCGTTGGCGTCGATGGTGAGCTTCGAGATGGTGTAGGTAGCAGTCGCAACAACCTTGCCCGGGACCCCGCCAGCTTTCTCCTGGTCCTGTGCGGCGGGCTTCTCATACACAGTAATTGTGTATTTGCCGTTAACATTACTCTTGTAGGTTGCCTCATTCCAATTATTCAAGGAAAGGCGGAGAAGCCAAGAGTCTTTCTTAGTCTCGCCATCATTCAGAGTGGTTACGTCCGGGCTATCGTTGAAAACGGGGCCAGCGATATTGACCTGATACTCTTTCGTTTTGTCCAGGCCGTTGACTTTGAACCACAGGGTGTCGCGCTCGTTGTCATATTTCTCGGTCAGCTTCTTGGCCTCATAGGGGTCGGCCTTGAAGTTGACGTCGTCGATGGTTACATCGGACTCAAACCAGTTAACCAGCGCATCCATGTTAAGGTTGATGGTTTTCTGGCCCTCTCCCTCTTTGCCCAGCTGGATGGTGCTTCTGCACTCAATGCCGCTCTGGTAGTTTTCCAGGCGGGTGACAAGAGTGTCGCCGTTGGGAATCCGCTTTACCAGATCATGCTCGCTAACGCTCTTGATGGAAATGGGGCGATGGAGAGCGTCGTACAGCTTAAGGGCGATGTAGTGGCCGGTCTGCTGCTCTTCAACAGAGGAGAAGTCTGTCCACTTATCGGTAACACTCAAAGCTTCACCGGCAAGAGTATAGTTGCCAGAAGCATCTTTCTCAGCGGTCACTGCCGGGAATTGCTTACCAAGAATGGTTTCCGAAGTGGTAACGGGGATAACCGAAAAGCCTTCTTTTTCAGCCGCGTCATCATTGGCGGTTACCTCAACTGTGGTCGCCTCTCCAAGCGGGGTGTGGTCTTTCGGCAACTCAGGCCAAATGTTCTCATCGGCTACCACATCGCGGGAACTATTTTGGTCTGCTTTAGCGGGCTTATCACCATAGAATACCTCAATTTTGTACGCGCCGGTCGTGAGCTTATCTGCAGTGGTGGCCGGCTCTATACCTTCGGGCCAATGCTCAAACTGAGATTTATTAGCAAGGCTAAAGCTGAAAATGTTATGATCTGACGCTTTGGTCCCCTGAGCCGGACCCTCAGCCAGAATAATGCCGAGCACCTTTTCGCCCGCCTTCTCGGTTGTATCAGGGAAAGTTACCTTTGCCCAAATGATTTTCCCAGCTTCGATAGTAGGAGCTTTAGGGAATTTAACGGAAAAAGTGTAAGGGGCTGTGTCGTTTTTATCCAACCCGCTCGCAGCCACAATATTGTCTACCTCAGCCAGATAGAAAATCTCCTCTGGCTTGTCTGGGGCCGTGGTTGCTGGCTGTTCTCCCTCCGCCGCAAACGCCGCCATGGGCAGCATGGTGAGCAGCATGCACAAGGCCAGAATTCCGGCAAAAAACCTCTTTTTCATTGCGAAAAAGCCTCCTTCTTGTGTTTATACTTGCTTTTTTGTAAGTTCTGGCGTTGAGGCCCGCCGATAGCGGCACTATCGCTTGTGTCCCGCTTTCCCCCTCTCTACAAGATACCGCCGTATCTGCCGCTGCCCCCTCGCAGAACGCGCCTCCTCGCCTTGTGAGCACCTTACAAAAAAGTGTACTTTTTTGCAAGAGAGCCCGTCTGCTTGAAAGCACCTTAAGTGTACCACAGGTTGACTATTTTTGCAAGGGGTATTTATGGAAAAACCGGCAGAATACCCACCAAGTTTTGCACAAATCCACCTTACAAAAAAGTACACTTTTTTGCAAGAGAGCCCGTCTCATTGTTCTTCAGCATTTCCGCCTTGTAGCGGAAGGTGGAAAGCGCCATGCCGCACTGCCGCGCCGCCTGGGCCCCGGTGAGGGCCCCTGCCCGCCACTGGCGGTAGGCGGCAAGGTAGCTTTCGGGCAGGGGGGCGGGGGGCCGGCCCAGGCGCACACCCTTTTCGCGGGCGGCGGCAATGCCCTGGCGCTGGCGGCTTTTTATGCTTTCGCGCTCGCTTTGGGCCACAAAGGAGAGTATTTGCAGCACCAGGTCGGCAATAAATGTGCCCATCAGGTCCCGGCCCTGGCGGGTGTCCAGCAGGGGCATGTCCAGCACGCAGACGTCGATATTTTTCACCTTTGTCAGCAGCCGCCACTGCTCCTGAATCTCTTGATAGTTGCGCCCCAGACGGTCGATGCTGAGCACCAGCAGCAGGTCGCCGGGGCGCAGGGCGTTCACCAGCCGCTGGTATTGGGGGCGGTGGAAGTCTTTGCCGGACTGCTTGTCTACAAAAATGCCCTGGGGCGGCGCGCCTGCCTGCTGCAGCGCCGCCAGCTGCCGGGCCTCGTTCTGGTCGCAGCTGGACACCCGGGCGTAGCCGTAAACTGCCATAAGCTGTGCCTCCTTTTGCATTCTCTTTGACATATTGTGCCCGCAAATGCCAGAAAAGTGGTGGGAGCCTATGAAAAAGGTGGTTGATTCCCCTGCCGGAACAGGATATAATAGCGGAAAAGCCCCTATATAAACCAGCAGAAGGAGAATCTCCCATGACAAATGTCAACATTTATCAGGCGGAAAGCCGCCGCTATGAGGCCATGCCCTACCACCCGGTGGGCCGCAGCGGGCTGCGCTTTCCGGCGGTGTCGCTGGGGTTCTGGCACAATTTCGGCAGCCGGGACAGCTACGACAACATGCGGGCCATGGCCCGCACTGCCTTTGACCACGGCATTACCCAGTTTGACCTGGCCAACAACTACGGCCCTGCCTATGGCAGCGCAGAGGAGAGCCTGGGCCGGCTGCTGCGGGACGACTTTATGCCCTACCGTGAGGAGCTGGTGATTACCACCAAGGCTGGGTATGACATGTGGGAGGGGCCCTATGGGGACGGCGGCAGCCGGAAGTATCTCATGTCCAGCCTGGACCAGAGCCTGAGGCGCATGGGGCTGGACTATGTGGATATTTTCTACCACCACCGCATGGACCCTGACACCCCCTTGGAGGAGTCGCTGCAGGCTTTGGCGGACATTGTACGCCAGGGCAAGGCTCTGTACGCGGGGGTCTCTAACTATAATGAGGAGTACACCCGCCGGGCCATTGGGTTCTTCCGAGAGCAGCACTGCCCCTTTGTGGTGAACCAGCGGGCCTATTCCATCTTCAACCGGGAGATTGAGCGGGACGGAGTGAAGGAGCTGTGCGCCAGGGAGGGCCTGGGCATCATTGCCTTCAGCCCCCTGGCCCAGGGCCTGCTCACCGACAAATACCTGAAGGGCATTCCCGCTGACAGCCGTATGGGCCGGGACCCCCGGTTCCTGACTGCCTCGGCCCGGACCGAGGAGCGGCTGGGGCAGATCGACGCTTTGAACAGGATTGCCCAGCGCAGAGGACAGACCTTGGCTCAGATGGCCCTCTCCTGGGTGCTGCGGGACGGCAAGGTGTGCTCGGTGCTCATTGGGGCCTCCCGGCCGGAGCAGATTGTGGAGAACATCTCTGCGGCGGCTCGCACCGAGTTCTCTCCGGAGGAGCTGGCGGAAATCGACAAGATTGCAGGGTAAGCCCCGGACCCAGTCCTGAGCAAAAAAGAAGCAGGCACACAGAAGTGTGTCTGCTTCTTTTTTGTGAACGCAGTCAAAAGAGGAGTTCTTCCTTTTTGGGGACCAGGCTGCGCCGCCCAGCATGAAAATCGGTAGATACCGATTTTTATGTGCGTTTCCTTGAGTCTCCGGTCCAGCGGCCTGTGGGGCAGTGTTGGACCTGCTTGGCCGCTCTCACCTCCACAAAGCAGCCGCACTGGGCGCACATGCCGTTTTGCAGGCTTTCGCAGGCCCGGCACAGAGCCAGGCGGCGGGCGTACTCCTCCGGCGGGGTCTTCTGCTCGCTGGGGATGCTGGCAATGTACTGATAGATGGACCGGAAGTATTCGCCGTCCAGCTCGTGCAGGAGGCAGCGTTTGCAGGCGGGGCGGTTCATCTCAGGGTAAACGCCGCCACCGAGCAGGCGGGCAGTGTGGCCTTGAAGCCGTCTTCGGTCAGCTCAGCAGCCAGGGGGCTGGGCTTCACAGCTTCCTCAGAGCCAAAGTCGTTGAACGCGCCGGGCTCGCCGGTGAGCACCCGGCCCTGAATCTGGCTTACCTTGCCCAGGCCCGTGAGGGCGCAGTCCAGCTCTGCGCTGTCTTGAGCGCTCAGGTTTGCCACGGTGACCAGCAGGCCGCTCTGGCTCTCGCTGGCGGAGAGGTGCAGGTTGGGCACCTGGTTCTCCCCCTCGCCGGCAAGCGCTGCCCCGATGTAGCTCTCCAGCTGCTTGGCTCCCTGGTGGCCCTGGTACATCTCAAACACATGGTAGGTGGGGGTGAGCAGCATGCTCTTCCCCTCGGTGAGGATGACGGCTTGCAGCACGTTTACCAGCTGGGCAATGTTGGCCATGACCACGGTGTCGCAATGGTTGTTGAAGATATTCAGATTGATGGCCGCGACTAAAGCGTCCCGCATAGTGTTCTGCTGGTAGAGGAAGCCCGGGTTGGCGCCCGGCTCCACGTCGAACCAAGTGCCCCACTCGTCCACGCACAGGCCCACCTGCCGGTCTCCCTGATACTGCCGGATGATGCGGCTGTGGTTCTCCACCAGCTCCTCCATGTAAAGGGTGTTGGCCAGGGTGGAGTAATACTCGCTGAGAGGGAAGCCGGTGGCCGGGCCCTTGTCGTTCCAGTCAGCGGTGCGGGGGCGGGTGTAGTAGTGCAGGCTTACCGCGTCCACACAGTGCCCGGCCTGCTCCATGACCACCTTGGTCCAGCGGTAGTCCTCTACATTGGCCCCAGAGGCAATCTTATAGATCTGGTGCTGACTGTCGTAGTTGCGCATATATGTTGCGTATTGGCGGCAGAGGTCTGCGTAGAACTCTGGCCGCATATTGCCCCCACAGCCCCAGGCCTCGTTGCCGATGCCCCAATATTTCACGTTCCAGGGGGCGTCCTGGCCGTTGCGGCGGCGTTCCTCCGCCATGGGGGACTGGCCGCCCATGTTGCAGTATTCCACCCAGTCGGAGAACTCCTGCACTGTGCCGCTGCCCACATTGCCGGAGATATAGGGCTCGCATCCCAGCTGGCGGCAGAGCTCCAGAAACTCGTGGGTGCCAAAGCTGTTGTCCTCCGTCACCCCGCCCCAGTTGGTGTTGACAATTTTCTTGCGGCTCTCCTTGGGGCCGATGCCGTCCCGCCAGTGGTAGGTGTCGGCAAAGCAGCCCCCGGGCCAGCGCAGCAGGGGAATGCCCATTTTCTTCAGGGCCTCCACCACGTCGGTGCGCATACCGTTGACATTGGGGATGTCTGAGCCCTCGCCCACATAAATGCCGTTATAGATGCACCGGCCCAGGTGCTCGGAGAAGTGGCCGTAGATATTGGGGTGAATGACGCCTTTGGAGCGGCTTCCGTTGATGATTGCTTTTGCCATATGAATGCCTCCGTAATAGGATTGTTGACGGGTTATAGAAAACGCACTTGAAAATCCATATTTACCGATTTTCAAGCAGGGCTGCGCGGGCACGCCTGTGATTGCGTTAACTATAACAGACTGCTGTGACTACATAGTAACAGATAAGCAGCCTGAAAGCAACCGGAATAGGGAGAATTTCCCGTTATTTTTCCACCCGGCAGAGGCGGAGTCTGATTCCCGGCCTGCCCGGGCACAAAAAAAAGCGTCGGTCCGGCCGGCTGCCCGGTCAGACCGCTGCTCTCTGTCTTTCCTATTATATATAGTATGTTACTTTTCGTATGCCTTTGCGCTGATCAGGTAGTTCATCAGATGGGCCACGGCCTGGCGCAGGTGGGCAAGGTCTACCCGGCCCTCCTCATAGCCCTTAAGCACCTGGGCGATGACCGGCGGGCCTCCGGGCATGATGACATCGTTGCCAGCCTGCACTGCGTCCGCGCCGTCCACCACCATGTCCATGTCTCCCCAGTCGGTGACCACCACGCCGTCAAAGCCCCACTCCCCCCGGAGAATCTCTGTGCACAGCACATGGTTCCCGGCGGCAAAGGTTCCGTTGAGCTTGTTGAAGGAGGTCATCAGCGTGGTGGGCTTTGCCTTGGTCACCACCTGCTCAAAGGGCCGCAGGTACAGCTCCCGGGCGGCCCGGGCGGTGACAATGGTGTCTACCGCGTCGATGTTCTTCTTGGCGTTGCCCCGGCGGTAGGTCTCCTGCTCGTTCAGGGCAAAATGCTTGGGGCACAGGGTGATGTGGTTGTTCTCCTGGGCTCCCTTGGTAATCTGGACGCCCATCAGCCCGCACAGGCAGGGGTCCTCAGAGAAATACTCAAAGGCCCGGCCCTCAATGGGGTTGCGGATCAGGTTCATGCCGGGGGCCAGCCAGCTGCCCACCCCCATCTGCTCCGCCTCGCAGCCGCAGGCGCTGCCGAACTCATAGGCCAGCTCCGGACTGAAGGTGCAGGCGATCATCATGCCGGTGGGCCAGGCGGTTTTGCCTACACCGGCTGGGCCGTCCTTATACCAGGTGGAGTAGATGCCGTACTTCTCAATGGCAGGGTTGCAATAGCCCATCATGGCGCTGGGATGGGTGTTGCAGGCAATGTCCTTCCCCTCCTCGTCCTGTATGGTGGCGGGCAGCTCCTCATGACCCAGCCCCCCAAAGGGCAGGCCCGGGCCATAGCCATTGCACAGCACAGCCAGCTCCTTCAGGCTCATCTGATTGACAAAGGCCTCCATGGACACCTTCCCGGCGGCTACGTCCGCCAAAGTGGACTGCGCCGGAGCCACATCATTCTGGTAGGCGGTGTGGCTGGGCCAGTTCACGGCCAGGCAGTCTGCTGTAACCGTCAGCCGGGGCAGACCGGCAAGACTCTCCGCCGGGCGTTGGGCCTGGGGCGTCAGGAACTCCACCTTGCCGCGGTTGACCGGGCTCAGGCCAATGTCTGCCGTGACCTTGCGGGTGACCAGCTGCTCCGGCAGGTCCAGCGCTGCTGCCGGGGCTGTGTTGTGAGAGCCGGTCCCCACCATCAGGGCGTACTCGCCGGGCTCCAATACATAGCACATGCCGGCCTCGTCAAAGGAGGCCAGGTCCTCCAGGCCGCAGCACAGGGCGACCTCGCAGCTCTCCCCAGGCTGAAGCAGAGGCGTTTTGGCAATGGCCTTCAGCTCCTGCCAGGGCTTTTTCAGCTGGCCGGCAGGGGCGTGCACATACAGCTGCACGGCCTCCTTGCCCGGGTATTGGGCGGAGGTGTTCCGCACTGCCACCGGGACTGTCAGCTGTCCCCCTGCAATAGCGGGGCTTCCGGCCTGCCATGTAAAGGAGGCGTAGCTCAGGCCAAAACCAAAGGGGTACAGCACCGGTTTCTGGAAGCTGTCAAAATACCGGTAGCCCACATAGACGTCCTCCTGGTACACAGTGACCGGGCTGGCCGCAAAGCCCTTGCTGCCGTTCTGCTCCTTGTCCAGTCCATAGCTCTCGTAGGTGAGCAGGGCCTCCGGGTCCTCCCGGGTGCAGGAGAAGTGCCTGGCAGTGGGGTAGTCCTCATAGCGCAGGGCGGCGGTTTGGCTCAGCTTGCCCGAGGGCGCTGCCTTGCCGGTGACCAGGTCCGCCAGGGCTCCGGCGGCCTGTTCCCCTGTGGGGCCCATGAACAGGGCCGCTTTGACCTGGGGGTACTGCTGGGTGCAACTCAGGTCCACCAGCCCGGCACAGTTGAACACCACGGCCACCTTCTCAAAATGGGCGCAGGCCTGTGAGAGCAGATCCTGCTCTGAGGGGGTGAGATGATAGTCGTCCTCCACCCGGCGGTCGCACTCCTCGCCGCCGGTGGCCCGGCCAATGACCACCAGGGCAGTGTCTGTGCCCTGGGCCGCGGCCTGCCACAGCCCGCTCTGGGGGATGGGCTCCTCCTGGGCAGCGGTGTAGCGGCCGAACAATTCGTAAATCATGCCGCTGGCCACCAGGCCCTCAAACTGCTTGCGCCAGTCGCCGCCCTCCTGCTGCTTCTTTTCGGCCTCCTGACGGCGCTGTTGGGCAAGCTCCTGGTAGAAGCCGTCCAGGCCGGGCTCAAGGGTAAGGCCGGCCTTTGCCAGCTCCTCCCTGATTTGCAGGGAGCCCTCGCTGTGGGAGGCCCCGGAGCCTGCCCCGCCGATGATAGTCTCCAGCTGGGTCTGGCCCAGCAGGGCGATGGTTTTTCCGGCAGGCAGCGGGAGAAGCTGGTCCTCGTTTTTCAGCAGGACCATGGCCTCTACAGCCAGCTGCCGGGCCAGGGCCAGGCGGGGGGCCTGGTCCGCATAGGTTTTGTTCATGGTATACGCTCCCTTCTTGCTGATCTGATGCTGTCATTATAGCAGAGTCTGAACGCCCGCGCAAGCCCGCGGCTTGGGCCGTATGCTTTTCGACTGCGAGGGGAAAGGCGTAAAATTTCTAAGGCTTGCGTTGAAACAGGGCCCGTATTTTGCCGAAAAGGCCCTTTGCCCTCCCCTCATTGGAGTGGGCCGCATAGAACTGTTCCTCGCTTTTCTTCCCGCCCGTCACCATGATCTGGGTGTCTACACTGACGCCCGAGGGGCCGCTGGGCTGGGAGCTGTTCATGGCGATAAAGGGCTCCTTTTTGGGCTGGCTGTTCTTCATGGGGCTTCCTCTTCTTTGTGCCGGGAAGACATGCTTTTGTTTGACGGAAGACCTTGCCTGCGGGGTGGACCGGCTCTGCTTTTCTCTGGCGGGCTCAGGCCTCCGCCTTGAACTGGATGTTGGTTTTGTAGATGCTCTCGCCGAACACGGTGAAGTTCAGCAGGCCCGGGGTGATGCCCTTTGGCGCACCCAGAATGCGGATGCGGGCAAAGCTGGCCACCACAGTGTCAATGGGGTGATAGGCCACGGACAGGTCGGTCTCGTTGTGCGAGAGGTCTGCTGCAACGGTCCAGCTCTTTCCGTCCAGAGAGGTCTCGATCACATACTGGTAAGCGCCGCCCAGTACCCCGGCGTTCAGGTCCATGCCAATGTCCTTCCACATCACCCGGAAGGCCGGCACATGGTAGCGTCCGCCCAGGCACACGGCCAGGCTGGGCTCCTTGTCTTCAGGCGCGGGCTGCCACCAGGTGTGCAGGGCCTCGTCCAGGGCGTACATGGGGTAGTGGCCGTCCGCCCAAGAGGAGGCCTGGGTGGTTTTGAACACGGTCAGGGGCGCCAGCTCCGTGGCGTTGCCCAGCTCGGGGCGCTCCATTACCCCGGGCCGCCACTGGGGCACGTCGATGCCTGTGAGGGCGAACAGGTTGCCCTCCTCGTCAAAGCCCGCCGGGTCCATGCCAATGCGCCGCTCCATGGTAGCGTCCACACAAACGGGGATGGTGTAGAAGATCCACAGGGTGTCGTTGGGCCCCTTGACAAAGGAGCCATGCCCGCCGCCCTTGCACAGGCCCTTGTCCCGGTTGCGGGAGACAGGGTTTTTCGCCTGGGGGTGGAAATCCCCCAGGGGGGAGTCAGCCACATAGGCGCCCATGGCATAGGTGTAGAACTCTGTGCCCGCGCAGGAGTACACCAGATAGTACCGCTCCCCGTGCTTCACCATCCAGCTGCCCTCGATAAAGCCCAGGCCCCAGTTCTCGTTGTTGCCGCCGTACCGCTCCCAGTAATTCTCTTTGACAAAGGGAATGAGCACCTTGGGGCTGGTGAGCAGATGGTTGGGCCGCTCCGGGTCCAGCTCAGCCCCCAGAATGGCGGGCCCCAGACCAAAGTACAGGTACAGCCGGACATCGTCGTCCCGGAACAGCATCACGTCCCCTGCCACAAACTCCCGGCCGTCGGGCAGGGTCCAGTCCCCCACCTGGGTCCAGGGGCCCACAGGGTTGTCGGACACAAACAGCGGGGTGTTGTTGGCCGCGCCGTAGTATTTGCCGTGATACGCCTCCACCGTGGGGGCCATGGGGGCGGAGATGGGCATCCAGCTGTCCTCATGGTGAACGGTCCAGTCCACCAGATTTTCGCTCTCATACACTGCGCCGGAGGTGATGTAGAGATACCATTTGCCGTCAAAATAGTAGGCGGAGGGGTCGGCGGTGGCCCGCACGTCGTTCTGGGCGGCTTTGCCGTAGGCAAAGTTCAGCACATCCCCCAAGCCCTTCATGGGGACGGGATGGCCGTCCTCCTCCATCAGGGTGTCCATGCTCACCAGGGGCTTGCCGCCCCGGCCCCAGGCATAGGAGGCGTCCATACGGCGCATGGCAGCCTGGCCGTCCTCGTCAGGCTGAATCCGGCTGCCTCTTGCGGGCAGGACAGGATAGTCGGGCAGAACGATGGGATTGATAAAGGTCTTGCGGATATCGTTTTTCATAAGGAGGCTCCTTTCGGTTCCGGTTGACCCGGGGAATGCCCGCCGGGGCGCGGCGGGTCCCTGGAAACAGCCGGAGATATGCCGATTCCCCTGCCGGATGGTCAGGGGAATCGAACGGAATGAATAAATGAACGAATAGGCTTAGCCCTTCACCGCGCCGATCATGACGCCCTTGGTGAAATACTTCTGAATGAAGGGGTAGAAGCACATGATGGGCAGGGTGCTCACCACAATGGTGCAGTATTTCACCAGCTTGCGTTCCAGCTGGGCGTTTTTCACCGCGTCGGCGCTGCTGGTCATGACCTGGGTGTCGTTGAGCAGCAGAATTTCACGCAGGATCAGCTGCAGAGGGAACTTGCCCCGGTCCTTCAGGTAGATCATGGCCGGGAACCAGGAATTCCAGATGCCCACTGCGTAGTACAGCAGAATCACTGCGATGGAGGCCTTGCTAAGAGGCACAATAATGCGGAACATGATGGTCCACTCGTTGGCGCCGTCCAGCTTGGCCGACTCCTCCAGAGACTCGGGCACCTCCATAAAGGCTGTGCGCAGAATGATCAGGTTGAACACCGAGATGGCCCCGGGGATGATTACCGCCCAGCGGCTGTCATACAGCCCCAGGTTGCGCACCACCATGTAGGTGGGCACCATGCCGCCGTTGAACAACATGGTAAAGGAGATAATAAGCATGAAAACATTGCGGAACTTGAAGCTTTTGCGGGACAGGCAGTAAGCGCCGATGATGGTAAGGATCATGCTGACGGTGGTGCCCACAATCACATAAAAGGCGGTGTTGGCGTAGCCTGTCAGAATATTGGGGCTGCTGAGCACAATGCCGTAGCCGCCGGTGGTAGGCTTGCCCAAGGGGGCCCACACAAGCCCCGTGTGGGCGGTAAGCACCGTGGCCTCGGAGAAGGATGCCATGATAACATGCCACACCGGCAGGATGAACACCAGGGCCAGCAGCGACAGGAACGCGTAGAGAAACACCAGAAAGACAATACGGCTGGGCGTTTTCTTGTTGATCATATTTCCCGCCCCCCTTAAAACAGACTGGTATCGGAGAACCTGGAGCTCATTTTGTTGGAGAACACCAGGAGGACCGTATTGATGACTGAGTTGAACAGGCCCACTGCCGCGGAGTAGCTGTAGTTGAACTCCTGCAGGCCCTTGCGGTACACATAGCTGGAGATTACGTCTGCTGTCTCATAGGTGTTGGTGGAGTACAGCAGAATGATCTTCTCATAGCCCACCGAGAACATGGTGCCCATGCGCAGAATGAGCAGAATGATAATGGTGGAGGCAATGCCCGGCAGGGTGACATGAATGGTCTGCCGCCAGCGGTTGGCGCCGTCCAGGGCAGCGGCCTCATACAGCTCCTGGTCAATGCCCGCCAGGGCCGCCAGGTAGATGATGCTGCTGAAGCCCAGGCCCTGCCACATGTCGCTTAAAATATAGATGGTGCGGAAATACTGGGGCTGGCCCAGATAGTTGATGCGCTCGCCCCCCAGGCTGGCAATCAGGTCGGTGACAGGGCCGTCGGAGGCGGTAAAGTCTGCCACCAGGCCGCACACGATAACCAGAGAGATAAAGTAGGGCAGATAGCTGACCGTTTGCACGGTCTTTTTAAAGGCCTTGTTCCCCACCTCGTTGAGCAGCAGCGCGAAGATGATGGGGGCCGGAAACCCGAAGATCAGGTTGAGAATGCTGATAGCCAGGGTGTTCCCGATGAGCCGCCCGAAGTAGATGCTGCCGAAGAAATCCGTGAAATGCTTGAACCCCACAAAGTCGCTGTGGAAGAACCCGCCCTTGGGGGTGTAGTTCTGAAAAGCCATGATGATGCCGCCCATAGGCACATAGGCGAAAATGATGAAGAACGCCAGGACGGGGATCATCAGAATGTAGATGCCGGGATTTCTCTTTATGTCATTTAAAAATGATTTCATAACGATACCCCTATTCAAGTTGATATCCGCCCCATTATGGCATCTCCCCTGGCAAGCAGGGGAGACAGCCTGGGGCCGGTCCCGTTTGAAACCGGTCTATGATGCAAAGGAAAATTTAACGGGCGTTGAAGCGGTCTAGAGCGGCCTGCTGCAGAGAGATCATTTCCTCAAGGCCCATGCCCTTCATGCTCTCCACATAGCTGTCAAAGTTCTCCAGGGGCTCGTTGCCCAGAATGAACTTGGTGGTCATCTCCTCCGCGTAGGTCTTGATGTCGCCCAGCAGAGTGGCATAGCGGGTGCCCTCCTCAGCGGTCAGGGTGACGTTGGGCATCATGTAGTCGCCGTCGGCGTTGGAGACCCAGATATCGTTGATAGCGGCCAGAGACTTCTCGTCGGCGGTCTGCAGCTCGCGGTCCCAGATGTACATGCCGGGAGAACGCCAACAGTACTTGATCATGGCGTCGTTGGGAACCAAACCCTCGGGGTTGTTCAGCACCTTGTCGGTAAACACAGGCTTGCCGTCCTCAATGGTGTGGGTCTCGCCCTCAATGCCATAATAGGCCAGGTAGGCAAAGTCCTGCTGAGAGCCCAGGTTCAGCCAGGCCATGGCCAGCTCGGGGTTTTCACAGGAAGTGGAAATGGCGCAGCAGTCGGTGCCGCGGGTCCAGTTATACTGGCGCAGATGCAGCTGGTCGCCCTCCTTCTCCACAGGGGCGGGCACAGCCACCACATCGATGTTGGGGTCCTCAGAGGCAGTAGTGTGGATGCTGAGCAGGGTGTAGATGTCGGGCCAGGCACCGCTGTCGCCGGTATTGGCCAAAGTCTCGGGCACAGTGGTGCTGGTGGTGCGGGTGTAGTAGTCCGCATCCAGCAGACCCTCAGAGTACCACTGATGCAGGGTGGTCAGATACTTTTTGTACCCCTCCTCAGCGGGGCTGTACTTCACCTGGTTGTCCACCCGGAAGAAGGTGTTGCCGCCCAGGTTGCCCACGCCGTAGCCCGCGGAGAACACGCCGAACCAGTCGCCGGCAGTGTAGGTCAGCCACAGGGGGGCCTTTGCTCCCTTCTTCTCTTTAAAGGCGGTCAGTACGTCGTGCCAGTCGTCGTAGGTAACAGGGGTATCCAGCTTCAGCTCAGTCAGCCAGTCCTGGCGCATGGCCATGCCATACCAGGGGCCCTGGTCGGGGCAGTTGATGGCGAACACAGCGCCGAAC
The DNA here is from genome assembly GCA_910587835.1 of uncultured Oscillospiraceae bacterium. Taxonomy (GTDB): domain Bacteria; phylum Bacillota; class Clostridia; order Oscillospirales; family Acutalibacteraceae; genus Acutalibacter. The sequence goes on along the minus strand of CAJUNQ010000005.1, from coordinate 64,582 downwards.
TGACCGTCATCGGTTTTGCAGTCCTTCAGCACCATCTCGTCCTGGCTGATCAGAGCCAGATAATCCTTGCCCAGGGTTTCGATCATGTCGTCCAGGGGCCGCACAACGCCGTCCTGAATGGCCTTGCCCAGGCCGCCTACATAGCGGGCGTTGGCGTCAAAAATCAGGTCGGGATAATCGCCGGAGGTGATCATCAGGTTGAAGTTCTCCGTCTCCTGGCCGGAGGTGGGAATCTGCCAATCGATGTGCACGTTGGTGCGCTTCTCCCACTCCATCACCGACTCAATGTCGTTATAGGTGACAATGCCCAGCTTGGGGTCAGTGGTGGCAGCGGTGCGCCAGGCGGTCAGTGTGACAGGCTCAGCCAGAGGGAAGCTGTAGCCGCCCCCGGCAGCATCGCCACCCTCAGGGGCGGAAGCGTCTTCGCCGCTCTCTGTGCCAGCCTCGCTGCTCTCGCCGCCGGCCTCACTGCTGGCGCTCGAGGTTCCGCCGGCGCTGCTGCTGGAGCCGCCGTCGCCGCCGCAGGCCGCGAACAGGCTGGCGCACAGGGCCAGAGCCAGAAGCAGTGCCAGAACTCGTTTTGCTTTCATTTCTTTTACCTCCTAAGAAAAAATGATAAAAAAATTATGTTCACTGGCGGAGCAGGCTACCGCCCCGCCAATTGGAACCAATTGAAAAAATCGGGAAATCGCTCAAAAAAAAAAAAAAAACGCTAATTCATTTGTGCTACTTGACTATTATAGTTCTACAGGTATTCTTTGTCAATCCCCATTTGCAAATTTTTTCATATTTTTTTCAAAATTTCTTAACGAGTGCAAAAAAGAAGGGGGACCCCTTTGGGATCTCCCTTCTTTTTTGACTTATTTCAGTCAGTCCGCCAGCCGCCTGCTATTTTGCAATTTCCGACAGCGCCGCATGCATCCGGCGCAGCACCTTGTCCTGCCGTTCTCCCGGCAGCATGGCGCCCATGCCCTGAGAGAGGCTCTCGGCCACGGTGGCTTCCAGGTCGCCGCTCAGCACCATGGCCTCGGGCAAAGCCCGTTCCGCCGCTGCGGTGAGGCAGTCCAGATACACCTTTTTGGCTTTGGGGTTTGCGGCCACATCCTTCAGCTTGTCGTGCACTGAGAAGAACCCGGCTTTGGTCTCCATGCTCCCTGCCGCTTCCTCCACGCTCTCAAACCAGTTGATGGCGTCCTGGGTCTGCTGGAAGCCAGGGAAGGTGAACGCCCCGGGCTTCTCCGCGGCCCGGCGCAGCATGATGGTGTCCGCCCACTCCCCGGCCCGGGCGGTGACGGCGGTGGGGGCCTCCTTCAGGGGCACGTTCTCAAACACGAAGGTGTGGGCCCCCTCCTGAGAGGCGAAGAGCACGCCGTCCACAAAAAGCTCTACTTTGGGCTGGTTGGAGTGCACCCGCACGGTGGTGGTCTCGCCGGGCCGGGCAAAGTACCGCCGGCCGTCCACATGCACAAAGGGCTCTTTGCTGAACCAGGCCTTGTAGACGTAGTAGGAGTCCTTCAGAATCTTCCGGTCCAGAGTGGCAAGGCCCTTGTTGTTGCGGCCCTTGGTGCCTCCCTCCCGGCGGAAGTAGCTGCCAAAGTCGAACATATTCCACACAAAGGTCCCCCAAATCCAGGGGCGGGTGGCCCAGGTCTCGCAGGCGTTCTCGTGAATAAGCACCTGATACTCCTCGGTATAGTCCATTTTGGCCGGGTCGTCGGAGTGGTAGCTCACCACCGCGTCGCAGCCATACTCGGTGATGGCAAAGCGGCGCTCCGGGTATTTCTGGTGGTACTGGTCGCACCAGGCGGCCAGGTCCTGGGGCTGGCCCCGGTACCAGCCGAAGTAGTGGTTCCAGCCCTCCGCGTCCGAGCTGTTGTGCAGCTCATGGTCCCAGCCGGCCCCGTATTCGTGGGCAATTACAGTCAGCCGCCGGGCGTCCAGGCTCTTCACCGCGTCGTTCAGGTCCTTATGACAGCCCAGCAGCTTGGGGTTGTCGTTGTCTCCCATCAGAATTTCGTTGGACAGCCCCCAGAAGCAAATGGAGGGGTGGTTGTAGTTCTGGGCCACCAGCTCTTTGATCTCATTGACCGCCGCCTCGTGGGCGTCGTCGTCCCAGCTGTTGGCAAAGTAGGGAATCTCCGCCCAGACCACCAGGCCCAGCCAGTCAAAGGCCTCGTATATGTCCTGACTCTGCTGGTAGTGGGCCAGCCGCACGGCGTTGGCCCCCATGCCGGCAATGAGCCGGGCGTCCTCCCAGTGGTCATACTCAGAGAGGGCGTTGCCCTGGTATAGCCGGTCCTGGTGGCGGCACACGCCCCGCAGGGGGTGCTCCCGGCCGTTGAGCAGAAAGCCCCGGTCCTTGTCCACCGCAAAGCTGCGCACACCGAACGCGCAGTCTACCTCATCCAGCACCTCGTTGAAGGACACCAGGCTCAGCTTTGCCCGGTACAGGTTGGCATTTCCCGGGCCGTCCCACAGCTGGGCGTTGGGTATAAAGGCCTGCAGCAGGGTTTTCGGGGCGGCAAAGTCCCACACCTCGCAGCAGAGCTCGTCCTCCATGTCCAGTATTTGCAGGCAGACCGTCTGCCCCTCCTTCACTTGGTCCAGATGGGCCCGGACCGTCACCTGGGCGCCCCCCTCCACAGGGTCCGCGTCTACATAGAATCCGCTGCCCCCCAGCTCGTCCAGGGTAAAGCGGCTTTCGGGGACGCTGATGAGCCGCACATAGCGGTACAGTCCCCCGTAGAAGGTGAAGTCCGCCCGCTGGGGGTAGACCTTGTCGCTGTAGCGGTTGTCGCAGAGGATGGCCAGCACGTTCTCCCCCTCATGGCAGGCATCGGTCACGTCCGCCCGAAAGGCACTGTAGCCCCCCACATGTCGGGTGACGAACTGGCCGTTCACCCATATCTCCCCCACCAGAGAGGCCGCGCCCACCTCGATATAGACGCGCCCGCCGGGCAGGGGCTGCGTGGGGGCGGTAAAGCTTCTCACATACCAGTAGGCCCCCCGCTCAAAGGGCTGGCCCTGCTGGTCCTCCACCCCGTTCCAGCTGTGGGGCAGGGCGACGGGCTCCCAGTCCTCTCCCGTGGGCAGCTGGGCGGGGGCGGCCGTGCATTGGCGGCTGAACAGCCAGTTTTCATTCAGGTCGCAAATTGTTCTCATAGTATTTTCCTCTTAAAAGTCATACTCGATGACGCCCCAGGGGGTCTCCTGCCGGCGCAGGGCCACAGACTGGGACATGGCCCGGGCCTCTTCGCCGGTGACGCTGCGATGCTGGGCCTGGGAGATGAAGATGGCGTCAGAGAGCAAAGCGGTCTCCATGGCGATGTAGGGGGAATCGATGCGGGTGCTGTCGTCCAGCTCTCCCCGGAGATAAGCGGCCCAATGGACCTGGTTATCATTATAAAGGGCTATTCTGGGGTCTGCCTGGGCCTCTTTGCGGCCGTTCTCCTGGCAGTTGATGATCTTGGAGGTCTTCAGGCCGTCCTCATAGCCAAAGAACTCCAGGGTGGGCTTCTGGGCGCTGCCGCCTCCGGCAATGCGGCCTCCCTTGGGCACAGCCAGGTCTCCGCCGGTGGTGTCCACGTCAATGAGCTTCAGCCCGCCCATGGAGCCGGCAATAAAGCTGGTGCCCACCTCGTCCATGTGCATGGCCCAGTCCTCGTAAATGTCCAGGGAGACTCCGTTTTTGAAGGTGGCAATGCCCACGCTCAGGTCCTCCACGTCATAGGTGACGCCGGGGGGCAGCAGGCGGGGGTCCCGGTAGTAGTCGGCTGTGGACACACCAAAGACCGTGTCCAGCTCGGGCATACCCATTACATACAGCATCTGCGCCAGATGGTAGATGCCCAGGTCGCACAGGGGGCCGTGGACGCCGATGTCCTTGGAAATAAAGTCGCGGGAGAAGTTGGGCATGTCAAAGCCAGGGCGGCCCTCCCGGCGGTGGCCGACGCTGCGGGCGTGGTAGATTTTGCCCAGCTTGCCCTCCTCGATCATCCTCTTGGCCAGGCGGGTTTGCAGGTTGTAGATGGAGCTGAGCTGCACTGCCAGCTTCTGGCCGGTGGCTTTCTGGGCGTCGTAGAGGATTTTTGCGTCAGCATAGCTGGCGGCCATGGGCTTCTCGCAGTAGCAGGGGAAGCCGGCCTTCATCACCGCCACGGACACAGGCGTGTGCAGGTTGTTGTGCACGCACACGTCAATGGCGTCCAGATCGTCCCGCTCCAGCATTTTGCGGAAGTCCACATACAGGGCCTCCTGAGGGATGCCGTAGCGCTCGCCCCAGGCCTTGACCTTGGCCTCGTCAATGTCGCACCCAGCCACCACCTTGGCGCCGGGGATGTTGGACCAGATGGTCATGTGGCGGTTGGAGATCATGCCGGTGCCGATAATGCCGATACGCAGTTCTTTCATTGGGGAAAAGCCTCCTTATATGGTTGTATAGATACCGTCTGCGTAACCATTATACTCTGTTTTTGGCAGCATTGCAAGAGGGACCGGCCCAGGGAGACGGGCTTCAGCCCTGCATTTCCCGGGCAATTTCCCCCAGAATCCGCACGCCCTCCTTCAGCTGCTCATCTGTGGGCGTGGAAAAATTGATGCGGAAGGACTGGCAGGGCTCCGCCTCGTCTGTGAGAAAGGCGGTGCCGGGCACCACACACACCTTGCGCTCCGCGCCTCTTTTTACAAAGTCCAGCATGTCCATGCCCTTTGGCAGCGTGCACCAGGCAAACAGCCCGCCCTCAAAGGGGTTCCAGGAGATCAGGGGGCGGAAATGCTCCTCCATGGCCTGCAGCAGCACAGCGGACTTGCGCCGGTAAATCTCCCGCAGGCGGCGGAGATGGGCCTCATAGTCCCGCTGGGTCAGCATACGGTGGCAGATGATCTGCGCCCAGATATTGCTGTGCACATCCTCCCCCTGCTTGCAGACCACCATTTTCTGTATCACCTCCTGAGGCCCCACAGCATAGCCCACCCGCATACCGGGAGAGATCACCTTGGAGAAGGAGCCCGCATACATCACCACGCCCTCCTGGTCCAGGGCCTTGATGCTGGGCAGGTCCTCCCCGGCAAAGCGCAGGTCGCCGTAGGGGTTGTCCTCCAGAATCAAAACGCCGCGGTCCCGGCAGAGCTCGTAGACCCTTTTGCGCTTTTCCAGGCTCATGGTGACGCCGGAGGGATTCTGGAAATTGGGGATTGTATAAAAATATTTAATATTTTTTTCCGTGTCGAGGGCCTTTGCCAGACCCTCCACGCTGACCCCGTCCTCCTCCATGGGCACGCCGCAGAGCCTGGCCCGGTAGGAGCGGAAGGTATTCAGGGAGCCGATAAAGCTGGGGGCCTCGCACAGCACCGTGTCCCCCTCGTTCAGCAGGGTTTTGGTCAACAGGTCCATCACCTGCTGGGCCCCGCTGGTGATGATCACCTGGTCGTTGTCTGTGCCCAGCCCATACTTTTCGGCCATGTATTTTTTCAGGTACTCCCGCAGAGGGGCATAGCCCTCGGTGAGGCTGTATTGCAGGGCTTCCACAGGGGTGTCGGCCAGCAGGCTCTCAGAGAGCGTCCGGATGTCCTCATAGGGGAAAGCGTCCGGCGCGGGATTGCCGGCGGAGAGAGGAATGACGCCGGGGGCAGAGGAATTTTTCAGGATTTCGCGGATGGCGGAGGGCTTGAGGTCCTTCACCCGCTGGGAGAATTGGTAATTCATGGGGACCCTTCTTTCTTTGGAAGCCGCCCGGCCCGCCCCGGAGAGGGACAGGGCCGGGCGGCTTTGTTTTTTCTATTATATCCATCCTCCTTTCAAAAGTCAAGCTAACGGGGCGCGGGGGGGATTGTCCCAACCACAGAGATAATCATCTGTGTTCCCCCGTCCTACGGGCAGAGGAACACGAAAAGCTCTCCGAAACAGACACTTCCGGGCGCGGGAGACTGTGGCGGGAAGGGAAGGCTGTCCCCCCACAATCAGCGTGGAACCGTGCCGGGGCTTGTGACAGGCAGCGTGTTTGCATACAGGGCAGACAGCAGCCTGTTGAGAGATAAATATAGAAAGAAACTCCTTTCTTCACCCAATGGGGTGATATTCTGCTTGCGTGCATATGGACCGTGCGGTGCCGCTTTGCTTTCAGGCTGCCTGCACCACCAGCACCAATGCGGTCATGTCGTCCTCGTGGCCGTCGCTGCGGCGCTTCTTCGCCTCCTCTGTCACCCGCTGGGCCAGTAAATTAGGGTTCTCATCCTCATCCCAGTCCGCCGCCATGTCTACCAGCCACTCGCTGCCTGCGGCCACCACACCGTCTGACACCATCACCAGCAGGTCGCCCGGCGAAAGCTCCCGCTGGCTGGCGGCAAACTCCACCCCGGGCATAATGCCCACCGGCACGCTGCTGGCCTCAATCACCTCTGTTCTCCTTCCCCGGCGCAGAATAGTGCAGGCCGCGCCAGCCTTGCGGAACTCTGTTTTGCCTGTGAACAGGTCCACGCACACCAGGTCCATGGTGGCCAGCGATTCATCCCCTGACTTGGCAATCAGCGCGGAGTTAACAGTCTCCAGCATACTGTCAAAGCCCACCCCGGCCTTCAGCAGGCTTTCCGCCATGGCCGAGGTCATGGCCCCGTCTACTGCCGCCCGGCCCCCGGTGCCCATGCCGTCGCTGAGCACTGCAATCAGCCGCCCGCAGCCGTCGTAGAACACATTGGTGCTGTCGCCGCAAAAGGCTCCGCCTCCGGCGCAGGTCTGAGAGAACCCCCGGCCCACGTCCAGCAGAGGACGCTGGCACATCTGAATGCGGCAGCGGTCCTCTCCGGCGCTGACGCAGGGCGGGGAGAACAGCCGCCCGCAGGCAGAGGACACCTCCCGGGTGAAGGCCGCCCGGTTCAGACGCTTCTGCCGCTCCCGGCCGATCTCCGCCTCCACGGTCATCCGGTCGAACCGGTCCACCCGGCAGCACACCTCCAGGGGGGTGACGCCGCTGTCCCGGAGCACCACCGCCACCCGCTGGGCCGCCTCCTCGTCAAACCGCTGGTACTGGGCAAACTCTCCGGCCAGCTCCTCCAATATCCCTGCCGTGGTGCGGAAATGGGCCTCCACCACCTCCCGCACCTGGGCGGTCCTCAGCTCCGCCGCCTCCTTCATTAAATAGCGGGCGTAATTTTTGTTCAGCTCGTCCCGCATTTCCCCGGCCCGGCAGCAGCGGTCGCTGAATTCCTTGGTGAAGTCGCAGGTCTCAAGCTTCTCCTTTTCCTTCAAGGGGCCGGAGAGCTGGGCAAAGTTCCGCAGGGTCTGGTCCTTATACTTGCGCCAGCAGACGGTGCTCATGCCGCACCCGGCGCAAATGGTCTCGGTGGATCTGTCATAGACCCCCCGCAGGGTGGGGGCGCAGACATTTTGCAGCTTTTTCGCAATCTCCTCTACGGACACGGAGACCTGGGTGAGGGCCTGGGCCGCGTACTTCAGCCGCATGACAATATTCCCCCGCAGGGCTCCGCCGCTGAGGCTGTCCCCCCGCAGGCCGAAAATCTCGGTGAACCGCCGGCTGCGGGGCAGAAACATGTAGACAATGGTAGCCGCCGCCACCTCCACCGCCCCGGTGAGGATTTGCGTACTGCCCGCCCCCACCTGTAACGAGGCAACTCCGTGGGCGATGATAAAGGCCGCGGCCCCTGCCACCTTGCCCATTGGGGCGAACACCCCGGCCATCAGCCCCCCCAGCCCGTAGGCCCCGGAGAGATAGGACAGCCCGGCGGTGGACAGGCCCTGAATGGCTCCCGCTGCCACCCCGGCCACCGCGCCCCCGGAGATGCCCGCTGCCCGGGCGCAGTACAGCACCAGAAGCACCAGAAGAATCCTGCCCAGGGAGACCCCCATGACGCTCACCCCGGAGAAGGAGAGGAGAAGCACCCCCAGGCTCACAGTCACTGCCGCCAGGTCGCCGCTTTCCAGGCGTCCCCCCACTGCGCCGATGCGGGGCTTGCCCTCGCCGGTGAGCCCGCTGAGCAGGTACACCACCCGCCGCAAAAAGTAGGCGCTGCCCGCCCCCAGAAAGGACTCCGCCACATACTGGGCAGCGGTATATGTCACCGAGCCCTGCAGGAACACCATGGTCATGCCTGTGAGCAGCAACGGCAGAAACGCCGCCGCCGGAGAGAACAGGGGATGGCCGTTTACCGACTTCAGCTGGTCCAGGGACCAACGAATGGCTGTGACCGCCACCAACGCCGCCGCGTAGCGCACCGGCACATAGGCCGGCGAGGGCAGCAGGTAGCCCAGAAAGGCCCCCATGGCCCCGGCCCACAGCCCTCCCCGGGGGGCGGCCGCAGCCACCGCCACCCCAAAGGGCGCATACTTGCCGAACACCAACCCCCGGGCCGCAGCCAGCCCTGCCAGAAAGCAGCCTGTCATGGTGACAGCCCGGCGGGCATAGTCGCCGCGCAGCTGCTGGACCAGGTTGGAGAGATTCCGCCTCCATTTTGTCAATTCCATTTACAACACCGCCTCAAGTAAAATTATGTTACCCCTTATGCGGGAGACGATGAAATTATACCTCCTGGCGGGAAAAATAAAGGTCGTTTGCGGGCTGCGGTTTTCTGGGATTTTACGGAGGATGCCGGGGCATGTCCCCGGAGAGGGACGGATGGAACAGGGAAATGACGAAAAGCGGGGACAAAATATTATGTCAAGTATGGTTGCGCGAAAAAAGGGGCCGGGTGTTTTCCCGGTCATTCGACCTGTTCTGGTAAGCCGTGTACCGGGCAGCGGCTGGCAATGCGCGGACAGCCCTTTGCTGGCAGAAACGGGGCAGAGACGGGGGCGGATTTCTTTGCTAAAAGGGAAAATGCCGCCCCTTCCAGCCCCAGGCATAGCCTGTGGGTTGAAGGGGGTGGCATTTCTTCTTGGAATCTGTTGTTCTTAGGGGCGCTGTCCGCAGTCTTCAACAGCCGCTGCGGTCAGCCTGTTCCATGGAGCCGGCGGCATCTTCCCGGCTATGGCCCTGGCCGTCTCGCCGTTGCGGAGAATTTCCTCCCGCAGCACCTCCAACGAGTCAAACCTTTTCTCAGGCCGGATGAAGTCCAGCAGGCACACCCGGACCTGCTGCCCGTACAGGTCCCCGGAAAACTCCGGCATCCAGGTCTCCGCCAGCACCCGGTCTGAGCCCACGGTGGGCTTCAGCCCTATGTTGCACACGCCGTACTGCCAGCTGCCTCCCACCTGGCACCAGGCGGCATACACCCCAAAACGGGGGCAGACCAGCTCCTCTGGCAGGGCCTGATTGATGGTAGGGGTCCCCAGGCGGGTAGAGCCGATGTGGTTGCCGTGGATCACCTCCAGCTCAAAGCTGAACCGCCTGCCCAGCAGACGGTTGGCCGTTGCCGGGTCCCCCTGCTCCAATGCCTGGCGGATGCGGGTAGAGCTGATTTTCTCCCCGTTTTCTGTCACCGGCGGGACCACGGTCAGCTTTACCCCAGCTTCGCCGCAGAGCCGGGCCAGCAGGCTTTTGTCTCCTGCCGCGCCCCGGCCAAAGCGAAAGTCCTCTCCGCAGCAGACCTGCCGCACGTTCAGCCGGGTGAAGAGCATGTCTCTGACAAAGTCCTCCGCGGGAAGGTCCTTTACAGCGGCAAAGTCCATCTCATACATTCTGGCCACGCCCAGCTCCTCCAACAGCCGGGCCTTGTCCTGCCCGGTCATCACCAGCCGTTCCCCTGAGGGGCTTCGCCGGAAGGTGAACACCGCCGGCTCCCATCCGGCGGCATTCGCCCCGGCCAGGGCGGCCCCGACCACCGCCAGATGCCCCCGGTGCAGGCCGTCAAAGGTGCCCAGGGCCAAGGAGCAGGCCGATTGCGGAGCTGCCTGCACTGTGTTTATGATCTCCATTTCCGTGCCCCTTCCTGCTGAAAATTCTTCCCATCGTTTCTGCCCACTGCCCGGCCATGTTCACAGAAGGCTTTGGAAAGGCAGGAATTCAGCCCTCTTCTGTGAAGCGTTTTAGAAAGCGCAGCTCCGACCGGTTCAGGTCGGCCCTGGCCAGGCCTAAAAAGCTCCCCTGAGGGCCATACACCCGAAGGACCTGTCCCTCCTCCGGCTTTGCCCTCAGCCGCAGCCGCTGCATGTCCAGCCCGCCGCCATTCTGAAAACGCCTGCTCTGGGCCTCGCTTACCGCTACCTGGGCATAGCCCTCAAACAGGCTCTCTACCGGCCGCAGCACGGACCCCAGCCCGCCGCCCGCCGCCAGCTCCCGCAGGCGGTCCAGGGGCAGCGCCTCCTCTTCGGAGAATCCACAGGCCTGCGTGCGCCGCAGAGCAGTCATGACGCCCACCGTGCCTGCCGCCTGGGCGATGTCCTCAATCAGCACACGGATGTACGTTCCCTTGGAGCAGCTCACCCGAAGCCTGCCCCGCCGGGCTGTCTCGTCGTAGTCCTCCAAAGTCAGCAGGGCAATGTGGACGGGGCGGGGCGAGCGCTCTACCTCCATGCCCTGGCGGGCCAGCTGGTAGAGCCGCTTGCCGTTTACCGACACCGCCGAATACATGGGCGGCACCTGCATAATGTCCCCCCGAAATCCGGTCAGGGCCGCTTCCAGCTGCGGCCGGGACACCGGGCAGTCCCTCCGTTCTGTCAAGGTTCCGGTGACGTCTCCGGTATCGTAACGCTCTCCCAGCAAAAACTCCGCCTGGTACTCCTTGTCTGTGTCAGGCAGCAGCTCCGCCGCCTTGGCGGCCCGCCCCAGCAGCAGGGGAAGCACCCCGGTTGCCATAGGGTCCAGGGTGCCGGTGTGGCCAATTTTCTTTTCCTTGGCAAGCCCCCGCATCACTGCCACCACGTCGAAGGAGGTGAAGCCCTGGGGCTTGTCGACAACTATTACACCGTTCATATGGGGTCAGACGCATCCTATCTCCGCAAGATATTGTTGGCAGGCCTCCATCATTCTGAGCCGGGCTCCTGCCATATCCAGCCCGTCCAGAGGACAGCCTGCCGCTCCGGCGTGGCCGCCGCCCCCAAAGCGCTGGGCGATCACCGAGGCGTTGGCCGGTGGGCTGGTGCGCAGAGAGGCTTTGATGCTGCCGTCCTCCTTCTCCTTCAGGCTGACAAAAATCAGCACGCCCTCGATCTCCGCCGCGGCGCGGCCCACGCTGCCGTCCATGTCCCCCTCGTCCGCGCCTGTCTCCTCTATGATAGAGCGGGGGATCTGTATCATGGAGCATTTGCCCCCGCAGAAGACCTCCAGGGTGTTCAGCTCCATCACCTCGGCACGAATTGCCGCCAGCTTTTTGCTCTCATAAATCTGCTTGTTGATGTCCCCGGCAGGCGCGCCCGCCTCCAGCAGACTGGCGGCAACCCGCAGGGTGCGGGGCGTTACGTTCCGGTAGCGGAAGCAGCCGGTGTCTGTGACAATGCCGGTATACAGGCATCCCAAAACGCCGGCGTCTGCCGGCGCTTCCAGCTCCTGCAGGAGCAGCCAGATCATTTCCGCTGTGGCCGCGCTTTCCGGGTCTACCCAACGGGCGTTTGCAAAGGGCCGGTGGACGCCGTGGTGGTCAATGGCCAGCTCCATCTTGTCTCCGAATTTCTCCCAGGCGTCCCCCAGAAGCTTCTGGTCCGCTACATCCACGGTGAGCACATGGGCCGGTGTGAGGCCGCTATGCTCCACTCCCTGGGTCAGATAGGCGAACTTTCCGGGCACGGGACTGGCGCAGTACCAGTCCGCCTGTTTGCCCATGGCCCGCAGGCCCCGCACCAGGCCGAACATGGAGCCCAGAGCGTCCCCATCCGGGTTCTCGTGGCAGATGACCAGAATATCATTCCAGTCCCTCAAAAGGGCGGCGGTCTCTTTACAGGTCAGCATCTTCGTCCTCCTCCCTCTCCTCCGGAATGTCCAGGTCGTGGAGGATTCTGGAAATGCTGGCCCCGTACTCAATGGAGTCGGTGGGCTTGAAGATCAGCTCCGGCACATGGCGCAGCTTCAGCCTGTGGCCCAGCTCCCGGCGGATATAGCCCGCTGCGGATTTGAGCCCCTTTGCCGCCTCCTTTGACCGTTCCAGGCCTTCTACTGTGCTGACATAGGCTGTGCAGTAGGAGAGGTCGTTGGTGACCTCCACCCGCACCACGCTCAGCAGGCACCCGGTGACCCGGGGGTCCTTCAGCTCCCGGATGATGGCGGAGAGCTCTCTGCTCACATCCTCGGTGATGCGTCCTAATTTGTGTCCAGGCATGGCAATCCCTCCTTGCGCGGCAGAATTCCCGGTGGGGGCCGCGTTATGGTCAATCAACTGGTTGTTTGTACAAGGCCTTCCAGAAACCTCTCGTAATGGTCCACAAAGCGGGGGAAGCCCCCAAAGCCGTTCTCCCCTGTCCCGTATATCTCCTGCTCAAAGCGATGCCCCTCGCTGGGAATATAGGTGCAGGCGGGCAGCTTCCTTTGCAGGTCCACGGCCAGCCGCTCCGGGTGGAAGTCGTCTGAGCAGGGGCAGACCAGAACCGGGAGCCGGAGCTCCCCCAACTCCTCGTCTGTAAGGTTCGCCCGGTAAAAGAGGGGATTTCCCATCCATTCCCCCCAATTCCGCAGGGTGCGGCTGAACGCCTTGTGGTCCAGGGCGAAAATCTTTTCCCTGTCCCTTTGGCACAGCTCTGCCAGCCAGCGGGAGGCCCCGGCGAACCGGTGGGGCGGCGGATTTTGTGAAAGCTTTACCGCCTGCTCCATGGAGTGCTCCGCTGCCTGGGCAATATCAAAATACCGGGCCCGGATCACTTCCTGCTCCGGCTGGCTGGCGGTGTCAGTCGGGCGGTACATGCCCAGGCTTTTCACCCGGCCGGGGTAGAGATGGGCAAACAGCAGGCCCATCTCGCCGCCTCCCGAGCAGCCTGCCAGGTGCACCGGGCCCTCTCCCAGGGCGTCCAGAAGCTTGGCCAGATACCCGCAGGCCAAATGATACTCGCTGGGAGCTGGGGGAAGAGACACGCCGGACTGCCCGCAGTTGGGGCCGTCCCAAATCAGCACCCGGAAGCGCCTGGACAGCCTGCCCGCGAAATAGTATGCGCCGGGGTTGAGGCCGCCCAGCACAGACTGTAGATAAACCACGGTCTCTCCGCTGCCATAGGCCTCGTACATGATTGCAATATCTCCGGCCTGACATTTTGGCATAAAACCGCCTCCTATGGCTGAATTCCGGCACTCCTCCGCTCAGTCCCAGGTGATGTCCTTATGGGAAACCGTCTCGCCCCGGGCAATCTCCTGCTCTGCTTCATCCAGCCTTTGTTTTTCCTCCGGGGTTAGTTTTGTAAAGTCTGGATCCCAGGCCCGTACCAGCCTTTGCATAAATTCATATGCAAACAGCTGTTCTTCTTCCGGCAGCATATTCGCCAATTCTGCAATTTGCTGTGTCATGGGCGCCATATGACCACATCCTTTCTCACTTATAGATATCTCCACGGCTGTCTATATCCATAATATAAACGGTTTTGCCATCTTCCGCATATCGGTACACCACTCTATACTTTCCAACGCGCAGTCTGCCGCGGCCATCGGAAAAGCCCTGTAACGGCTTTATGTCCCCCTTCGGCGGGGTCTCCGTCAAACCCAGGACCGCTCTGCTGATCCTGCTTTTCAGCAGCTTATCCATTCGGCCAATCGCCTTGATCGCCAGTTTTGTATACTCGATCTCCATTTAGTCCCGGTACTCCTCCATCTCGTAGGCTTCCAGGATGTCTCCCTGCTTGATGTCGGCAAACTTCTCCAGGGTGATGCCGCAGTCGTAGCCGTCGGCCACCTCTTTCACATCGTCCTTGAAGCGGCGCAGGGAGGCAACTTTGTCGTCGGCCACAATAATGCCGTCGCGCACCACCCGCACCAGAGCGCTGCGGGTGATTTTGCCCGCTGTGACATGGCCGCCGATAACAATGCCCACATTGCTGATCTTGTAGGTCTCCCGGCACTCGGCGCGGCCCAGGGCCACCTCCCGGTACTTGGGAGCCAGCATGCCCTTCATGGCGCTCTCAATCTCCTCAATGCAGTCGTATATAATGCGGTACAGCCGCATATCCACCCCATCCCGCTTAGCGTTCTCCTCCGCCACCGGGTCGGGCCGCACATTGAAGCCCACAATAATGGCGTTGGAGGCATTGGCCAGCATCACGTCGCTCTCGCTGACCGCGCCCACGGCCCCGTGGATGATATGCACCCGGACCTCCTCGTTGCTGAGCTTTTCCAGAGACTGGCGCACTGCCTCCACCGAGCCCTGCACGTCGGCCTTGACGATGATTTTCAGCTCCTTCATGTCCCCCTCCTTCATCTGCTCAAACAGATTGTCAAGGGTGACCCGGGTCTGGGCCCGGAAGGCCTCCTCCTTCTGCTCGGTCAGGCGCTGCTCTACCAGCTCCCGGGCCAGGCGTTCGTCAGACACTGCGTCGAAAACATCGCCGCCCACAGGCACGTCTCCAAGGCCTGTGATCTCTACCGGCACCGAGGGGCCCGCCTCCTGCACCCGGCGGCCCTTGTCGTCCATCATGGACCGCACCCGGCCCACAGTGGCCCCGGCCACCAGAATATCCCCGGCCTTCAGGGTGCCGTTTTGCACCAGCACAGTGGCCACAGGGCCCATGCCCTTGTCCAGCCGCGCCTCAATCACCGTGCCCTTGGCGGCACGGTCCGGGTTGGCCTTCAGCTCCATCATGTCGGCGGTGAGAATGATCATCTCCAACAGGTCGTTGATGCCCTCCTTGGTGTGGGCGGACACTGGAATGCAGGGGGTGTCGCCGCCCCACTCCTCGGGCACCAGCTCATACTCGGTGAGCTGCTGCTTTACCCGGTCAGGGTCAGCCCCCAGCTTATCCATTTTGTTGATGGCCACAATAATGCTGACCCCTGCCGCTCTGGCGTGGTTGATGGCCTCCACGGTCTGGGGCATGATACCGTCGTCCGCGGCCACCACCAGCACGGCAATGTCCGTCACCTTGGCGCCCCGGGCCCGCATGGTGGTAAAGGCCGCGTGGCCGGGGGTGTCCAGAAAGGTCACGTCCCGGTCGCCCACCTTTACCCGGTAAGCGCCGATGTGCTGGGTGATGCCTCCTGCCTCGCCCTCGGTGACATTGGAGTTGCGGATCACGTCCAGGATGGAGGTCTTGCCGTGGTCTACATGGCCCATGACCACCACCACCGGGGCCCGGGAGACCAGATTGGCCTCGTCGTCCTCGCTGTCGTCAATGATGCGCTCCTCAATGGTGACCACCACCTCCTTCTCCACTCGGGCGTGGAACTCGTCGGCAATGAGCACGGCTGTGTCAAAGTCAATCACATCGTTGATGGCGGCAAACACCCCCAGGCCCATGAGCTTTTTGATGACCTCCGGGGCGGAGACCTTCAGCCGCAGGGCGAAGTCGCCCACCGTGATCTCCTCCGGCACCTCGATGGTGATGTGCTTGGCCTTGCGCTCTTGGGCAATGCGGCGCAAACGCTCGGCCTCGGTCTCCCGCTTGCCTCTTCTCTGCTGGCCCCGGCGCTGCTGGTTCCGGTTGGTGAACTTCTGCTTGGTCACCACATTATCCTGGCGGCCGCCCACCTTCTGGTCGGCCAGCTGGGTATACTTCTCGTTATATTTGTCGATGTTCACATTGCTGGAACGGGTATCCACCACCCGGCGCACCGGCTGCTTGGGCTCCCGCTGGGCCTGGGGCTTCTCGTCGGGCTTTTGCTGGGGCTTCTGGGCCTGAGGGGGCTGGGGCTGGCCGGCCGGCCGCGTCTCGTTTTTCCGGGGACGCTCCTGCTGCCGCTGCTTCTGGTCCTGTCTCTGGCCGGGCCTCTGCTCCTGGGGCTTTCTCCCGGTTCTGGCCTCCTCCGGCTGCTTGCGCCCGGCGTTCTTCTCCTGCTCCGGCTGGGCCTTCTGGACCTCAGGCATGGGCTCAGGCTGAGGCTCGGGGCGCACCACCACAGCGTCCCGCTGGGCAAAAAACGCGTCAAAGCTCTCCATGCTCCGCTGCTGGGTAAAGCTTTCCAGCACAATGTCCAGCTCATTCTCATTCAGGGCCGTCATGTACTTCTTCGGCTCTGGGAAGAACTTGGCCAGAGTGTCGATGACCTCCTTGTTCTGAATCCCCAGGTCCTTGGCGACCTCCCGAACTCTGTATTTTATCATCATAGGGTTTCCTCCTCCTTCTTACGCGCGTTCTCGTCTGTGGGCCGGACTGGCGTTCCCGGCCCCTCCAATTCCTTGATGACCGCCCCGGCAAAGCCCTTGTCGTTGACAGCCACAATGCCGGCCCGCACCCCGCAGGCATGGCCCAGCTCCTGGATGGAGGCTGTCAGCCGCACTGCCGGAATGCCGGCCCTCTGCGCCTCGTAGCACAGATTCTTATAGGTTTTATCTGAAATATCCCCGGCCGCGGCCAGCAGGGCCGCCTTGCCGGCGCGGGCTGCCTTTTGGCAGGCGTCAAAGCCAGCCTCCAGCCGGCCGGCCCGGCGGGCCAGCCCCAAAAGGGAAAGCGTTTTATTCATTCTCCGTCAGCTCCCCTTCCAGCGCGTCATAGACCTCTTCCGGTATTTTGCAGGAAAACGCCCGTTCCAGCCGCCGGGCCCTTCTGGCCAGGCGCAGGCAGTCTGCGCTCCGGCAGAGATAGGCCCCCCGGCCGGGGCTTTTCCCGGTCAGGTCCAGGCTGATCTGGGGGGGCGGCGTTTTGCCCTCCTCCCCCGGCTTTTCCGGGGCCTTCACAATTCGCACCAGCTCCTTTTTAGGCCTCATCTGCCCGCAGCCGGTGCACATTCTCATGGGAATCTTCCTCTGGCGCAAAAATGACCACTCCCCTTCCCGCTGTTATGAAAGCAATGGCTTAGAACCTGTATTCATAGGCGGAGGATGCCGGAGGGGCGAGGGATTTTGCCGCCCTGCAAGGCAAAAAATCGCAGGAATACTTGCCGTATTTCAAGATTCTTTAACGAAGCAGGACGGCAAAAGACCCGTCCCTCCGGCGTTCAACGCCTGTGAATACAGGTTCTTACTCCTCTGTCTCCGGGGCCGGCTCCTCTGTCCCGGCAGGAGGGGCGGCCTCCTCCTTCTCCTCTTCCTCCTCGCCGAAGAAGCCGCTCTCAGGCCGGATATCGATCTTCCAGCCTGTGAGCTTGGCGGCCAGGCGGGCGTTCTGGCCCTTGTTGCCAATGGCCAGAGAGAGCTGGCTGTCCGGCACAGTGACCCGGCACTCCTGCTTCTCTCCCTCTTCCAGCCGGACAGAGAGCACATTGGCCGGGGACAGGGCCGCGGCAATAAACTTCTGGGGGTCCTCGCTGTACTCGATAATGTCGATCTTCTCGCCCCCCAGCTCCTCCACAATCCGGTTGACCCGGTCGCCCCGGGCGCCGATGCAGGCGCCTACCGCATCTACCTCCGGGTCGCGGCTGACCACCGCCAGCTTGGTGCGGGAGCCCGCCTCACGGGACACAGCCTTGATCTCCACAGTGCCGTCGTAAATCTCCGGCACGCCCAGCTCGAACATGCGCTTCACCAGGTCTGGCCGGGTGCGGGAGATAATGACCCGGGGGCCCTTCTCCTCCTCCTTGATGCCCACCACGAACACCTTGATGTGGTCCCCCTCCCGCACAGCCTCGCCGGCAATCTGCTCGCTTTTGGGCAGCACGGCCTCCGCCTTGCCAATGCGCAGGGACAGGGCCCCGGAACGGGGGTCGACCCGCTCGACCAGAGCTGTCACCAGCTCCTGGTGCTTCTCCTGGAACTCCTGAAGCATCTGGCCCTGCTCGCTCTCCCGGATGCCCTGGCGGATAATGTTCCGGGCGGTCTGGGCCGCTACCCGGCCAAACTGCCGGGTGTCCAGCTTAATGCCCACCGTGCCCCCCACCTCCGCCATGCGGGAAATCTCCCGGGCGGCGTCTAGCAGCATCTCCCTGTTGGGGTCCTCCACTTCCTCTACCACCTGCTTGTTCAGGTATACCTCAAACTTTCCGGCAGCCGGGTCCACCGACACCTCCACGTCCTCATTGTCATACATCTTTTTACAGGCGCTGGCAATGGCCTTTTTGATCCGGTCCAGCATAAAGTCCACTGGAATACCCCGCTCCTTTTCCAGCAGGCCCAGGGCCAGGAACAGCTCTTCATTCCCCTGCTGCTCGGGTTCCTTTTTCTTCTTGCGTACCATTTTTCCGCTCACTCCTTACTGTATTCTCTATATGAATGCTTATGTTTTCCTTTTGCTCCGGTTGACTCCTTCCCGCCGCTTTCCCGGGGGGCCTCCCCAATGGCGGCTCTCCCGGTCCGTCTTTCGTACAAGCAAAGCCCCGGGAATTTGCAGCGGGGCGCGCCGCCTGCTGTCAGCCCTCCTCCTGGTCCAGTCCCTCCCAGGGGCCGTCTATGGCGCACAGCCAGGCCAGCTCCTTCTTTTCCAGGGTGCAGCTGGTCTCCTCGTCCAGCTGCAGCTCCAACCGGCCCTCCTCATAGTGGAGCAGCAGGCCTTCCAGCTCTCTGGTCCCGTCCTCCAAGGGGCGGATGAGCCTGGCCCGCACCGGCTGGCCCATGTAGGCCTCATAGTGCTCCGGCCGGGTCAGCTTCCGGTCCGGCCCGGGAGAGGATACCTCCAATACATACTCCTGGGGCACCGGGTCCTCCTGGTCCAGAACAGGGTTCACCGCGTGGGTCATGTCCACACAGTCGTCAATGCCCACGCCGCCGGGCTTGTCAATAATGATTCTCAGCACCCATTCGGCGCCCTCTTTTCCATACTGGACATCCCAAACCTCCAGACCCAGCTCCGCCGCCAGGGGCTCTGCCAACGCCCGCACCCGTGGGGCCACGCCTGTCTTTGGCCTTTTCTCCTCGCTCATACCCTTCTCCCCCTTCCGAATGCCCCCGCCGGGGCCCGCAACCGTCATAACAAGACGAAAGAGCGGGTCGCCCCACTCTCTCAGTCTACCTTCTATTACCATACTAAGTGACATTATAGCACTCTGGCGCTGGAAAATCAAGGGCTTTTTGCGCTTTTCCCGGCTTTTTAAGCCTCCAGCTGCCGGGAGAGGAACATGGACGCCGCCTTCACGCTCTCCGCTGCCTCGCCGCTCACCTTGGGCGAGGACTTCTCTCCCTTGAGCAGCAGCACCGCCCCCATGGCGTCGCCGGAGGACACCACCGGAAACACGGCCATGGCCGCCGCGGGCATGTTCTGGGCGGCGAGCACCGTGTTCTCTCCGTTGGTGAGGAACCACCGCTTGCCCTGCACCAGCTCGTCCAGCTGCACCGAAACAGGCTTATGGAGCAGGTCCTTTTTTACCGGCCCGGCCACGGCGATGATCTGCTCGGTGTCGCACACCGCGGCCGCGCAGCCGGTGAGGTTGACCAGGGTCTCGGCATAGGACTGGGCCAGCTGGGACATCTCGCCCACAGGAGAATACTTTTTGAGAATGACTCCGCCGGACACGTCGGTGAAGATCTCCATGGGCATCCCCTCCCGGATCTTCAGCGTCCGCCGGATCTCCTTGGGGATGACCACCCGGCCCAGGTCGTCGATGCGCCTAACAATTCCCGTTGCTTTCATATTTCTCGTCCCCTTCACGCATAATAGTAGTAATAAACGGTCCGGGCTGTCAGGCCCTTTTTTCCGGCCTCGCGTCCGCCTCCCATTCCAGGCTGCGCTTTTCCCTGCCGCTCCGGTCCGCCGTCGCTTACGGCCATTAGTATTTGCGGACATTTTCCTTTTATTATCAAGATTTTGAAAAGCTTCACAGCCTTGTCCGCAAAAGGAAGGAGAACGCCGGCCTCCTTTGACAGACGGCCGGCTGCTTCTGGGTAAAAATGTTGACCTGCGCGGGTACAAAGAGGCGCGGCTGCTAAGCTGTCAAGCAAAGGTTGACAGCCTGACCGCGCTCCGCTTACAGGGGCAGGCTTTAAGATTCTGCTTGAAAATGCCGAAATATGGTCTGTTTTGACCAGAAACGGTGGTTTCGGCGTCAAAAAGTCTGGAAATGCGGCAGTCCTTCTTGCGTTTTTTCTTTGAAGCACTCGTTCCTGGCCAAAAAACCAAGATTTCTCCGGTTTTCAAACAGGCCCTGGGGACCGCCATGCTCAGGGCGTTTGCAGCATCCAGTCTACACAGGCGGTGATGAAGCTGTCCTGCCGCTCTTTAAAGTCTGTGCTGCCCCAGGCCCAGGCCGGGCTGTAGGGGGTGAGGGGGTGCTTGTCTGAGGCCATCAGCGCCACGGCGCACTTCATGTTGTAATAATTGCACACATTTACCATGGCCGAGGCCTCCATGTCCACCCCGGCAGAGCCCAGCCCCCGCCAGCGGGCCTCTTTAAAATAGGTCTGCCGGTAGGGGGCGTCGGTGGTCACAGTGTCCAGGGGCTTCACCGCAAAGCCCCGCCCGGCCAGAAAGCTCCCGAAGCCTTCCAGGTCCCAGGGCAGGTCGGGCACGGCCCACGCCGGGTCTGCCAGGTAATGGCAGGAGACCCCTTCCTCCGCCAGCAGCCGGGAGGGCAGAAGCACGTCGCACACATCCGCCTCCTCCCCAAAGGCCCCGCACAAGCCTGCTACCAGCAGCTCCTCTACCCCCAGAGCATGAAGGGACTCCACCGTACAGGCTCCCTGGGGCGCGCCCCTGCCGCCGTCCAGAAAGCACAGGTCCTCCCGGTCTTTTATGGCGTACACCGGGCTGTAGGTGATGAAGCCCGGCAGGCGTTGGCTCAGCAGCCGGGTTTCATAGCGTTCCTCCAGCACCGGCAGGCCCCGGCCCAAACAGAAGACCACCGCTCGCCGGGGCAGGGCCTGAATGGCTCCTTCCGCTTTCTTGCTCTCAATATGCTGCTGGGCAGTGAACACAGGGGCTGTATGGTCGTCCTCAAAAAACCACTGCATGTCCGATTCCTCCTTGATCATTCTTCCGCTTCTGCCAGGGCCCGGTAGATCTCCGACTTCCGTACCCCGGTCTCCTTTGCCGCCTGCTTTGCCGCCTCGCTGGCGGACTCCCCTGCCTCCATCCGCTGCCGGGCCAGCTCCACCGCGTCTTCTATCGTATTGTCCTCCTCGACCGGCGGGGCCTCGGCTCCCGCAACCACCAGCACATACTCCCCCCGGGCCTCCTGCTCCCGGTAGTGGGCGGCGGCCTCTGCCAGGGTGGTGCGCCATACCTCCTCATGGACCTTGGTCAGCTCCCGCACCAGGGCAATCCGCCGCTCTCCGCCAAAGGTCTTTTCAAAATCTCCCAGGGTGCGCCGGAGCTTGTGGGGCGCCTCGTAAAAAATCATGGTCCGGGGCTCATGCTCCACCTGGCGCAGGCGCTCCCGGCGGCTGCGCTTGTTCATGGAGAGAAAGCCCTCAAAGGTAAACCGGCCGGTGGGCAGGCCGCTGACCGCCAGGGCGGATATGGCGGCTGTGGGGCCGGGCACCACATACACCGGCAGGCCCTCCTGGGCGCAGGCGGCGATAAGGGTCTCCCCTGGGTCGGACACAGCGGGCATCCCCGCGTCGGACACCAGGGCGCAGGTCTCTCCTTCCCGCAGTCTTTGAAGAATCGCCTCGCCCCGGCTGCGCTTGTTGTGCTCAAAATAGCTGAGCAGGGGCTTGTGAAGTCCCAGATGGTTCAAAAGCTTTTGGGTGACTCTGGTGTCCTCGGCGGCAATAAAGTCCGCCCCTGCCAGGGTTTCAGCGGCCCGGGGGGAAAAGTCGCCCAGATTGCCGATGGGGGTGCCTACCACATAGAGCGCCCCCTTTTCCAGCTGGTTATTCATGCCGGCTCCCTCCATTTTCCGTGTAATCTCCGTATATCTCTCCCATTTCCCGGGTGACATGCCCCTCCCCGTCCTGCATAAACAGGGTGGGCTCCGCTGTCAGCCCGGGCCCGCCCCCCAGACGGCATTCCAGCAGAAACAGGTAGGGGGCCTTCTCCGGCCGCTGCTGCACCAGCCGCAGGCGTTTGGGCTCCAGGCTCCTCTGGCTTAAAGCGGCAGCGGCCTCCGCCAGCCGGGAGGCCGGCAGGCAAAGGCACAGCCGCCCCCCGAATTTCAGCCCATACCGGGCAGCGGCGGCCAGGTCCTCCAGGGTCAGATCCCGACTGTGGCGGGCGGTCCGGCGGCTGGGGTCCTGAGAGGGCAGGCCTGCCCCGGCAGGGTAATAGGGCGGGTTGCAGGCAATCCGGTCCAGACCCTGGTGGGGCAAAAGCTGCCGGTAGTCCCGGGCGTCCCCTTGGGTGACTGTGACCAGCTCCTCCAAGCCGTTCTCTCTGACAGAGCGCGCCGCCAGCGCCGCCGCCTGGGGCTGCAGCTCAATGGCGGCCACATGGGCGGGCCGGGCCCGGGCGCACCACAGCAGAGAGATGGCTCCGCAGCCGCAGCCCAGCTCGGCGCAGCGCTCGCCGGGGCGGGGCAGGGAGAAATGGGCCAGCAGCAGGGTGTCGGTGGTGAAGCCGTGGCTGGGGCTTACCAGCACCCGCAGGCGGCTTCCCAGGGGTTCCCAGTGTTCCATGAGGGCTCTCCTTTCACGAAAAAACGGGACCCGAAATTTTCATTCGGGCCCCGCTTTTCTGCTGTTTAACGTTTAGCCCTCCTGGGGCGCGCTAACAGGGCAGACACCGGCGCAAGCGCCGCAGTCCAGGCACTTGTCAGGATCGATCACATACTTGCCGTCGCCCTCGGTGATGGCGTCGGCAGGGCACTCGCCGGCGCAGGCGCCGCAGGCGATGCACTCGTCATTGATGGTATAAGGCATAGGGAACACCTCCATGTAATTTAGGCGGCAGAGCAAGTCCACGCCGCGCTTGCTTCTATTCTACCATATTTCTGTGAAATTGCAACTGTTTTTACGAATTCCTGTCCGGGATTTTTTGCCGGAGGCGGGGAATCAATCCAACAGCATCAGGTCGCGGATGTACTTGACGGTGTAGCGGATGCCCTTCTCTCCCTTTTCGCCCTGCCAGGTGGGAGAGTGGGGCTCAATGGCCAGATACCCGTCGTACCCATACTTATAGAGGATGGCGAAGAAGGCCCGCCAGTTGATCACGTCAATGCCCGCGGGGGGATTGTCGTACCAGTTGTTGCCGGCAAAGGCCTTGGCCAGCAGCTCGTCCTTGAGCTCGGGATGGGTCTTCAAAAAGTCCATCATGGCCCACTGCTGGGGCTCCCGGGAGTCTCCCCGCTGGATGACGCCCTTTACATGGCAGTACTGGAAGTGTGCGCCCCACTCCAGGCCCTCCTCCAGGTAGGCCCCGTTCTGGCCACCGTGCACAAAGCTGTGAGAGGGGTCGTACTTGATGCCCAGGCCCGGCACCTCGCTGAGCACCAGCTTCCACTGCTCAGGCGTGCGGATGTAGTTGTCGCCCATGCAGCAGTTGACAATGGCGGTCTCCATGCCCCGCTCTTTGGCATAGGCCACAATGTCGTTGAGCACATGAATGGCCGCAGTGATGTTCTGATAGTAGCTGAGCTCCTGGACATAGTTGACGCTGCACAGGTAGTGCTTTGCCCCCAGGCAGGCGCCAAAGTCAATAACAGCCTTCACGTCCTCCCACTCGGCGGGCTTTACCTCTCCCTTTTCGTCCAGAATATGGCTGGCCCAGCGGCCTACCGCGCCCACCTCCACGCCGGTGCGCTGGCTGGCGGTCTTCAGCTCCTCCTGGACAGCGGTGAGCTCTGCCACAGGCACGCCGAAAAAGTCGGGGGGATTGCAGTCGAACTCCACAAAGTCCAGGCCCAACGCCTTGGCCCGGTCAAAGCTCTCAGCTTTGGGGGGCACGATGATTCCAAGCTTCATAATGATTCCTCCTATTGATGGTTTTCTATTTTATAATTTGATGCTTTCTGACTGGGTTTGACAGGGTTAAGGACCGCGTCCTCCGGTCTCTTTCTTCTCGTTTTTGGGCTTGTGCTGAGAGAGCCGCCGGCCTGCGGGCTGGTTGCTCTGGTTACTCCATTCTGCCGTCTCCGGCCATCAGGTCTGTCAGCTCCTGGATGCGCTCCAAGGGGAAAGGAGGCTGGGCCAGGGGCCGCAGGGCGATGGACATGAGCAGCATGGGGTTGTCGTCCGCAGCCACCCGGTTGGAGCTGAGGGCTCCGCAGCGCTTGCACCGGTGGATGATGGCCCACTCGCCGTTTTTGCGCACCCACACGCCGATGGGCTCCATCTGGCCCCCGCAGTCTGCGGCCCGGTCGCCGGGCTCCTCGTCCACATGCAGGCTGGTCAGACAGTTGGGGCAGTGGTTGCGGTGCTGGGTGCCCGCCGCTTCCGGCGTCACCAGCCGCCCGCAGTGCTTGCAGGTAAAGCTGTCGTTGCAGGGGTGGTTCTGGTAATAGCCTTTTTCAAATTGCCTTCTTTTGTTTTCCCGGTTCAAATGACCATCCTCCTACCAAAATTTTCCGGCAGTACGGCTTATTTTATTATAGCGGAATTTTCCGCTGCTTGCAAGAGGGGAATGGGGCCGGAAGGGGAAAAATTCCCCAAAAGCAGAAGCACCCTGCGGGGACGCAGAGTGCTCCTTTGCCATCAGGCTGTTGTGCCGTTTACTTGCTCTCGCAGGGTGTCAGACCGAACTGGAAGGAGAAGGCCTCCTCATTCAGCTGATACTCAGGCAGCAGCATGGGGCCGCAGCTGTTGCTGCCCACGCCGCTCATCTTGTAGTCCAGGCAGAACACGGTCTCTCCGCAGGGCTCGATCTCGTAGTCGTGCATCTTCTTTGTCAGCTCCTCCTGGGTGTAGACAGAGGCGTTCATAGAGAAGGTGTCCGGGCTCTCGGCCTTGAGGGCAAAGCCCTGGCCCTTTACCGCCGCCCAGCGGCAGCCGTAGTGGGAGCCGTTCTCCTGGGGCTTCAGATAGTGCTCGGTCTGGCCCTCTACCGTGCCGCCGTACACGCCCAGGCGGGAGGCACGGTGCTTGTCGATGTAGCTCTCAAAGGGTCCGTAGCCGAAATACTCCACCTTTGCGAAGCCCTTGGGCAGGAACATGCGCACGCCGAACCGGGGCAGGTAGGGGAAGTGGGTATCCCGCACGCCCTCCAGTTTGCAGGTGACGCGGCCCTGGGCGTCGATGGTCCACACGGCCTCCACGTCCACAAATTTAGAGGAGATCAGGGCGGCAATGCCCACATGGGCCTTGACCTGCGCCGCACCCTCGGGGGTGTTTTCGGCGGAAATGGAGTATACCCGGGTCGTGGGCCGCTCGAAGCCCGCCTCGTGCCACTTGATCTTCACATACTGGTCGTTGTCGGTGGGAGCCCGGTACAGGTTCCACTCCATGGGGCGGGTGAGGAAGCTCTTGTTGTGCCAGCACAGCTCGTTGAACAGGCCTGTCAGCTTGTTGACGCTGTAGCGGAAGCCCTCGCCGGTGAGGACGATCTCCCGGCGGGCGCAGGCGATGTCTACCTTGCCCGGGGCGGGGGCGGCCAGCTCCGGCTTCTCCTCGCTGAGGACGATCTCGTCAAAGCCCAGCTCGTGGCCGGGCTCCAGCACAGGCACGCCCTCCTTGGCGGTGTAGATGAAGGTGATGGTGCTGTCGCCGCTGCTGGGCACGCCGTCTATGTTGACGGTAGCCTCCCCGTGGGGCGGGATGGAGGGCATCACCAGGTCCCCGGCGCGGGTGACCTTGCCGTTCTCCATCACCTCAAAGTGCAGGTCCGCAAAGTCGGCGGCATTGGTGAAGTCCCGGTAATTGTGTAGGGTGATGGTGTTCTCCCCAGTCTTTACCGCCCGGATGGGCCGGATGACGTTTTTGAACTCCTTGAGGCCTGTGTGGGGGGTGCGGTCCGGGTACACCAGGCCGTCCATGCAGAAGTTGCCGTCGTGGGGGAACTCGTTATGGTCGCCGCCGTAGCGGTAGATGGGCCGGTTGTCCGGGGTCTGGCCCCCGTAGACCGCGTGGTCGCACCACTCCCACACAAAGCCGCCGCAGAAGCCGTCGTGCTTCATGATCAGCTGCTGATAGTCCTCCGCGTCCCCGGGGCCGTTGCCCATAGCGTGGATGTACTCGCACAGGATGAAGGGGGGCCGGCGGCCGTTCCAGTTCTCGTCGATCTCCACCCCGTCAAAATACTCCTCGATAGAGGCCTTCCTGAACCAGGGATGGTCCTGGGCGGCGGTGGGGGAGTACATGCGGCTGTAGAGGTCGATCATGGAGAGATCGGGCTTGCGGTCTTTGTGGTAGGTCATGCAGTTTTCGTAGTGGAGCAGGCGACTGGGGTCATACTCCTTTACCCAGCGGCCGGCGGCCTCGCCGTTCTCGCCCCAGCCGCTCTCGTTGCCCAAGGACCAGATGACCACCGCGGCGTTGTTCTTGTCCCGGTGCACATTGCGCTGGCTGCGGTCGACGATGGCCTCCTTGAACTGGGGGTCGTCCATAGAGTCGGGGTAGGTGTTCACGTCGTGGTCGCCGCTGTAGCGGGTGGCGAAGCCGTGGCTCTCCAGATCCGCCTCGCCAATGACATAGAAGCCGTACTCGCTGCACAGCTGGTTGAACCAGGGGGCGTTGGGGTAGTGGCTGGTGCGGATGGCGTTGACATTGTGCTGCTTCATCAGCAGCAGGTCCCGCAGGGCCTGTTCCCGGCTGATGGTGTAGCCGGTGACCGGGTCGCTGTCGTGGCGGTTGACGCCCCGGAACTTGATGGCCACGCCGTTGAGCAGCACCACCCCGTCCTTGATCTCGATCTTGCGCAGGCCCACCTTCTGGGTGATGGTCTCCTCTTTGGTAGAGAGGGTGAGGGTGTACTGATGGGGCTGCTCGGCGTTCCACAGCACAGGCTTTTCCACAGAGAAGCTCAGGGCCCCGGAGCCGCCGGAGAAGGATGCCTCGCCCACTGCCTCGCCCCCCGGGGCGGTGAGAACGGCTTTCAGCTCAATCTGGCCGTCGGCTTCCAGCTCCACGGTAATATCCGCGTGGGAGAAGTCCTCGTTGAAGCTCTCCTTGACGAAGAAGTCCCGCAGGAAAGCGGCAGGGCGGCGGAGGATGTACACGTCCCGGAAGATGCCGCTCATGCGCAGCTTGTCCTGGTCCTCCAGATAGGTGCCGTCGCACCACTGGAGCACCAGCACGGTGACGGTGTTGTCTCCGGCCTTTACCTGGCTGGTAATCTCAAACTCAGAGGTGCTGTGGGAGACCTGGCTGTAGCCCACAAACCCGTCGTTGACCCACAGGTAGAAGCAGGAGTCCACGCCCTCAAAGTTCAGGAAGTAACGGTCCTTGGACTCGTCCAGGGTGAAATGCCGCTGGTAGAGGCCGCAGGGATTCTCCTCCGGCACAAAGGGCGGGTCGCAGGGGATGGGGAAGCGGACATTGGTGTACATGTGCCGTCCCCAGCCGGAGCACTGCCAGCAGGAGGGCACCTGGATGGCGGTCAGGTCTCCGGCGGCCACATTGCCGTCCTCATCCACCGCGTCCAGGAAGGAGTCGAAATAGCGGAAGCCCCACTCGCCGTTCAGGTCCAGTACCCGGGGGCTGTCTCCCGTGGGCAGGTAATAGGCCCGGGAGGGGCAGGCGCCCAGGTGCAGGACCGAGGGGTCCTCGTGGTAGCAGGCAGTCAGCTTGCACATAAAAAATGATCCTTTCTTTTTGCTCAAAATTTGACTTTCCGCTCGGAAAGCACTATACTATATAAGCTACCCTTAGCTTAACATGGCGGGGCTGGAATAGTCAATAGTTTTTTTGCAAAATGAGAACAAATATTATAATTATTTTTCTTCTTCCCTGTTGACAGCCTCCTGGCCGTGTCTTTTTTCAAAAAGCTGCTAATCTATTTGTATGTGAGGAGAGATGGATCATGATCCCCGACATCTATCTGGGCGCAGCCTTTTGCGGCTGTGCCCTCTGGGCCGCCCAGCGCCGCTTTTCCAGCCGCCGGGAGAAAAGCTTTCCTGTGCTGGTGGGCCTTCTGCTGCTGGCGGCTCTGGTGCTCCGGCTGCTGCTGGGCTACAATTCCGAGGGCTTCAGCGTGGACATGGGCACCTTCAAGTCCTGGGCCAGCACAGTCCACCAGGTAGGCTTTCAGGAGATCTACCAGCAGGACATGTTCCTGGACTATCCCCCGGGGTACCTCTATGTGCTCCGGCTGCTGGAAATCATCCGGGGGACCTTGGGCCTTGCCATACAGGGTCAGGCCCACACCCTGGTGATGAAGCTGCCCTCCATCTTCGCGGACCTGGCCTGCGGGGGCTTTCTGCTGGTCTTGGGCCGCAGAAAGCTGGGGGACCGGGGCGCGCTGCTGGCAGCGGCCGCCTACCTGTTCTGCCCGGCGGTGTTTGTCAACTCGGCCCAGTGGGGGCAGGCGGACTCCTTCTGCACCATGATTCTGCTGGGCTCGGTGGTGCTGCTGTATCAGGAGAAGTACCCTCTCTCGGGGCTGCTCTACGGGCTGGCGGTTCTCTGCAAGCCCCAGATGCTGGTGTTCGCCCCCCTGTACTTATGCTTTGCCGTGAAACGGAGAAAATGGCTGGGCCTGGGACTGGGCGTGGGCTGCGCTCTGGCCGCTATTCTGGTTGCCGCCGCCCCCTTCACCCACAACTTCAACTACTGGTGGCTGGTCACCAAGTATCAGTCCACCATGAATTACTATGACTATTTCTCGGTAAACGCCTGCAATTTCTGGACGCTCATCGGCCGCAACTGGCAGGGTATGCCCCAGGGCCCCATGGGAACCTTTTACACCCTGCTGGCCCCTGTGCTGGCCACCGCGGCCTGCGGCGCGCTTATGTTCCTCTCCAAGCGCAAGGACGCGGTGTTTGCCGCTGTGCCGGTGCTTATGGGCATTGTGTACATGTTCGCGGTGAAAATGCACGAGCGTTATCTGTTCCCGGCGTTTCTGTTTCTGCTTATTGCTTTCCTCTTTACCAAGGACAAGAGGATGCTGCGGGCCTACGGCTTCTTTACCGCGGCAAACTACCTCAATGTAAGCTATGTGCTCTGGCTGTTCCGGGAGCTGGGCGGCAGCTACGACCCCAACGCCATGCCCTTCAAGCTCATCTCCCTTTTGCAGCTGGGGGCCCTGGCCTATATGCTGTGGGCCTATTTCCAGGTGTATGTGCGGGACCGGGTATTCGAGGCGGAGCCTCCCCAGCCCAAGGCCAAAGCCGCTGCCGCTCTGGCCCCGGAGGACCGGAAAATGACCCGGCTGGACTGGATTGCCATGGCGGGGGTCACGCTGGTCTATGGCGTGGTGGCCTTCTGGCATCTGGGGGGGACTGTGCTGCCCACCACCAACTGGACCCCCAACGAGGGGGAGAGCGTGGTGCTCCACTGCAAGGAGACGGCCAACAACCTGATCTTCCTGCCGGGCCTGTCTCCCGACGCCAACCACTACGCGGCCCGGGTGGGCTCCGCCATGAAAGTGGAGACCAGCGAGGACGGGGAAAACTGGACAGACTGCGGTGAGACGAAGAACAGCTATGTGTTCGCCTGGAAGACCTTCTGGCTGGATACCCCGGGCAGCTATGTGCGCCTCACCGCCCTGGACGGCTCGGTGACCATCAGCGAGGCGGGGCTCTTCCCCGCAGGGGCTGACAGCGCCCCGGAAATTACCGCCGAAGGGCCGGGGGCCCAGGCCCTGTGCGACGAGCAGGACACGGTGCCTGTGCGCAAGACCTATGAGAATTCCAGCTACTTTGACGAGATTTACCACGCCCGCACAGCCTATGAGCATATTCTGGGCCTGGAGCCCTATGAGAACACCCACCCGCCCCTGGGTAAGCATATCATTGCCCTGGGCATCCGCATGTTCGGGCTGAACCCCTTTGGCTGGCGGTTTATGGGCACGCTGTTCGGGGTGCTGATGCTGCCGGTGCTGTACCACCTGTGCAAGCAGCTGCTGGGCAAAACCTGGCTGTGCAGCCTGGGCACCCTGCTGTTCGCCTTTGATTTTATGCACTTCACCCAGACCCGCATTGCCACCATTGACACCTACTCGGTGTTCTTCCTGCTGCTCATGTACGACGCGATGGTGTGCTTCCTCTACAAAGACATTGTCAAGGACAGCATGAAGTCTCTGCTCATTCCCCTGGGACTCAGCGGCGTCTTTATGGGCCTGGGCGTGGCCAGCAAGTGGACCGCCGCCTATGGCGCGGCGGGGCTGGCGGTGCTGTTCTTCGGCAAGCTCATTGCCTCCTGGCGGTCTGAGGCCAAGGGGCACAGGTCCACTGCCCCGGTGATGCGCCGCTGTGTGCAGCTGTGCGGCTGGTGCTGTCTGCTGTTTGTGGCCATCCCCTTTGGCATTTACTTCTGCGCCTTTTTGCCCATGACCACCCTGCCCCACAACACGGACCGCATGATGTGGGCCTTTGGCAACTATCAGAGCACCATGTTCAACTACCACTCTAAGCTGGTGGCGGAGCACGACTTTGCCTCCACCTGGTATGAGTGGCCTCTGGTGAGCCGCCCTATCTGGTACTTTGGGGGCGAGTCGGCGGACGGCAGCTACAGCACCATCTCCTCTATGGGCAACCCGCTGCTGTGGTGGTCCTTCCTGCCTGCGGCGGTGTTTGCGGTGCGGCAGTGGTTCAAGGAGCGGGAGCTGGCCTGCGGCGTGGCCCTGGTAGGCTTTCTGTCGGTATACCTGCCCTGGGTGCTGGTGCCCCGGCTGACCTTTATCTACCACTACTTTACTGCGGTGCCCTTCCTGCTGGTGGCGCTGCTGGCGGCGTTCGGGTACATGTCCCGGCAGGAGAAGGGGCGGCTGACCCAGCCGGTGGCCCTGGGGCCGGTGCAGGTGAAGCCGGTGCAGCTTGCCCTGGGCCTGCTGGCCGCGGCCAGCCTGGTGCTGTTCGCAATATACTTCCCGGTGATCTCCGGCGCGGGCACCACCCGGGAGTATGTGGACTCTCTGGAGCTGTTCACCTCCTGGTATTTCGGCTGACCGGCGGAAAACGGCAGGCACCTGAAAGCTGTCAAACCCAAGGACAGGAGGGGCGTTAGATGTTCCACAGGCGGCTGACGGATGAGGACAAAAGAGAGCTCTGCTCCTGGCGCTATGCGGGCGAATACGCTGTCTACAATCTTCCCTCCTATGAGGAGCTGCTGGAATCCAGAAGCGGCTTTATGGACCCCGAGCAGGAGGCGGGCTACCTGGCTTTTCTGGTGGACGGCCTGTTGACCGGCTTTGTCCATATTATGGAGACGCCTGCGCAGGTCCTCATCGGGATTGGGGTCCGGCCGGAGCTCTGTGGAATGGGCTATGGCTCCCGGATTTTAAACGAAGCCTGTGAGCTGATACACAGGCGGTTCCCCGCAAAGCCCATTGTTCTGGTGGTGCGCACATGGAATCTCCGCGCCATCCGATGCTATCAGAGGGCTGGGTTCAGAATAGACGGCCCCCCCTACGAAATGGCAGTGCCAGACGGCAGGGCGGAATTCTTTAAGATGAAAAAAGACAGTGTCCCAAGATTTTGAAGCAGATAGAGCTTATACTGATAGAATTTGCTCCAGGATGTATAGAGCAATATTTTGCCGGTGGCAGCGCAGTCAGCGGCAGAATTACCGAAACGGCGGCGCAATATTCTGTTGGTACAGGTTTTGGGGGCCTGGTCCTGAAATAAGATGTGCGCAGATGGAGCGCGGTCAGCCCTGCGGTTGACAGGCGAAGGCTGTGTGTGATAGCGCAAAATACGCGAGCAATCTGTGCGCGGATGATTTCAGGCTCTAGGGCTTGTTTGAAAATAGAGGAAATGACGGAATTTTGACCAGAAGCGGTCAGCTTCAAGGAGAAAACCGCAAGGAATACTTGCGTATTACGAGGATTTTCGACGCAGAAGATGACTGCTTCTGGGTAAAAAGACGGCGTTTTCGATTTTTCAAACAAGCCCTAATATTTTTTGACTGAAAGGAGCCATCTCTATGGCCGTATTTGCAACCTTTTTCGACCACATTCTTGACATGGCCCGCCAGCGCGATATCTCTGTTGACAAGGCTTTGGAGGAGACCCGGGCTCTGGGGGTCACCCAGGTGGAGGTCTCCGCGGCCACTGTCCGGCGGCATATGGACGCCCTCACCAGGGGTCTGGCCGGGCTGGGCATGACCATCTCCTCTCTTCCCGTGTTTTTCGACTTTGGCCGCAACACGGACATAGAGAGCCAGGCCGGGCCTATTTTTGAGCTGGCCAAGGACCTGAACGCGGACCGGCTGCTGGTAATCCCCGGGTTCACCCAGGGGACCCCGGAGGAGACGGAGATTCAGACCCGGAACATGCTTGAGGGCACTGCCCGGCTGGGCCAGCTGGCCGAAAAGGCCGGCTTGAGCCTGGTGATGGAGGACTTTGACGGGGCCGCCGCCCCCTTTGCCACCAGCGCCGGGATGCTGCGCTTTCTGGACGCCTGCCCTCAGCTGTCCGTCTGCTTTGACACCGGCAACTTCCGGTTTATGGCGGAGGACGAGCTCTCGGCCTATGAGGCGCTGCGGGGGAAGATCACCCATGTGCACCTGAAGGACCGGCTTTTCACCCCAGTGCATGGGGACGAGGGACCTGAGGCAGTAGACGGCATGACCCTTTACGCCTGCCCAGTGGGCCAGGGGGAGATCAAAATCTCCCAGGTGCTGGAGCTGCTGAAGCAGGACGGCTACAGCGGAGTCTACACGGTGGAGCACTATAATGCCCGGGACATGCTGGACTGTCTGAGGCAGTCCATGGCCTGGCTGCGGGAGCGGCTGGACTGAGGGGCCTGTCCCCGGCTCTGCCCAGCATAAAAAAGCCAGCCCGGCGGAGAAGCCTTTCCGCCGGGCTGGCTTTTTCATCGTCTGTCGACCAGAGAATGTAGGAGTAAATCTCTGGCCGGCTGGCGGCAGAGGGGGTTCTCAGTCCGCAGCCAGCTGGTCAATAAAAAACGCGCTGGTGCCGGCAAGCAGCCCCCGGCTGTCCTTTACCTCCACCCGGAGCCAGCCCTCCTTGCCGGTCAGGGGGAACTCCGCGTATTCCAGACTCTCGCCGGGGAGCACCTGCTTGCGGTAGTAGTTCCGGTTTTCCAGCTTGACGAAAATCTTCTCCACCGGAGAGCTGTGGATTTTCAGCAGCCCGTCCTGAATCTCCACCCCCTTCAGCTGGGGGCCCATGGACCAGTAGAAGCGGTTCTCCCGCAGGGCCTGGATCACGCTGGGGTAGTCCAGCCGCTGGGCGGCAATTTGGACAAAGCCCCCAAAGGAGTCGCCCTCCGGGCCGTTCAAGGGACAGGCGTTGTGGTTGTCGTCCGTGGCAAGGGCGCCAAGCCGCTGGCCCGTGCGGAGCATCTCGTCATAGGACTGGGGATTGAAGCCGTAAAGCCCCTCCACCTCGCAGCCGTGGTTGTAAATCTCCATGGCGAACAGGCCCCGCAGGTCCTTGTAGTCGTCATAATTCTGCAAGGACCAGTAGGGGTGGTTGTAGCACACCAAAAAGCCCAGCTCGTTCATTCGGGCAATGTACTGGTTCAGGGCCTCCTTATCGTCATAGGCAAAGTGGGGCAGCAGGTCCAGCTCCTCCCGCTGAGGGGAGGGGGCGGTGTCAAACAGGTTCAGATGGTAGGTCTTGCTCACCGGCCAGTCCTTGCCCTGCTCGGTCAGGTCAACCTCCACTGCCGCCAGGGCAAGAAAGTCCTCGCTGTCCAGCTCCTTATGCCAGACATATTTCCGGTGGTCGGTGAAGGCCACAATAGAGTAGCCCTCCTTCTGATAAGCGGCCTTGGCCTCCTCCGGGGTAAAGCGTCCGTCTGAGACAACGGTGTGACTGTGGAGATTGGCCTTGTAAAAGCCGGTTTTGGGTAAAAGCACCTGATCTTTCAGCATCTTTCCGCCTCCTTGCGGTTCTGTTTTCAACGGCTGGCCCGGCAAGGGGCAGGGGCCGTTGGAGCCAGACGCCGGGAATTTTCCTAATCTTACCACGGGGGGCTGGGGAAGTCAAGACGGGCCACGGCATTTTCAGGCTTTCCCCATCAGAGGCGGGCAGGGCGAATTCTTTTGTTGAACATAAATGGAGAGGGAGAATCATCAGTTTTAAAAATTTCTTTCGGAGAATCAAGAAAATCTATGAATAAATTGTAACAAAACGGTTGATTTTCTTTGAATATGCGGTTATACTAATAGCGTGCCCCGAACAGGTTTCCGGGGCCCAATCATTTTAAGGAGGGCGAAAGATTTGGAAAAATTACTTGCGCACTTTAAGCTGAAGGAGCATGGCACCGACGGAAAAACCGAAGTCATTGCCGGCATTACCACCTTCCTTTCCATGGCGTACATACTGGCGGTGAACCCCAGTATGCTGGCCGACGCCGGCATGGACCAGGGAGCGGTGTTTACCGCCACTGCCGTGTCCGCCGCCATTGCTACCATCATCATGGGTGTGTTTGCCAATTACCCGGTGGCGCTGGCCTCTGGCATGGGGCTTAACGCCTACTTTGCCTACACCGTGTGCCCTATGCTTACGGGCATGGGCATCACCGACCCCTGGAAGGTGGCCCTCACCGCCATTCTGGTGGAGGGCGTCATCTTCATCATTCTGTCCATTTTCAAGTTCCGGGAGACTCTGGTGAACGCTGTCCCCGCCAACCTGAAGTACGGCATTTCGGCGGGTATTGGCCTGTTCATCTCCATTGTGGGCCTTAAGGGCGCGGGCATTGTCACCACCGACGCCTTTGCCATTGTGGGCGAGGACGGCGCCGCCACAGTGAGCTCCTCTACCCTGGTGGCTCTGGGCAACCTGGGCAGCGCCGAGGTGGTGTTGGCCTTTGTGGGGCTCATTCTCATTGGCGTTATGTGGCATTTCAAAATCAAGGGCTCCATCCTGTGGGGGATTCTGGCCACCTGGGTGCTGGGCATCATTGCCCAGCTGTGCGGCTGGTATCAGGGCTTCTCTTTGATTCCTGACTTCAGCGGCGGCTTTTTGCCCCCCTCCTTGGCCCCCACCTTCTTCCAGTTTGACTTTGGCTTTGTGGCCGGGCATTTTGTCAACTTCGCGGCTATTGTGTTCGCGTTCCTGTTTGTGGACCTGTTTGACACAGTGGGCACCCTCATCGGCGTGGCCGACCAGGGCGGCCTGCTGAACAAAAAGGGCGAGCTGCCCAACGCGGGCCCTGCCCTGATGAGCGACGCCATTGGCACAGTGGCTGGCGCGGTGCTGGGCACCTCCACAGTCACCAGCTATGTGGAGTCCACCGCCGGCGTGGCCGAGGGGGGCCGCACCGGCCTTACGGCCATTTCCACGGCCATCTTCTTTGTGCTGGCGCTGTTCCTGTCCCCCATCTTCCTGGCCATCCCCAGCTTTGCCACCACCCCGGCCCTGCTGTTTGTGGGCCTGCTGATGATGAAGTCTGTGCTGAAAATGAAGTTTGACGGGGACATTGCCGACGTGGTAGGCGGCTTTTTGGCCCTGGTGATGATGCCCTTCACCTACTCTATTGCCAACGGCATTATGTTTGGCATTGTGGCCTGGGTCATCCTGAAGCTCTGCACCGGCAAGGTAAAGGATATTCATCCGGTCATGTGGGTCTCCTTTGGGCTGTTTGCGCTGCGCATTGTCACGCTGATTCTGCCCATGTAAGGGACTGAAATATTTCATCGCCTGAGAAGGAGGGAGCCGCTGCTCCCTCCTTTTGCTTTGCCAGGGAGCGGCGGGGTGCTCTGGCGGAGCTTGAGGGAAGCCGTGGAAGCTGGCCTGGTGAAAGCAACGCCGGACTTGGTGGGAGCCGATATTGGGCTTGGGGAGAGCCCATGCCGGGAGTGTTCGGAGGGGCCTGTCACGCAATGGGTCAGGCAGGATGACTTTTGTGCTTCGTCCCTCCACTCGGCCGTTGGAGAGCCGACAAAAAATCTTCGTTTCAAGAGAGTGTCCCTTTTGCAGATTTTATATAGAGGTCCTGTCTAGGTCTCCGTTCCGGGAACTCCGGATAAATGGGTAATTATAGGGAACTGCCCCTGTAAATCAGTCCCGCTATAAAATGCGCGAAAGGACACTCCCCCGTACAACTAGGGGCTTTTCAAACCGGTGTTTTCGTGTTATAATAAACGATTAGAAAATGAAGAAACGCGCTTTCATGGAGAAAGGATGTCAGTAAAATGGGTATCAGAAACGATTTGAGAAACGTGGCGATTATCGCCCATGTAGACCACGGCAAAACCACGCTGGTGGACCAGCTCCTGCGCCAGAGCGGCATCTTTCGGGAGAACGAGGCTGTGGCCGAGCGGGTGATGGACTCGGGCGACCTGGAACGGGAGCGGGGCATTACCATCCTCTCGAAAAACACGGCCGTAAAATACGGCGATACAAAAATCAATATTGTGGACACCCCCGGCCACGCGGACTTCGGCGGCGAGGTGGAGCGGGTGCTGATGATGGTGGACGGGGTCATTCTGCTGGTAGACGCCTTTGAGGGCTGTATGCCCCAGACCCGCTTTGTGCTGAAAAAGGCCCTGGGCCTGGGCAAAAAGCCCCTGGTGGTGCTGAACAAGATCGACCGCCCCGGCGCCCGCCCTGCCGAGGTGGTGGACGAGGTGCTGGACCTGTTTATTGAGCTGGGGGCCAACGACGACCAGCTGGAATTTCCCGTGGCCTACTGCTCCGCCCGGGAGGGCTACGCCACGCTGGACCCGGAGAAGCCCGGCACAGACATGACCCCCCTGTTTGAGATGATTCTCCGAGAGGTCCCCGCCCCGGAGGGGGACCTGGACGGCCCCACGCAGGTGCGCTTCTCCAACATTGACTACGACGAGTATGTGGGCCGCATTGGCATTGGCCGGGTCGAGCGGGGCGTGATCAGGACCGGCCAGCAGGTGGCGATTTGCGGCGGCGGAGAGGAGGGCCACAGGAACGCCAAGATCACCAAGCTCTACCAGTTTGAGGGTCTGAAGCGGGTGGGCCATGAGTCTGCCGGGGTGGGCGACATTATTGCCGTGTCGGGCATTGCCGAGCTGAACATCGGCCAGACCGCCTGCGCTGCGGACTGCATCGAGCCCCTGCCCTTTGTAAAAATTGACGAGCCTACCGTGGCTATGCTGTTCAAGGTGAACGACTCCCCCTTTGCCGGGCAGGAGGGCAAATATGTCACCTCCCGAAACCTGCGGGACCGGCTGTTCAAGGAGGTGGAGACCAATGTGGCCATGCGGGTGGAGGAGACGGAGAGCATGGACGCCTTCAAGGTCTCGGGCCGGGGAGAACTGCATCTGTCCATTCTCATCGAGCAGATGCGCCGCCAGGGCTACGAGTTCCAGGTGTCCCCCCCTACTGTCATTCTGAAGGAGAAGGACGGCCAGAAGCAGGAGCCCATGGAGCTTTTGATGATTGAGACCCCGGACAGCTATGT
Organism: uncultured Oscillospiraceae bacterium; assembly: GCA_910587835.1. Taxonomy (GTDB): domain Bacteria; phylum Bacillota; class Clostridia; order Oscillospirales; family Acutalibacteraceae; genus Acutalibacter. Next base: position 27,386 of record CAJUNQ010000005.1, on the reverse strand, counting down.
GGGGGCAGTGATGGAGAAGCTGGGCCCCCGCAAGGCAGAGCTCATCAACATGGGCGCCCGGGAGGGCGGCATGACCCATATGGAGTTCAAAATTCCCGCCCGGGGGCTGATGGGCTACCGCTCAGAGTTTCTCACCGACACCAATGGCAACGGTATTATGAACCATGTGTTTGAGGGCTACGAGCCCTATAAGGGGGACATTGCCCAGCGGCAGCAGGGCTCTCTGGTGGCCTTTGAGACCGGCGTCGCCACAGCCTATGGCCTGTTTTACGCCCAGGACCGGGGCCGGATGTTCATAGGGCCCGGCGTGGAGGTGTATGAGGGGATGATTGTAGGGGCCAGCCCCAAAAGCGAGGACCTGGTGGTGAATGTGTGCAAAAAGAAGCACGCCACCAACACCCGTTCCTCCGGGGCGGACGAGGCCCTGAAGCTGACGCCCCACTCTGTGCTGAGTTTGGAGCAGTGTCTGGAATTCATCGGGGAGGGCGAGTATGTGGAGGTCACCCCCAAAAGCGTGCGTATGCGCAAGGCAGTGCTGTCTCACGAGCAGAGGATGAAGCAGCAGAGCCGCAAAAAGAACGGATAACAGCAGCCCATAAGGGCAGCCGCTGAATATACTGAAAAGGAGGGACTGCCATTGGACATTGCGGTTCTGGACCTGGAATGGAACGCCGCCTACACCTGGAAATGGAAGGGCTATATCAACGAGATCATTGAGTTCGGGGCTGTCAGGCGCCAGAACGTGCGCACCCCCCAGGACCTCTGCCCCGGCAGCCTGCCCCCGGAGGACGCCTTCAGCTGCTTTGTGCGCCCCAAGGTGGGCAAGCGTCTGAACTCGGTCACAGCCAGCCTTACCAACCTGACGGAGGAGGACCTGGCCGGCGGCATGTCCTACATGAGCGCGGTGCGGCAGTTCCGCCAGTGGTTGGGCGGGGCGGTGCTTATGACCTGGGGCTCCTCTGACATTCTCACCCTGATCGAGAACTGCCGGTACTACACCGGCCAGGCCCGGGTGCCCTTTCTCACCAGCTATTGCGACCTGCAGCGGTATGCGGAGGAACGCCTGGGGCTGGACACGGCAAAGCAGCTGGGCCTGGAAAAGGCCGCTGAGCTGCTGGGAATCGACGTCTCTCAGATGGAGCAGCACCGGGCCCTGGACGACAGCCTGGTCACCCTGCGCATTCTGGAGAAAATATTCGACCCCAAGGCCATTCAGCCCTTCATCCAGGCCTGCGACGAGGAATTCTACCGGAAAATGACCTTTCGCACCAGCTATGTGCGGGAGCTGGACGACCTGCGGGTAAAGCCGGAGTACCTGCGCTTCTCCTGCCCCCACTGCGGGGGGGACTGCGGCCAGGACGGCCAGTGGCTTCCCCGGAACCGGGGCTTTCAGACAGAGTTTCAATGTAAGGACTGCGGCTACCGTTTTGTGGGCCGGGTCATGATAAAAGAAAAGTATGAGGGTGTTATGGTGACGAAAAAGACCTTTATCGTGCCCGTGGTAGAGCCCCCTCGGGAGGCCCTGCCCGGTCCTGTGGGCCATATGGACCTGGAGGTAAAAGACGGCGTGGGCCTGCTGCGCTTTCCCCAATGGAGGGCCCTCAAGGGGGTGCGCCACGCCTTCTCCACCCGGCTGGGGGGCGTCAGCGGCCAGGAGTTCGCTGCCATGAACCTGGGCTTTGGCCGGGGGGACAGCGACGAAAATGTGACGGAAAACTATCGCCGGTTCTGCTCCGCGGCGGGCTTTGACCCGGAGGCCCTGGTGTGCGGGGCCCAGGTGCATAAGACAGACGTCCTTCGGGTGGACCGGAGCCACGGGGGGCAGGGCATCTGGAACCGCAGCGATACTCCCAGCGCGGACGGCCTGTGCACCAATGTGCCCGGGACTGTGCTGGTGGTGTTCGCGGCGGACTGCGTGCCCGTCTACTTCTACGACCCGGAGCATCATGCCATTGGTCTGGCCCACGCGGGCTGGCGGGGGGCTGCCGCAGGTATGCCCGCAGTGATGGTAGAGCGCATGGGAGAGGAGTTCGGCAGCAACCCCCAAAGGCTGCTGGCGGCAATCGGGCCCTCCATTTGCAAGGACTGCTTTGAGGTGGATGAGCCCGTGGCCAAGGAATTTCTGTCGCTGCCAGGGGCGGAGGACTTTGTCGCCGGGCCGGAGCATGACAAATATCATGTGGACCTGTGGGAGTGCTGCCGCCAGTCTCTGCTCAGGGCCGGGGTGCCCCAGGAGAACATCACCCTGGGCGGGGTGTGCACCATGGAGGAGAGCACCCTGCTGTTCTCCCACCGAAAGACCCGGGGCAGACGGGGCAGCAACTGCGCTATGCTGGCCCTGGAGCCATGACGGCCTGCCGCCTGTGCCCCCGGCTCTGCGGCCTCCCCCGAAACGGAAACACCCCCTGCGGCGCGACAGAGGAACTCCGCATTGCCCGAGCCGCTCTGCACCGCTGGGAGGAGCCGCCCATCAGCGGCAAAAACGGGTCGGGGGCGGTGTTCTTCACCGGGTGTCCCCTGAGATGCCGGTACTGCCAGAACCATGAGATCAGCGCGGGTTTACTGCCTGGCCGGGCAGTGACCCCGGAGGAGCTCAGTCAGATATTTTTCCGACTGATTGAGCAGGGAGCCCACAATATCAATCTGGTAACGCCCACCCATTTTGTGCCGGGCATCCGCCAGGCGTTGCTGCACAAAAAGCTCCCTGTCCCGGTGGTGTACAACACCTCGGGCTACGAGCGGGCGGAGACCCTGAAAAGCCTGGAGGGTCTGGTGGACGTGTACCTGCCGGACCTTAAGTACGCCCAGCCCGCCCTTGCCCGGGACCTGTCCGGGGCAGAGGACTACCCGGAGACAGCGGTGAAGGCGATTCAGGAGATGCTGCGCCAGGCAGGTCCCCCGGTCTACGACGGGGCGGGTATGATGACCCGGGGCGTGCTCATCCGGCACCTGATTCTGCCGGGTCACACCAAAAACTCCATGGCGGTATTGGAGCGCATCGCCCGGGATTTCCCCGGCGTCCCCGTGAGTCTGATGGCCCAATACACCCCTTGGGGCCAGGCCAGAGAGCCCGGAGGCGTCCCCGGCTATCCGGAGCTGTCCCGGCCCATTACCCGGCGGGAGCTCCACAAGGTCCAGGAGGCGTTATTCAGCCTGAACCTGGGTGGCTTTGTCCAGTCCCGCAAGGCGATGGGCGGAGACTTTATCCCGGCCTGGGACATGGAGGAGCCCCTTTCAGAGGCCTGACAGAGAGTCGATTTTCATAGAGGGAGGACGCATGGGAGGAGAATCCAAAAAGAAATTTCTCAGGGAGGACCTGCTGTTCTCTCTGTGCGGACTGAACTGCGGCCTGTGTCCCATGCAGGCGGGCGGATACTGCCCCGGCTGCGGAGGCGGCGCGGGCAACCAGCCCTGCCGGTTTGCCCGGTGCGCCCAGAGCCGGGGCGTGGCCTACTGCTTTGCCTGCCAGGCATATCCCTGCGAAAAATACGCGGGGTTTGACGAGTATGACTCCTTCCTCAGCCACCAGAGGCGGGAGAGGAATATTCGGGCGGCGCAGGAGGCCGGTTTGGAGGCATATCAGGCCTTACAACGGGAAAAGAGGGAGCTGCTGGGGTATTTGCTGGACCACTGTAATGACGGCAGAAGAAAGAGCTTCTACTGTCTGGCGTTGGAGCTGTTGGAGTGGGAGGCGGTCTGCTCTGCCATAGACCGGGCCGCCCTGAGCCAGCTGCCAGACCCCAGGTCCAGAGCCGCCCAAGCGGCAGAAGCGCTGCGAAGGGCGGCAGAACGCAGCGGGGTGGAGCTGAAGCTGCGAAGGAAGAAAAAGCCAAAGGAGGCATAGGTAATGGCAGAAAAAGCATGGCTGGCCCAGGTGGCCAGGGCGGAGGCAATGAGGGCCTGGCACGGCGCGGTGATGGGGCTGAAGCCCAATATACAGCCCCTGATCAAGCCCTTTCCCAAATGGAAGCTGAAGGAGGCCGACGGCCTGTGGTGCGCGGCGTTTGTGTACTACTGCTGTATGCAGGCGGGGTATCGCTTCCCCATCCGGCCCAAGGAGTGCGTCTCCTGCAATCTGGCGGGCTGCGGGGCCTGGGAGGAGTGGGCCAAGGCCGACAACCGGGTGGGCTGGCTTGCCAACACCTGCCTGCCCCAGCCGGGAGATATTGTGATTTACGACAAGGTGTTCGAGAATAAGGTCCACGACCATATTGGCATTGTGGTAGAGGTCTGGGAGAGCTCGATTCTGGCGGCGGAGGGGAATCTGGGCAATATGTCCGGCGTGGTAGAGCGTCCCCGGGACGGGCATATCCGGGGCTATATCAGTCTGCCGGACCATTTTGAGTATGGAGGGGAAGCATGAGCGAGGCGACAAGGATCATACCCATGACCCAAGAGCTGGCAGAGGAGATCGCCGCCTGGGAGTATCCCGGCGAGTACGCGGTGTATAACCGGGAGCAGGACGCGGCCCTGGACGACCTGCTGGACGGCAGCAGCTACGCGGTGCGGAACATTGCCGGGGATCTGGTGGGCTTTTACCAGTTTGGCAAAGAGGCCCGCGTGCCGGCAGAGGAGGGGGCCTACCCTGACGGCCCTCTGGACATGGGCCTGGGCCTGCGCCCGGACCTGTGCGGCCTGCGGCTGGGCCAGCCCTTTGCGGAGGCTGGCATGAAGTTTGCCCGGGAGGAGCTGGGGGCCGGGGAGCTGCGGCTCACTGTGGCGGAATTCAACCAGCGGGCCCGGAAGGTCTACAGCCGCTGCGGCTTTTTCAGCATTCGCAGGGTGGTCCACACGTCCACGGGAGACAGCTACCTGGTGATGGGCACCGAGAACCTGAAATACCGCAGCTATCTCTCCCCAGAGGATTACTGCGGCCTGCGGGAGGCAGTGGAGCTGGACAGCGTCTGCATCCCCCAGGCCCAGGCCAGCCTGGAGGGCTCAGCCTATGTGCTAGGCTGCTACGATGGCCCTCGAGCTGTGGCCGGCGCCCGGCTTTTGTGGGACGGGGGCTATACTGCCTACCTGGCCGACGTGATGGTGCTGCCGGAGTACCAGGGCCTGGGCATTGGCACCCAGCTGATCGAGCGCTGTATGCTGTTTTTGCGGGTGCAGCTGCGGCCAGGGTGGCGGTTCAAGGTGCACCTGCTGGCGGGCAAGGGAAAAGAGGGCTTCTGCGAGAGGTTCGGCTTTACCCGGCTGCCCGATGAGGACGCGGGCCCGGCCATGGACATGTGGATGGAATAGCGCGGCAGACGAAAAGGAGGGAGGCCTTTTGGGGCCTCCCTCCTTTTTCTGTTAAGAACAAGCAGACTCGGATTTTTATCAGCCGGTCAGGGGAACAGCGTCCAGAGGTCGTCTACCCGTGCGCCGGTGTTGGCCGCAATGGTACTGTTGAGAAACAGCACATCCGTTACCTTGTTCTCCTGGCAGAAGTCCGGCAGGCTCCCCTCAAAGCTGCGGAAGTCCACAACAAAGACCTCGTCGTAGCTGGCCGCCAGAAAGGGGCCGATGGCATTGCCGTAGGACTCCTTTACCAGAGCCAGCTTCCGCCCGGTGTGGTGGTCCTGGTTGATAATCTGCATACAGGGGTTGTCTCCTCGCAAAAACATGCTGTAGCCCATGGAGCTGTCCCCGCTGTTCATGCCGTTCACCTCAAAAAAGCTCTCCCCGTCATAGCTGAGCTCCGCCGTGTAGGCATAGCCCGGCTCATACAGATCAATGCGGTCCGGGTTTTGGGCCAGACAGTCCTCACCGCACAGCTGGTAGAGATAGCCCAAAAATCCCTCGTAGGACTCTTTGGTAAAGTCCTCCAAGGGGACAGCCTCCACCCGGGCAGCGGCGCAGAATTCCACATAGGCGTAATAGGCCCCCAGCCCGGCCCAGTGGGTGTCTGTATTAAAGTAGAGATACTCGTCCTTATGCTGGTCCAAGGCGTTGTAAATGTCCACCGGGGTGACGCCGGAGAGATTGCTGTAAATATAGGCCGTGTTCTCCCGCTGAGAGCCGCAGCCCAGGCTGTCCCGCAGGCGTTGGGGCAGGCCGAACTCGCAGTGGTTGGGCACCACCATGTTGAACACCCGCATCCCGGGCAGCTGCTGGGCAAAGCTGGAAATAGCCTCGATATAGGGGTCAGAGGCCTCGTTATAGCCGTAGAACAGCTCAAAGGCCATGTTGTTCCAGATGTACAGCCCCTCCGAGAGATAACCGTCCTCGCCGTTGTCAGCAATGGGCGGCGGTGTGGGACTGGGAACAGGGGTGGGTGTGGGCGTTGCAGTGGGCGCGGGAGTAGGGGCCGTTGTGGCCGCTGGGGCCGAGGGGGCAGAGGAGGGCTGAGAGGCAGTGGGGACAGGGTCGGGCCTCTGCCAGAAGAGAAGCGCGCCGCCGGCCAGGGCAAGGGCCAGCAGAATGGGAATGAGCAGCAGCCAGGGGCGGCGGGCCGGGGGGGCGTGATGCTTGCCGGGCATGGGTATCAGCTCCTTATGGGGAATGGGATAAGCATATCATAGCAGAAAAGCCGGAAAAAGTCTATAGGTCTGGGCCATGGGGTCACGCCCGTCCCATAAACCGGCAACTTACACACTCTGTTTTACCGCTCTGAAAACAGAGTGGACTAGGATGGAAAGAGGGCCGTCAGGGCCTGTCCTTTTCTATCCTCTGCACCATTTTTCCGTTAAAATACATTTATGAGGCGAGCGTGGCTATGGGGTGTTGACCCAACAGTTTTTTCGCAATAAGGGCCTGGACTGCCGGCCCAGGGAATGGGTCTTTGACATAGGCAGTGCCCGGCTGCCCCCGGCCTGAGGCAGCACAGCATGGGCGGTTATGGGGAATTTCCCCCTGCGCCGGCGCTTTTTCTTCAAAGTGATTGATTCTCTTCCCCAAATTTGATACAATACCAAAAAAGAAAGGAGCTTGTCCTATGGATTTTTTGAAGCTGAAAAGCGGCACCGACGTTCGGGGCGCTGCCATGGAAATACCCGGCGTACCGGTGGAACTCACGGACCAGGCGGTAGAGGCCATTGCCGCCGCCTTTTTGGTCTGGTGCGAAAAACACCGGAATATACCCGCGAGCACCCTGCGCGCCGCCCTGGGCCGGGACTCCCGGCTCTCCGGCCCCCGGATCGGGGAGGCAGTGAAGCGGGCCTTCCTCCGCCACGGGGTGCAGTGCTTTGACTGCGGCCTGGCCTCCACCCCCTCCATGTTTATGGCTGTGCTGGACCTGCCCTGTGACTGTGCGGTGCAGATTACGGCCAGCCACCACCCCTGGCACCGCAACGGCCTGAAGTTCTTTGCTCCCGACGGAGGACTGGACGGGCCGGACATTGCCGAGATCCTCACCCTGGCCCAGCAGGGGGCTTGCCCGCCCCTGGCAGAGGGGGGCAGCTGTCAGCCCTCCGCCCACATGGACCAGTACGCCGCCCATCTTCGCCGGCTCATTCAGGAGGGCATCCGCGCCGAGGACCACGAACACCCCCTCAAGGGCTTCCGCATTGCCGTGGACGCGGGCAACGGGGCCGGGGGCTTCTATGCCCGGGAGGTGCTGGCCCCCCTGGGCGCGGATGTGTCCGGCAGTCAATTTCTGGACCCGGACGGCAGCTTTCCCAACCACATCCCCAACCCGGAGGACAAGGAGGCCATGGCCTCTGCCTGCCGTATGGTAACAGAGGCGCAGGCAGACCTGGGCATTATTTTCGACACAGACGTGGACCGGGCCGGTGTGGTGGACGCGGCCGGCCGGGAGATCAACCGGAACCGCCTGGTGGCCGTGGCCTCGGCCATTGCCTTGGAGAGGGCCCCCGGCGGCGCCATTGTCACCGACTCCATTACCTCCGACGGGCTGCACAGCTTTATTGAGGACACGCTGGGAGGCAAACATCACCGTTTTCAGCGGGGCTACAAAAATGTCATCAACGAGTCTCTGCGGCTGAACCGGGTGGGCGTCCCCAGTCCTCTTGCCATTGAGACCAGCGGCCACGCCGCTTTTCAGGAGAACTATTTCCTGGACGACGGGGCCTATCTGGTCACCAGAATTATTGTCAAGCTGGCCGCGCTTCGCCAACAGGGCAAGGGTCTTGAGGACCTGCTGGCCCCCCTGGGGGAGCCGGCAGAGTCCATAGAGGTCCGCGTCCCCATTGTAGAGGAGGACTTCCGGGCCCGGGGGCAGGCGGTCATTGCCGCCCTGGAGGCCCACGCCAGGGAGCAGGGCTGGCAGATCGCCCCGGACAACCACGAGGGCATCCGGGTGTCCTTTCCCCAGGGGGAGGGGCAGGGGTGGTTTTTGGTGCGGCTGTCTGTCCACGACCCCATTCTGCCGGTCAATATAGAGAGCGACGTGCCCGGCGGGGCGGAGCTCATCCGGGAGAAGCTGCGGGCTTTTTTCCAGTCCCACAGCCAGGGCCTGGACTGCCGGACGCTATGAGGGAGCAGACAAAAAAGGGCCGGGCGCTGGTGGCCATGAGCGGCGGGGTGGATTCCAGCGCGGCGGCGCTGCTGGTGCAGCGGGCCGGGTATGAGGCCTTGGGGGCCACGCTGAAGCTGTTTGACAACGAGGACCTGGGCGCGGACCAGGGGGAAAAGGCCTGCTGTTCCTTGGAGAGCGTGGAGGACGCCCGGTCGGTGGCCTATGGGCTGGGCATGGCCTTTTATGTGTTCAACTTTGCCAGCGACTTCCGCCGGGAGGTGATGGAACGCTTCATCCAGACCTACCAGCGGGGGGAGACCCCCAACCCCTGTATTGACTGTAACCGGTATGTAAAGCTGGGTAAGCTTTTTCGCCGGGCACAGGAGATGGACTGCGGCCATGTAGCCACCGGCCACTACGCCCGGGTAGAGCGGGACCCGGCCTCTGGCCGCTGGCTGCTGAAAAAAGGTCTGGACGAAAACAAGGACCAGAGCTATGTGCTCTACGACCTGACCCAGGACCAGCTCTCCCGGCTGCTTTTGCCCCTGGGGGGGCTGACCAAGCCTCAGGTGCGGGCCCTGGCAGAGGAGGCCGGTTTTGTCAACGCCCACCGGCGGGAGAGCCAGGACATCTGCTTTGTGCCGGACGGAGACTATGCCCGGTTTATCGAACGCTGGACCGGCAGGCCTGCCCACCCAGGGGACTTTGTAGGTACAGATGGACAGATATATGGGCGGCATAAGGGCATCATACACTATACAGTGGGACAGCGGAAGGGCCTGGGGCTATCCTTTCCCCAGCCCATGTATGTGTGCGGCATTGACCCGGAGGAGAACCAGGTGGTTCTGGGCAGGCAGGAGGAGCTGTTTGCCCGGCGGCTGACAGCTCAGGACCTGAACCTGATTGCCGCTCAGGAGCTTTCAAAGCCCGTGCGGGTGCAGGCAAAGGTGCGCTACCGGCAGAAGGAGCAGCCCGCCACAGTCCAACAGACCGGGCCGGACCAGCTGCTTGTAACCTTTGACCAGCCCCAGCGGGCCATCACTCGAGGGCAGGCAGTGGTGCTGTATGACGGGGAGACCGTGGTGGGCGGCGGCCGCATTGCGCAGGTGGGGGAGGCTTGACTTCACAGAGCCAGCGGTCAAGTCAACCGCCGGAGCTCCCGCTCTTCTGCTTGGCGGGGGCGGGTAGAAGGCCCCGCTCCGGCAGTCGGGCTCACAAGGGGGAGCAGACCCAGGGCACTCCGGCACTCACTTTGGGAAGCTGAGCCTCCTATCCAGCAAGTGCCTCCGCCTAAACGCTCCTACTCTAAAACGTCACCAAAAACCAAAAGCCTGCCGCCAGTCTGAAAAACTCTCCCATACCTTCAGACTGCGGCAGGCCTTCTGTTGAATATAGATTGCTCTTGGTTCCCCCTGTCACATAAGCAAAAAGAGCAGCGCAAACATCAGCTCGTGATTGCCCCCTTCGCCTCCCAGCAGAATGAGCAGAGCCAGCAGCAGGCTGCGCTCCCGGTCCTGAAAAAGCTCTTCCAGCAGCCCCCGGGTGCTGCCGCTGGCGCTGAGGACTGCCGGGGGCTCCGGCTGAGGCGGCGGGGTGGGGGCGGGATCTGGCAGGGGCAGAACCGGCGGCGGTTTTTCCGCCGGGGAAGCGGCAGGGGGAGGGCCGCTGTGGTTATGGCTATGCCCGGTCTGGCTGGCCTGCTGGCTGTTCTGCCCTGAGGGGCCGGGCTGGCGGGGCCTCCCCTGTCTGGCCCGGGACTGCATCTCTCTGGCCCGGCGAGCGGCTTCCTCCTGCATTTTTCTCATGTCCATATCAGGCATTGGCTTCTCTCCTCTCCCGGCAGGCCGTTCAGAACAGCCCCGGCAGACCGCCCAGCTCCCGGAGCATAGGCAGCAGCCGCATCAGCTGTAGAATTTTCATAGCCTCGTCGATTTTTTGCTGCCGCGCCTCGCTGAGCATGGGCCGCAGGGCCTGCAGCAGCCGGGTGGAGTCGTCCTCCTGGTTCAGCTGGCCCAGCAGCGGGGCCAGCTTTGCCGCCATAGCCAGGCTGTCCGTTCCCAGCCCAAGGGGAGACGGGGCCTGGCTTTGGCTTTGCTTGCCCCCGCCCAAGGCCCCCAGGGCCCCTGCCAGGGCGGAGAGGTCCGGCCCGGAGGGAGCGCTTTGGGGCGGGGGGGAGGAAGGCGCCGCCTGAGGCTGGGAAGCGCCTCCCCCCAGTCCCAGAGAGCTCATGACATTTTGCAGCTGGCGCATACTGTTCGGGTCAGACAAAAGCTGCGAGATCTGTTGGTTCAAATCGTCCATGGCCGGTCCTCCTTTCGGTGGGGTTCAGCAGACTGTATGAGGCGGGTGGACAGGGGCTGCATGGCTCCTTTTCAGCTGTTTTTGCCCCCTTGCAGCATTTTCAGCAATGCCTGGGCCTGGGGGGTGGAGAGCAGCTTTTTGGCCGCCTCCGGGTCGCTGAGCACCTTTTGCATGGCCTGGTTCTCTCCGCTGGTCATGCTGCCCATTACCTGAGACAAATCGCCGTTCTGCGCGGCCTGCTTCAGTGCCTCGGGGGTTGAGCCCATGCGCTGGGCAGTGAGCTTAAGCAGGGCTTCCAGCCTGCTGTTGTCCATTTTTCCGTCATTATGGTCCATAGGGAGACCTCCCTTACCAATGTTCTGGGCCGGACGCTTTTTCGCGCCCTTGTTCTATACTATGCGCCTCATCCCCGCTTGATTCCACCTGCCGTTACAGGTCGGACTGGCGGGGCTTCCTCTATCAAAATGTCATTTACGGAAATTCCAGGGGAAATCCGGCCCGCAGCTATCAAAAGAGAACAAAGGCGGAGCGGAAAAATTGGTGGAGATTTCCCGCAAAAGCGGTTGAAAATAAGTGCGTTTTGTAGTATAATGAATTTTAAAGACGAATTATTTTCGTTCAAGCTGCGCGAAAGTCAGAATTCGGAGGCAAACCATGCGTATCCTTGTTATGTCAGACACCCACGGAGACGCCGCGGCCCTGCGCCGGGCCCTGCTGGCCCAGCCAAAGGCAGAGGTGGTCATCCACTTGGGAGACGGTCAGGAGGACCTGGACCAGGTCCGGTTCTCTTTTTCAGACAGAACCTTTTTGCGGGTGCGGGGCAACTGCGACTGGGGCAGCTCTCTGCCCACTGTGGGAGAGTATAAGGCAGAGGGTGCCCGCATTTTTTATACCCACGGCCATGCCTATGGGGTGAAATCGGGAGATGAGACGATTATTTCCGCCGCCAGAGAGCGCAAGGCGGATATTTTACTTTTTGGGCACACCCATCAGTCCAGAGAGGACTATGAGGACGGCCTGTATATCATGAACCCTGGACGGCTCAGCGGCTGGGAGCCCAGCTACGGCGTTATCGATATTACGCCCCAGGGCATTGTGCTGAACGTGGTCAGACTGCCTTGACGGGGCCAGGCGTACTTAAGACAAGCTTTGGGGCTGGCAGAATGTCAGTGACCCCGAAGCGTTAAGAAAGGAGGCGGGCCGCTTTGCCGTTTGGGAGAGGAAGGACAGGACGAGTCCGGCGGCAAGGCTGGCTGGGCCTGCTGGGAGCAGGGCTGGGCTTTCTGGCGCTGCTTTTTTTGTTGGCAGGCAGTGGGGCCTCTCCGGCAGAGGGGGCCTTTCAGGCAGACATCAGTAGAGACCAGGGTCTGGCGGGCTCCACTGTCCGGGTGACAGTGGATTATGACGGCAGTCTGGGAGAGCTCTCTGGCTTTTTGATTGAGGCCGGCTTTGACCCGGCCTGGACCCTTACCAAGCATAGCGGGGAGCAGGAGGGGTATCTCTACGATTCCGGCAGCGAGGGAGGCTGGCGTTGGGTGTACATCCGGCAGGAGGGCAGCCAGGGCATGGGCCCGGGCCGAGTGCTGGACTTGGAGCTGCGCCTGGCAAAGGACGCGCCGCCGGGACAGCAGGAGCTTTGGGTGAATATTGGACAGATCGTGGCGGAAAATGGGCTGGATGAGACAGAGTGGAAGCTCCGGCTCCTCTATCAGGTGGAGCAGCCCTTGGGAAGCCTGGCAGAGCTGACTGAGCTGGAACCCTCTCAGGGCAGTCTGGTCCCGGCCTTTTCCCCAGACATTACCCAGTACCAGCTGAGCGTTCCTTACGAGGTAAGCTGGATCGAGTTTCAGGCCCAGGCGGCGGAAGGGGGCAGGTGGACAGTCAACCGGAAAAGCCTGGGGTCAGGGGGCAGCAGCACTCTCTTTTATATTACCGCCATTGCCCAGGACGGAAAGACCAGGCAGGTCTATACGGTCACAGTAAATCGGGAGGAAAAGCCCCAGGCTGACCCTACGCCCACCCCAACGCCAAAGCCTACAGCCACCCCAAAGCCAACAAAAACGCCAAAGCCTACAGCCACACCCAAGCCAACAAAAACGCCAAAGCCCACAGCCACACCCAAGCCCACAAAGACCCCAAAACCCACGGCTACGCCCAAGCCTACTGCCGTGCCGAAGACTCCAAAACCTACAACTACGCCGAAGCCCACGGCCACTCCCAAGCCGACAAAAACCCCAAAGCCTACAGCCACCCCCAAGCCCACCAGAACGCCAAAGCCCACAGCTACCCCCAAACCCACAAAAACGCCAAAGCCTACCAGTACGCCGGAGCCTCTGCCGCTGTTGGAGGCGGAGGCAAGCCCAGAGAGCTCTATGGAGCCACAGGTAAGGCTGCGGGGGCCGGTGCTGACAGGCAGAACCGAAAGCGGCTGGGAGCTGGCAGCAGGCAGTCTGGGCGGGGCGGCAGTAGTGCTGCTGGCTGAGAGAGCGCTGGACTGGGTCATAGAGAAAAAGAAGGCCGGGGACAAGGATAGCGGGAAGGACAAGGAACCCTGACCACCCCAACGGAAGAACTGTTTCTATAGTTAACACAGTTGCGCGGGCGAGCTCGCGCTGCCTTGCTTGAAAATCGGTACATGCCGATTTTCAAGTGTGTTTACTATATAAGACAGTAAAAGCGAGACAAAGTAGCCGGCCCGCCATTCGTTGCGCTTGTTTGAACGGGCAAGGGACTGCAGCCAGATGTCCGCAACTTTTGGCCCTGTCTGGGCACATTAACTCTGTGGCCTGCTTTGAGCCAGGGTATGCCGCCCGGAAAGAGGCGGCGGGCCTGTCGTTCCTGGGGCCCAAAGACCCTTGCCATAAGCAGGCCTCAAATCCACCCAGGAGGCGGCTATGAAAAAACCGGACCTGACGAAAAAAATGGAGTACCACGAGCACGACGACCTGCCCCGGGACAAGTTCCCGGAGACCTCCAGCGTGGCCTCTGCCCAGGAGTGCACCGGCCTGCTGTACCGGTCCCCTGTCAACCAAGGGGAGCTGGAAAGCGGCAGGGGGCTTTTTTCCATGGCAATCCCCAAGGAGGGGGCCGCTCCCAGGCAGCCCAGGGCCAAGGGCGGCTGCAGGCCGGAGAACTAGAGAAAAGCCAGGGGAAAAGAAAAGGGTACGGGCAAAATACGCCCGTACCCTTTGGTTTGTTCTGGTCAGGTGGTCAACGCCTTGTTCAGCCAAGCCTCCGCAATGTCCAGGGCCAGATAGAGGCCCTCCTTTTCGCTGGTTTTCACAATGGCCTTTCGGGTCCGAATCTCCGGGTCCGTGTACATCAGCTGGACAGTCACCTTGTCCGCCACATCCAGGTCGCCAACCTGCTTTTTCGACTTTATGTCCAGCTTCACCACATATTTGTCGGTCATATTGCCGTAGTAAAGGGTGTCGCCGCTGCGCACCAACGGCTTGCCCTTATAGGTGGGAAAGCTCTGTGTCTCTGCAGACGTTTTTTTCTTCTGTTCGCTCATCCAGTCACCACGCTTCTCCATTTATTTTCTGACTCCCGGGGCTTATTCCCCCAGGTAGCTCCGCACCATGGCCTTAAGCAGCTCGTCCCGGTCCACCCGGCGGATCAGACTGCGGGCATTGTTGTGGGTCGTGATATAGGTGGGGTCCTCCGACAGCAGGTAGCCCACGATCTGGCTGATGGGGTTGTAGCCCTTCTCCTTCAGCGCGTCATAAACCGTCAGCAGAATACGCTTCATGTCTGCCTCCCGCACCTCGTCCAGGGAGAAGGTTATGGTGTTGTGGTCCTCCGGCATAGCTGCCACCTCCATCTTGTCGTCGTTTGTGAAGCTTACGGCACAGGAATGCCTTGCGCGGCATCCGTCCGTTTTCTTCTATTCTATTATCATACTCGAAACCGCCGGGAAATGCAAGCTTTTTTCACCTGCGGGACAAAATTCAGCCTGGCTCAGGCTCTCAGCACGGCTCCGGCGGCGTTCAGCTTTTCCACAATTCCGTCTACAATTGGTTGAACTTCCTCTTTGGACAGGGTCTTCTCCTGGGAGGAGAAGGCGAAGCGCAGGGTCAGGCTCCTTCTGCCGTTCTGTTCAAAGGAATCAATCAGGCTCACGCTCTTCAGGGTATTGCCGGCCCCGGCCCAGGCGGGCTCCATGTCCGCAAAGCGCATACCCTCGGGCAGCAGCAGAGACAGGTCCATGTCCATGCCCGGGAACCGGGAGGGCTCCTGGTAGGTCAGCGCTCCGGCAGGCAGAGCGGCCAGAGCGGCCATGTCCAGCTGGGCGGTGATCACAGCGGCTTTCCGGTCAATGGCCCGGGCCACTGAGGGCCTCAGGGCGCAGACCCAGCCCAAGGCCTGCCCGCTGCCCATAACCACCGCGGTGTTGCGAGGATGCTGCCAGTCCGCCTGGGGGGCGCAGTTGGCCAGCTGAAGGTCTATGCCCTTGACGCCGTTGCCCAGGGCCTTCACGATTTCAATCATGCGGTAGAACAGCTCCCGCTCGCCGGTGTTGCGGCTGTAAAGGGCCAGCCCCAGCTTTTTGCGCTCGCTGCACAGGCCGTCCTCCTTTATTCCCTCGACTACCCGGCCGATTTCAAACACGCCGAACTCCGGGGCAAAGGCCCGGTTCTCCTGTAGAATGGACAGCAGGGTGGGGCCCATGCTCCGGCGCAGGGTTTCGTGGTCCGGGGTCTGGGCGTTGACGAGCTTTACATTCTCCTCCAATCCGATTCCCAGAGCCCGGCACTTTTTGGCGTCAGCCCAAAGATAGGAGTGCACCTCATGCAGGCCATAGGTCCGCACCAGAATATCCTTGGCCGTGTTGTCCGCCCGGTTCTCCTGCGACTTCTTCTGGGGATGCAGAGGGCTGAGGGTGGTGGAGATGTTGAAATTGTCATACCCGTAAATGCGGGTAATCTCCTCAATAATGTCCGCCTTGATGGTCACGTCCTTAGTGGCCCGCCAGCTGGGGGCCTGCACGGTGAACTGCTCCCCCTCCTGCCGGGCTGTAAAGCCCAGAGAGCGCAGGGTGCTGAGAATGCGTTCATCCTCTATTTCAATGCCGGTGTAGCGGTCCACATAGGCCTTATGAAAGGTGAGCTCCACCGCCGGGTAATGCTTGACATACACATCGGTCAACCGGGAGATGACCTGTGCCTGGGGGTCAATGTCCAGCAGCAGCTTCATAAAGCGCTGGATGGCCAGGTCCGTCATCTCCGGGTCCAGGGTCTTCTCATAGCGCATAGAGGCGTCGGTGCGCAGGCCCAGCCGTGTAGAGGACTTGCGCACACTGGAAGCGTCAAAATTGGCGGATTCCAGCAGCAGGCTGTCCGTGCTGTCCTCAATCTCCGAGTCCAGACCGCCCATAATGCCCGCCACGGCCACAGGCTGGCCCTGGGAGCAGATCATCAGGGTGTTCTCGTCAATTTTCCGCTCCACACCGTCCAAAGTGGTGAAGACAAAGGGCGCGTCAAAACGCTTGACCTGGATGCTGTCCACCTTAGCGCAGTCAAAGGCGTGCATGGGCTGGCCCATTTCCAGCATCAGGTAGTTGGTCAGGTCCGCCAGCAGGTTAATGGCCCGGCTGCCGCAGTAGAACAGCCGGATGCGCATGTCCACCGGGCTGACCTTTTTGGTGATGTTCCGCACCTTCAGGCCTGTATAGCGGTAGCACAGCTCCTGGTCCTCCACCTGAATGTCAATGGGGTCCAGGCTGTCAAAGGCGGCAAGAGAGACGGTCTCCAAAGGCTTCAGCTCCCGGCCGGTGAGGGCGGCGAACTCCCGGGCAATGCCGTAGTGGCCCCACAGGTCCGGCCGGTTGGTAAGCGACTTGTTGTCCACCTCAAACACCGTGTCCTGAATAGCATAGAGCTCGGTAATATCCCGGCCCACGGGAGTGTCCTCCGGCAGCTCCATCAGGCCCGCGTGGTCGGCGGAGATGCCCAGCTCCTTCTCAGAGCAGCACATGCCGTGGCTCTCATACCCGGCCAGCTTGGCGCAGCGGATGGCCTGCCCGGCCACCATGCCCCCCTCCTTTACAAAGGGGACGATCAGGCCCTCCCGCACATTGGGTGCGCCGCAGACCACGTCGTAAATTTTATCTCCTCCGTCTACCTTGAGCAGGTGGAGCTTTTTAGAGTCAGGATGGTTCTCTACCGAGAGGATTTTTCCGGCCACCACGTCCCGCAGGTCCCGGCCCATCTCCATAACCTCCTCCACCTCGGCGGTGGAAAGGGTGAAGCGCTGGATCAGTCCGGGCAGGTCCAGGCCGGAGAGGTCGACGAAATCGCCGATCCAGTTCATTGAGATTAACATAGTTTTCCTTCTTTCCTCACTTCATGTGTCGAAACGAATGACTGTTATTCCTGAGGCAGCATCCCACAATCTTTATAGTCATCAAAAGATTCTTTTAAAGCAGGCGGCGTTGGGATCGCCGTGCCGCCTAGCTTGAAATCCAACTATGCCGGTTTTCAAGTGTTACGATGCCGCCCTAAAAAATCATCCGGCAGCCTTAGGAGCCAGCTTATCCAAAATCTCTTGCAGCTGTTGGGCAGTGGACTTTCCGTTGTCCTCACCCATCTGCTTGTCCAGCGTTTCATATAGGATTCTCAGGGTCTCGTCCTCTTCCATCAGCTGGCGCATGTCCTTGGCGCGCTTCATGTTCTCCACCATTGCTGCAAACAGCTGGTTCATGCCCGCGGCGGATCTGCCGGCCGGGGCCTGGGGCTGGTATTGGCCCATATTTTCCGTGACGGTCTGGTTGTTTATCTGCATCGTGTTCTCCTTTTTACGCTTGCCGGAATTGGCTAAGAGCCTTGAGATTGCCGCTGTTCAGGTCCCGGATGTCCTTGACCCCGTACTTCATCATCACCAGTCTGGTCAGCCCCAGGCCAAAGGCAAAGCCTGTGTACTCCTCTGGGTCCACGCCCCCCATTTTCAGCACATTGGGGTGAATCATCCCGCAGGGGCACAGCTCCACCCAGCCGGAGTGATGGCAGGTAGAGCAGCCCTCGCCCCCGCAGATGAGGCAGTTGATGTCCAGCTCAAAGCCAGGCTCCACAAAGGGGAAGAAGCCCGGGCGCAGCCGGACCTTCACGTCCCGCTCAAACACCTCAGAGAGCATGGTCTTCATGAAGTAGATAAGGTTGGAGATAGAGATGTTCTTGTCCACCATAATGCCCTCCATCTGGAAGAAGGTGGTCTCGTGGCTGGCGTCAGTGGCCTCGTTGCGAAAGCACCGGCCAGGGAAGATGGCCCGCACCGGCGCGCCGTACTTTTGCAGAATGAAGTTCTGGGCGGCGGAGGTGTGGGTTTTCAGCAGCTGGCCGTTTTCCAGATAGTAGGTGTCCTGCATGTCCCGGGCAGGGTGGTCCTTGGGGATGTTCACGGCCTCAAAACACTGGTAGTCCGTGACGATCTCGTTATAATCCTCCACAATAAAGCCCATGGAGGCAAAAATTTCCTCCAGCTGCCGCTGCACCACAGTAATGGGATGGTAAGAGCCCAGAGCCCCGCCCACAGGCAGGGTCACGTCATACTGCTGGGCAGAGTCGATCTCCCGCTGCTCCTCGGCGGCGCGGATGGCCTCTACCTGCTGAGAGAGCCGTTCCTCCACCTGCTTTTTCAGCTGGTTGATATGCTGGCCCAGCTCCTTTTTCTCCTGGGCGCCCACGTCCTTCAGGCCCTTCAAAAGCTCGGTGACAGAGCCCTTGCGGCCCAGATAAGCTACCCGCAGCTTTTCCACGGCCTCGCTGCTGGCGGCTTTGGCAAGCTCTTGCTCAAAGCCCTGGCGCAGGCTGTCGATTTTTTCCTTCATTTTCCAACGTCCTTTCAAAGCATTCGCTGTGATCGTTTTACAGTCCTTAATTGCTGATTATACCACTTTCAGCCATTGGTTTCAAGGGGAATGTCAAAATGAGGAGTACTGTGGCACAGAAGAAAAGCGGCTTACGGTTCCAGACAATGCCAAACGTCGACCTCCTGAGGCGCAGGGGGCTGAAACCGTTCCTTCAGCTTTTGCAGCAGTCCCTCGTCCACATAATAGCTGGGGTCTTCCCCTGCCAGCACAGCGGCGTTGCGCCGGGCGGTATTCTCCCGCCAGCGTTCCTCAGGCACATCAATGTAATGCCACTGGATTTCAATGCCCCGGGCGGCAAAAAAGGCAGAGGCCTCCTGCCGGGACGCCCGGGTCCAGAAGCCCCAGTCCAGAATCACATCCACCCCGGCGGCAGCAATCTCCCCGGCCTTTTCCAGCATAAAGTCCTGTATGGCAGCGCTGGCCTGGTCGTGGCTTTCGCCCAGAGGGCCCAGCCGGGCGGTGAGCTCATCCACAGAGAGAAGCACCGCCGGAGAGGCCTCCCGGAGCCGGCGGCAGTAAAAGCTTTTTCCGCTGGCAATCTTGCCGCAAATCAGCATGACCTTTGCCATTCAGCTCTCCTCCTTTTCCAGCAGCACCATAACGCGCTGATGATAGGCGGGCATGGCCTTGTGCAGCGAGACCGGCCTGCCTGCCCGCTGGCCGGTTTGGAGGAGGAAGCAGTGATTGGTGCGCCCGTCGCAGCGGAGCTGGCCCGTGGCCTTGTCCCGCACTTGATAGAAAAAGGCAATGCGGGTGCGGGAGTAGCCTTCCAGCCCGGTGAGAATCTCCACGGTGTCGCCAAAACGGCACATGGTATGGTAATGGGCTTCGGCACTGAGCACAGGGCTGACAATCCCCGCGGCTTCCAGCCCCTCATAGGGAAAGCCCAGCTGGCTCATAAACTGAATACGGGCCTCCTCGAACCAGCGGATGTAGTTGGAGTGGTGGACACAGTCCATGCGGTCGGTCTCATAATAGTAGACAGGCCGGGTGTAAATAATGGTAGGCATAAAAGCACCTGCTTTCTTGATTAGAGTCGGGACGCGGAAAGCGCATGATACCATAAAATCTATTTGGTCCGGTACTGTGACTTGGTATCGCCAAGTCATGCGAAGCAAAAGAGAAGCGCTTCGCGCTTCAGGGCTTCTTCTTGTGTTCGCCAGAACACATTATACCATGGAGAGGCTTTGCGGCGCAAGTCCGCTGGGGCAGGGGCTAATAAAAAATCCGGCCTGCCGTCCGGGTTCTCCCGCGCGGCAAGCCAGTGTCAGTCAGCTCTTTTTCCTTCCTCGTTTCCCGGCTTGACTACCGGGTGCTGGCGGCTACATGCCGTTCGCTGTCCCAGTCCCGGAACAGCAGCGCCAGGCACCACAGCGCCGACACGCCCACCAGCGTGTAGATGATCCTGGACACAATGGAGCCCTGACCGCCGCAAATCCAGGCCACCAGGTCAAACTGAAACACGCCTACCAGGCCCCAGTTTACGCCGCCAATCACAATCAGCGCCAGCGCGATCCGGTCAATGATATTCATTCCGTTCCCTCCTTCCAGGCTTCTTCCGCCCTATCCCATAGTGAACGCACAGCCGGCCCTGCTTAGGCGAGGCCGGCCAAGCTGCGTCAACGATATTTTGCGCGGTTCGTCAAAAAAATATGCCCTGCAAAACAAAAAAGCCCCGGGAGCATCCCTCCCAGGGCTTTTGGATTTTCATTTTTATGGGAATTTTCAGGCCTGCTTGCTCTTTTGACGCACCTGCCACAGGGCGAACAGGTTGGGCGCAATGAACTGAGAGGAGAAGCAGCCAGCGGCCACGCCTACCAGCATGGGCAGCGAGAAGGACACCACCGTGCTGATGGAGAACACGCCCGCCACAGCCAGCACCACCACCAGCGCCAGGAAGGTGGTGAGAGAGGTGAGCAGCGTGCGGCCCAGGGTCTGGTTCAGGCTCTCGTTCATGGTGTCGGCAAAGTTGGCCCGGGGGCCGTTCTTGCGCTTGTTCTCCCGCACCCGGTCGTAGATCACAATGGTGCTGTTCAGAGAGTAGCCCAGCAGGGTCAGCACAACGGCAATGAAAATGTCGTTGATGGACATGCCAAAGATGACAAACACGAAGAACGCGATAAGCACGTCGTGCAGCAGCGCCACAATGGCCGTCAGACCAGCGGAGAGGCCGCCGATCTTCTTGAAGCGCAGGGCAATATACACCAGCAGCAGAATGGCGGTGAGCACAAAGCACACCATGCACTTCTGGAAGAATTTCGCGCCCATAGTGGCGTCTACCGAGTTGGACTCCAGCAGAGTGAAGGTGGCCTGGTCAAAGGCGTCGCTGAGCACAGTGGCTACCTGGGCCTGCTGGTCCGGGGTCAGGCTCTTGTTGCCCGCAAAGGAGACCGTCACATTCTCCTGGCCGGTGGCCATGTCCTGGTTAACAGAGACCGAGCTGTCCAGGCCCATCTGCTCTGAGATGGTGCCCGCAATGCTCTCCGCGTCATAGCCTGTGCCGTCCACAGAATAGCGGATCATGGCGCCGCCGGCAAACTGAATGTCCAGCTTGGGGCCCATGACCATGCTGGCAACCAGCCCCACCACCAGAATAACGGCGGAGATCATGAAATAGGTCCTGCTGCTGCCAAAGAAATTGAACTGCTTTGCTTTGGGAGCAGACCCCTCCTCTGTGCCGCCAAACAGCCAGCGCTTGCGGAAGCACTTAAAGCCAGCCAGAGACAGGGTCATCAGCCGGGTGGCGAACACACCCATGACAAAGTTGGCGATAATGCCCACCAGCAGGGTGAAGCCAAAGGAGAAAATAGAGCCTGTGGTGGACTGGCCGAAGATCATGGACAGAATATTACTGGGGCCGAAGACCATCATCAGCATAACGGCCACAATGGCAGTGGTGATGTTGCCGTCAAAAATGGCCCAGAAGCTGCTCTGGAAGCCCCTCTGCAGGGCCCCATCCAGGCTTTTGCCGTTGTTCAGCTCCTCCCGCACCCGGCTGGCAGTAATCACGTTGGCGTCCACGCCAATGCCGATGGAGAGAATCAGGCCCGCAATGCCGGGCAGGGTCATGGTGAAGGAGTTCATGTTGGGGAAGAAGCCGGACACCGCTGCAAAGCAGATGCCCATCTGTCCCGCCAGAGAGATGACCGCCACCACGCCGGGCAGGCGGAACACCACAATCATCATCAGGGCAATCACCCCAAAAGCGATAAGGCCCGCCATAAGCATGGCGTTCAGGGCCTGGCTGCCCAGGGTGGGGGCCAGGGAGTTGAAGTTAGAGGTTTCCAGGGCAAAGGGCAGGGCGCCCGCCTGAATCTGCGCCGCCAGGGTGGTGGCGCTCTCGCTGGTGAAGTTGCCCTCAATAATGCACTTGCCATCACTGATGACCGAGTTGACTGTGGGGGCCGAGAGCCGCACGTCGTCCATCCAGATGGAGATCGTCTGGCCCACCAGCCTTTCGGTGGCCTCGGCAAACTTCTCCTTGCCCGCCTCGCTGAACTCCAGCTGCACCACATACTGGGCCGCGCCAGAGGTGGGGTCCTGCTGCACGCCGGGCTGGGCGCTGACTACGTCGGAGCCTTCCAGAATAATGGTCTCGGCGGTAGTGCCTGCCGGGGTCATATAGACAGGGTTGCCGTTCTCGTCATAGGTCTCGGTCTCATACTCGCCCCCCTCCCGGAAGGTGAGCATGGCCGTGGCGGAGAGCTCGCTGATGGCCTTCTCCGGGTCAAAGTCCGTCTCGTCCGACTTCCAGGGGAAGCGCACAATAATGCGGTTGTTGGCCTCGTCGGTGTAGAGCTCATAGTCGGTGATGTTCTGAGAGACCATGCGGGTCTCAATAATCTGCTTGGCAGATTCCAGCTCGCTGGCAGTGGCCTCCACCCCGCCCGCCGGGCTGAAGGTGGCCTCCACGCCGCCCCGGATGTCGATGCCCCAGCGGATATCGCTGGCGCCCTTGAGCCAGGTGACCTTAAAATCGCCGTTCTGCCCGTATACGCCGAACAGGGACGTATAAACCAGGGCGGCGATTAGAACAAGCACCACAAAAAATACAGGTTTCTTAACGCGCCTCATGTTGACATTCCTCCAATGTCTCAGCCGCCTCATACAGATTTCACAATTTACCCGGCTGAGAAAAAAACTTTCTGGTCACAGGACCATATACATACAAAACAGGGCAGCACAAACTACCCTGTCTGTACAATTCAAATTCAGCATTACTCCTCAGCAGCGGGCTCCTCGGTGCTGAACACCACCGCGTCCTCAGGCGCGTTCTCCGCAGCCTCGTCCGCGGCAGCCTGCTCGTCCTCCAGCGCCGCGCGGATGGACAGGGAGACCCGATGGCGCTCCAGGTCCACGTCGGTGATCTTCACCTTTACCATATCGCCCACCTTCAGCACATCCTGGGGCTTGTCGATACGGTGGTCGGCAATCTGGGAGATATGGATAAGGCCGTCGATGCCGGGAATGACGCTGGCAAAGGCGCCAAAGGCGGTCATGCCCACAATCTTGGCCTCGCACACTGTGCCGGCGGGATACTCCTGCTCCAGCTTCACCCAGGGGTTGTCCTCAGGACGCTTGTAGCCCAGAGAGATCTTCCCGTTCTCCCGGTCCAGCCCCTTTACATACACGTCCACCGTGTCGCCCACATTGACCACCTCGCTGGGGTGCTTCACCCGGTTCCAGCTGAGCTCGGAGATGTGGACCATGCCGTCCACACCGCCCAGGTCCACAAAAGCGCCAAAGTTGGTGAGGGACTTCACCTTTCCGGTAAAGGCCTGGCCCTCCTCCACCTGCTCCCAGAACTTCTGCTGGGCGGCCTTGCGCTCCTCCCGCAGCACGCTGCGGATGGAGCCCACGGCCCGGCGGCGCTTGCGGTCCACCTCAATCACCCGGAAACGGACCTCCTGGCCCTGAAGCACGTTCAGGTCGTCGCCCCGGTTGGCCGTGGCCTGAGAGGCGGGCACAAAAATGCGCAGGGCGTCCTTCAGCACAATCACGCCGCCCTTGACCACCTCAATGACCTTGCCCTCGAGAATCTCGTTGTTGTCCATTGCTGCCTGAATGTCGTCCCAGCCGCGCATGGCGTCTACCCGGCGCTTAGAGAGCATAATGGTGCCCTCCTGGTCATTGGTCTTCATAATCAGCAGCTCCAGCTCGTCCCCCATCTTCACCACGTCCTCGGGTCTGACAGAGGGGTCGTTAGAGAGCTCTGCAGCGGGGATAAAGCCCGCCTGCTTGCGGCCTACGTCCACATAGACCTCGGTGGGGGAGATGCCAACGACTACGCCATGTACCTTTTCGTCTGTATTCATGCTCTTGAGCGACTCCTCAAGCATCTCCTCAAAATTCAGTTCCGTGCTGTTCACTTCCGCCATGGTATCAAGTACCTCCTTAATTATACTTGGGGGCGTGGAGGCCCCCGCTGTGATGCCAACGCTCAGGCCGGCGGAAAAAGCGGGAAGACTGCTGAGCTCGCTCGCCTTTTCGATGAGATAGGTCGTGCATTGCCCCGCGCAGATGCTTTGGAGCTTTGCCGTGTTTGAGCTGTCCCTGCCCCCGATGACGAGCATCACGTCACACCGGCGGGCCAGTTCCAGCGCCTCTTTCTGCCGTTTCGCTGTTGCATTACATATTGTATCAAAAACCGCGGCGTTTGTACATACTTTTTTCAGAGTTTCCGAACATTTTTGCCACTCATCCAGCGAAAAAGTGGTCTGCGCCGCCGCCGCGACAGGCTCAGCCCTCCATTCCGGGTGTTTTTGAAGCAAATTTTCCAGTTCCTCCCGGTCCCGGCACACAAAGCAGGGGCCTTTGCAGTGGCTGACAACGCCTTGCACCTCCGGGTGGTCCCGGTCTCCCATAAGAAGAAAGACCCGCCCCTCATCCCCTGCCTGCCCGGCCAGGCGGTGTATTTTTTTCACAAAGGGACAGGTGGCGTCCACACATTCCAGGCCCAGGGCCCTGGCTTCCGCCTCCACCTGAACCGTCACCCCGTGAGACCGCAGCACCAGCACATGGCCGGGGGGCGTGTCCCGGGGGGAGGAGACTACCTGCACCCCCTTGGACTTCAGGTCCTCTACCAGCTGGGGGTTGTGGAGCAGCGCCCCCAGAGTAGCCGCCTTTTTTCCCTGATGCACCAGGCTGTAGACCATTTCCACCGCCCGCCGGGCCCCAAAACAGAACCCGGCGGAGGGAGCGAGCGCAATCTCCATAGCGTCCTCCTTTTTTGAAAAAATATTTCAGCTATTCCAAAAGCGTGACCGTCTGGCTGTCCCCGTCCAGCTGAACCCGCTTCCCCAATGGCAGGGTGAGCATGGGGACTGTGTGGCAGCAGTCAAAGTCCGCCAGAATAGGAAAATCCGGCTGGCCAATCACCTCCAAAAGGATCTGCGCAGGCGTTCTGCCGGTCCCCTGGCTGTCGAACTGGCGGTGCTTGCCCAAAATCAGCCCGCCGGCCCGGCGGAACACCCCGCACAGCTTCAGCCAGGAGAAGTAACGCTCTGCATGGGCGGCGAATTTCTCCGTGTCCTCCAAAAACAGAATGTCCCCCTGTCTGATCTCCGGCATATAGGGACTGCCGGCAATCCCGGTGAGAGTGTTCAGGTTCCCGCCGATCAGCCGCCCGCTGGCCCGGCCGCCCCTGACTGTGACCCAGCGGTTGGGCTGGGGCTCCTTAGGGGTAGGCCCCTGGGACCAGAGGGTCAGCTCCTGAGAGTAGACCTCAGGCTTTCGGTAGCTGTAAGGCGGCGTATAGCCTCCCAACACCTCTGCAAAGCAGCGCTCCGTAGCGTCCAGCAGGGGAGGATACTGCCCAAAGGTAGTCACCAGGTTGGGGCCGTAGTAGGTGACCAGCCCGGTCATGGCGTACACCCCCAGCAAAATGGCGGTGACGTCTGAATGGCCGATGATGATTTTGGGCGTTCTTCTGATCTGCTCATAGTCAATATACGGCAGAATGGAGTTGGACGCCATGCCCCCCACAGTGGCCATAACGCACTGCACCGAGTCATCCGCCAGCAGGGCGTTGAGCTCCTGGGCCCGCTCCTGAATGGAGCCGGAGCGGTAGCAGTCCCTGCTGTTCATGAGAATGCCCGGCTTGACCTGATATCCCAAAGCCCGCAGCCGGAACATGGCCAGCCCTGCGGCCTCCGGAGCCTCCTGGGCCAGGGGATAGGAGGAGGTAAACAGGCCAATAGTGTCCCCGGGCCGCAGAGGAGGGGGACAGAGCGCAGGCAGAGCCTTCCCCTTCATTCCGCTGCGGGACGGGGCGGCTTTTCCTCCGTCTCCGCCAGCTGAGAGGGCAGGCCCAGCTCCTTGAGGGTCTCCTCCCGCAGGGCTGAAATGCCGCTCATAATGACGCGGCTGGCCCGGCGCAGCTGCATGCTGGAATCGTCGGGAATGTTCAGCTCACTGGCAGAGATGGGCTTGCCAAACTTGACCACATGCCGCTTGAATTTTTTGGGCAGGCCTCCGTCCCCGGCAGTGATGCACACCGGCACCACCGGGGCTTTGGTCCGGTAGGCCAGCAGAGCCGCGCCGGTCTTGGGCCGCTGCAGCAGCCCATCCTTAGAGCGGTGTCCCTCAATAAACACCCCCACCATGCCGTTCCCGTCCAGAATCCGGTAGGCGTCTGCCAGAGCGTCGGCCCCGCCGCTGCCCCGCCGCACGGGAAAGGCCCCCAGCCTCCGCAGCAGGCCGCCGATGAACCAGTTTTCAAACAGCTCCTCTTTGGCCATATAGCAGACCTGCCGCCGGGACGCGGCCACCCCCAGCATCACCGGGTCCCGCTTGGCCATGTGGTTGCTGCACAGCAGCACCGGCCCGGTTTTGGGAATGTTCTCCCGGCCCTCCACCTTCAGCCGGAACACAGGATAATAGAACAGAGTAAGAAAAAAACAGCCGATAATATAGAGAAGTCCCTTGCGCCGTACCGCTGGTTTTTTTGCCACCTCTTACCCCTCCTCCCCTTCCGTCTTCCGGTCCATCCGCTCTTGGGCCATGCCGGTCAGCCGCTGTACCACCTGGTCAAAGCTCAGCCCCGTGGTGTCCAGGGTCACGCCGTCCGGGGGAAGCTGCTCCAGCTGAGGGGCGTCCTGCCGGTCCCGGCGCTCCACCTCATCCAGCACCCGGGCAAAGTCCGCAGACTCCCCGGCCTGCTCCAGCTGCAGGGTCCGCCGCCTGGCCCGTTCCTCTGCCGACGCAGTGAGAAATACCTTTAGCTGGGCCCCGGGCAGAATCACCGTGCCAATGTCCCTGCCATCCATCACCACATTGCTGCGCGCGGCCAGCTCCCGCTGCAGGTCCAGCAGAAAGGCCCGCACTGCCGGCACATGGGCCACCCACCGGGAGGTGGCAATGGACACCTCCTCGGTGCGGATGGCCTCTGACACGTCCCGGCCATTCAAAAGGGTGCGCTGGCCCTGGTCCCCATATTCCAACGAGACCTTCAGCCCCGGCAGGGCTGCGGCTACGGCGGCAGGGTCCTTCAGCTCCACCCCGTTTTCCAGCATATATAAGGTAATGGTGCGGTACAGGGCGCCGGTGTCCACATAGGTAAAGCCCAGGGCCTTGGCCGCGGCCTTGGCAACGCTGGACTTCCCTGCTCCGGCGGGTCCGTCGATCGCAATGGCAAACATGGCGGTTTCCTCGCTTTCGTTTTGTATACTGTAATAAACTAGGGCTTGTTTGAAAATAGAGGAAATGCCGGATTTTTGGTCCAAAGGAGGCGATTTCAAGGAGAAAACCGCAAGTAATACTTGCGTATTACGAGGATTTTCGACGCAGAAAGCGACTGCTTTGGGGCAAAAAGACGGT
>CAJUNQ010000004.1 GCA_910587835.1 uncultured Oscillospiraceae bacterium | reverse complement strand
CTTAAGGGGCTTGACTTTTTATTTGCAGGCTTTCAGGGTTCGGTTGACTGGATGGGGCAGAGGCAGTACATACTGGGTCTGGGCAGGCTTACTGTGTCCTGGGGGTAGATCTCCGCGCTGAAGCGGCCCAAAGCCAGCCCCTGCTTCTTGGCCCAGGCAGATATGTCCTCCCAGATGGTTTGCAGCTTGCCGTCCACCAGCTCTCCAAAGGAACCGGCGGAAAAGCTGCCCTTAACATAGTCCCCGGCCGGAATGGTGAAGCTCGCAAGGCCCGGGCCCTGGCTGGGAGAGGCGGTCTGGCCGCCTACCATATAGTCTTTTTCCATCAGGCTGACTCCCACCTCCACGGCGGGCTGAACAGCCCCGGGCAGACAGTCCCGCAGTTGGGTGTGGAACCTGTCCCAGAGTATGCCCAGGCTCTCAAAGGCCGGGGGCAGGTCAGAGCCTGCCAGACTGAGCCCGGTCATGTGGATGGGGGCATCCAGATGGAAGCGTTCAATCCTGGCGTCCTTGGTTTTCATTGCTTGACTCCTTCTGAAGGGGCGGCTCCGGCGTTCTCGCCGGCGTGTGCCGGGGCAATGGACACCTTTCCGTCCTCCACCCTCAGCCGCCCCTGGCAGAACAGAGACACGGCCTCTGGCAGCAGCGTCCACTCAGCCTGCTCCATCACCCGTTTCTGCAAGCTCTCCGGGGTGTCGCCCTCCTGGACCGCCACCGCCTTTTGCAGGATGATGGGCCCCCCGTCGCATACCTCGTTGGCAAAGTGCACCGTGGCCCCGGTGAGCTTGCAGCCCCGGCTGAGCACGGCCTCGTGCACATGCAGCCCATAGTAGCCCTTGCCCCCAAAGGCCGGCAGCAGGGCCGGGTGCACGTTCATGATGCGGTTGGGGAAGGCCTGCACAAAGCTGTCGCTGGTAATGGTGAGAAAGCCCGAGAGCACTACCAGCTCCACGTTCCGGGCCTTCAGGGCGTCGATCAACGCCTGGCTGTAGACCTCCACGTCAGGGTAGTCCTTCCGGCTCAGGGCAATGGCCTCAATGCCGGCCTTTTGGGCCCGCTCCAGGGCATAGACCCCCGGCTTGCTGGAGATCACCGTGACGATCTCCCCGCCGCCCAGTCTTCCGGTGGCCTGAGCGTCAATAAGCTGCTGCAGGTTGGTGCCTCCTCCTGAGACCAGCACGCCGATTCTCACCATAGAATAACGCCCTCCTCTCCGGAGACCACCTCGCCCAGCACAAAGGCCTCCTCGCCCGCGCCGTTGATAGCGGCCACCGCCTGGTCCGCCGTCCCCTTGGACACGGCCAGGCACAGGCCCACCCCCATATTGAAGGTGTTGAACATGTCCCGCTCCGGAATGCCGCCGGTCTGCTGAATCAGGCTGAAAATGGGGAGGACGGGCACAGCGGCCTTCTCAATTTTCGCGGTGAGGCCGGGGGTAAGCATACGGGGGATGTTCTCGTAGAACCCGCCGCCGGTAATGTGGCTGACAGCCTTCACGTCCGCAGCCTCTATAGCCGCCAGCGCGGCCTTGACGTAGATGCGGGTGGGGGTGAGCAGGGCTTCGCCCAGGGCGCCGCCCAGCTCGTCATAATGGCGGTTGACAATGTCCTGGTCCTTCTGCAGCATTTTTGCCACGGACACCGCCAGCCCCATGGCCGCGCCCACCAGCGACTCCCCGGAGTCCTCTATTTTGCCGATGCCGAAGACCTTGCGCACCAGCGAAAAACCATTGGAGTGCACGCCCGAGGACTTCACCCCGATGAGCACGTCCCCAGGGGACAGGCGGCTGCCGTCAATAACCTTCTCCCGGTCCACCACGCCCACGGTGAACCCGGCCAGATCATAGTCCTCAGGGGGCATCATGCCCGGGTGCTCGGCAGTCTCCCCGCCGATGAGGGCGCAGCCTGCCTGTACGCAGCCCTCAGCCACCCCGGAGACAATAGAGGCGATCTTCTCCGGGTAGTTCTTGCCGCAGGCAATGTAGTCCAGAAAGAACAGGGGCCTTGCGCCGCAGCATATCACATCGTTGACGCACATGGCTACCGCGTCGATGCCAATGGTGTCATGCCGGTCCAGCAGCATGGCAATCTTCAGCTTGGTGCCCACCCCGTCGGTGCCCGAGACCAGCAGGGGCTCCTTCATCCCGGCCAGGTCAGGCTGAAACAGCCCCCCAAACCCGCCGATGCCCGAGACCACCCCGGGGATCATGGTGCGGGCCACATGCTTCTTCATCAGCTCCACCGAGGCGTACCCCGCGGTCACGTCCACCCCTGCGGCCTTATAGCTGTCGCTGTAGCTGTTCAGTTTCTGCTCCTCCTGGGGAGCCAGGCTCTCCTGGTCAATGCTCATGTTTGCTCCTCCTGTTCCGTCAGATGGCCCAGCCGCCGTCCCTGAAAATGGCGACCTCTCTGCCGTCTCTTGTATAGCCTGTGATGTTCAGGTCTTTGCAGCCGATCATAAAGTCCACATGGATCATGGAGTCGTTGATGCCCTTCTCCTTGAGCTCATCCTTGCTCATGTCCGCAAAGCCGGGGACGGTCTCGTTGAAGCCCCGGCCCATGGCGATGTGGCAGGCGGCGTTCTCGTCGAACAGGGTGTTGTAGAACAGCACCCCGCTGTTGGAGATGGGGGAGTCGTGGGGCACCAGAGCCAGCTCGCCCAGCATGGCCGCGCCCTCGTCCATGGCGATCATCTTCTCCAGCAGGTCCTGGTGCTCCTTGGCGTGGACCGCCACAGCCCTGCCGTCCTTGAAGTCCATGGAGAAGCTGTCGATCACCGTGCCCTGGTAGGAGAGGGGCAGGGTAGAGACCACCGTGCCCTCGCATTTGCCCCGCAGGGGAGAGGTGAAGACCTCCTCGCTGGGCATGTTGGGGTTGTAGACCTTGCCGTTGGGCAGGGTGTCGCAGCCCCCGTGCCAGGTGCCCCCGGGAATGAGCCAGCATTTGAAGTCCGTGCCGTTGGGGGCCTGATAGTGCAGGTAGTCCAGGTCCATGGCGTTGAGCTTTTCACACTTCTCCCGCAGGGTCTGGTTGTGCCGGTCCCACTCGGCCGCTGGGTCATTGTCCTCCGTGATGCGCACGGCCCGAAGGATTTCCTCCCACAGCTTCTCCACAGCAGTGCTGGTCCGCTCGCCGGGGAAGACCTTTTTGGCCCAGGCCTTGGAGGGCACTGCTACAATGGTCCACTGGTACTTGTTCTCCATCTCGTCCTGGATGGGCTTGAACACCTTGCTCTGGGCGATCATGGCCTTCTGCATTTTGCCGGGGTCGACGCCCTTCAAGCCGTCCGGGTCGGCGGAGGCGATATGGATCATGCAGGGCAGCTCCTTGGCGGTGAACTTCATCTTTTCCACGGTCCAGTCCGCCACCTTGCAAAGCTCGGTGACGGTCTGGTGCCGGTAGTGGAGCCGGGTGACGGCCTGGTCCGTCCACTCCATCCGCACCCATTTGGCCCCGGCCCGGTAGGCCTCCTCGGCCACCATTTCGGCAAAGTCATGCTCGCTGACGCTGGCCTGGATGACGCAGGCCTGGCCCTTGTGCAGGTTGACGCCCTTCTGGACAGCCAGCTTGGCGTATTTCCTCATGATAGTTTTTTTCATGCTCCATGGGTCCTTTCCATATGTTTATTTTGACTTCTGGCAGCTTGTCCCATCCAAAAAGCTGTTATGCTTATTCTATAAATAGTAATGTAGAGGCATTCCTTCCTCTCCGGCCCGGTTCAAAGGGTCTTGCCGCCGTTCTTACCTGGCAGTCTTAGCCTGACGCCGGCGCCGGAGGGAGCCTCCCGGTGGAAAGGAGTTCCCCTTACCAGTCCCGAGACTGTAAAGCGGCGTCCTTGTCAAGCGCGCCCTGCTTCATGTCCTCCTTCAGCTGCTGCAGCTTTGCCGCCAGGGCCTCGTCCTCCACTGCCAGAATCTGCGCTGCCAGCAGGGCGGCGTTGTCAGCCCCGTCAATGGCCACAGTGGCCACAGGCACGCCGCTGGGCATCTGTACTGTAGAGAGCAAAGCGTCCAGCCCGTCCAGGGTAGAGGACTTGATGGGAATGCCGATTACCGGCAGGGTGGTGTTGGCCGCCAGGGCCCCGGCCAGGTGGGCGGCCTTGCCCGCCGCCGCGATGATGGCCCCAAAGCCCATGCTCCGGGCGTTTTTCGAGAACTCCGCCGCAGCCTCAGGGGTGCGGTGGGCAGAAATAATGTGGGCCTCCAGGGGAATGCCCAGGCTTTCCAGGCGTTTTTTGGCCGGGGCAACGGCGGGCAGGTCGCTGTCGCTGCCCATGACAATGGCTATTTTCTTGTTTGGCATAATGCACATTCCTTTCTGATAAAACGGAGTATCCTTTCTCCGTGCTCCCACGGGAAAACAGTGGGGCTTGTGAAATTGTAGTAATTTTGTAACTGTTCACCAGGCTGTGTTTGTGGTAATGTATATAGCGGCATTGGCGGGCCAAAGCCTACCAGGCCCAATCGGTGCTCTGCCTCAGATTGAAATAGACCGTTCTGGCGTCCAGCGTCTCCTTCAGCAGCTTTACAGTAAAGCTGCCAAAGGACTGGACCGCCTGAGAGGGAGCGCTGCCATAGATGGCGGCCTCCACCATAACAATGGGCCCGTTTTGCGCTCCGGCATGCCACATGCGGCACTGGCCGGTAAAGCGCAGCATCAGGCTCTCCTCTGTTTTGCCGGGCAGCATGGCAATGGCCTGGCCCAGCTGGGTTTTCAGGCCGGCCTCCTGCTCGGGGGTGATGGGGCAGCTGGCTTTTACATCAATAAAGGGCATGTCCATCCGTCCTCTCTGGTTTCACAATCTATTACGCAGTATACTCTAAAAGCGGGAAAATAGCAAGCGTCTGCGGGATTATTTGTCGATTTTTCCCCTGACGGATAGTGCAAAAAAAATCTGCCCGCCCTATGGTTTTCAGTCATTATTTGCTCGCTCCAAGCATAGTTCACAATTTTTTCAGAAAAAATTTTTATTTTGCTTGCAATTTCGTGCGGGATATGGTATTATAGCCATGGATGATAGCTGTGTAGCTGTGAAAATTGTTATATAGCTATCCTGGAGAGGCTGGTCTCTCCTGGCCGGACAGCCCCCGAGGGCTCCCGGCGGCAATTCCACTTTAACTGGGGAGGGATAGCCAAGGTCACTGATACGCAATACGCACGGGCACGAAAAAATTTTTTGGGGGGCATGCCCCCCGCAATAAAAATGGCTTTCCCTGCAAGAGGGAAAGCCAATGGGAGTGATGAGCATTGACTAATCCAAGCACCGCCCCGAGAAAGAAGGCGAATTTCTTTGCCCGGGCCATCGAGCAATGGGATCTGCAGATTCTGGTGATCCCTGGCATCCTGTTGCTGTTCGTGTTCAGCTACATACCCATCTACGGTCTGGTCATGGCGTTCCAGGAGTACCGCCTGGGCGATTTCCCCGGCCAGAGCGAGTGGGTGGGCTTCAAGCAGTTCATTATGCTGTTTACAGACAAGAACCTGCCCATGGTGCTGCGCAACACCCTGGCCATCAGCGGCCTGAAGCTCACCATTGGCTTTGTGTGCCCCATTATTTTCGCGGTGTTCCTCAATGAGATGCACCATGACCTTACCAAAAAGGTCATCCAGACGGTCAGCTACCTGCCCCACTTCATTTCCTGGACCGTGTGCGCCACGCTGCTGTTCGACTTCCTGAAGGTTGACGGCGGCGCGGTCAATGAGATTCTGCTGGCCACCGGCCTGTTCAAGGAGCCCATCGACTTCTTTGGCAGGGGCGACCTGTTCTGGGGCCTGGCCCTGGTCTCCGACATCTGGAAGGAGCTGGGCTGGAACTCCATCATCTTTATCTCGGCCATGGCCGGTGTGGACGCGGAGATGTATGAGGCCGCCGATATCGACGGCGCCACCCGCGCCCAGAAGATGTGGCATATCACCATCAAGGCGATCAAGCCCACCATCGTTCTCCTCTTTATCATGAACGTGGGCGGCATTCTGAACCAGAACTTTGACCAGATCATGATGCTCACCAAGCAGATGGGCAACCCCATGCTGAAGGAGACTGCCAACGTCATCGACACCTACATCTTCAAGGTAGGTATCTCTGAGAACCGCGCTTCCTTCGGTACTGCGGCAGGCCTGGTCAAGTCCCTGATCAACTTTGTGCTGCTGATTGGCGCCAACACTATTGCCGATAAGGCTGGTGAAAACGCCCTGTTCTGATAATAATTGGAGAAAGGAGGCTTATGCCTTATGACAGGTGTAAAAGAAACGAGACATAAGATGAAATCCAAAAAGGTGTTCAGCGACTATGTCATCATTATAGCCATGGTGGTCATTATGGTCACGGTGTTCATCACCACGCTGTACCCCTTCCTGAACTCTCTTGCTATTTCCTTCAACAAAGCGGACGACACGATTCTGGGCGGCATCACCGTCTATCCCCGTGTGCCTACCGCAGCCAACTACAAGCAGGTGTTCACCAACCCCATGATCTGGAAGGCCTATGGCATCACCTTTGCCCGTACCTTCCTCGGTGCCGCATCCGGCCTGGTGGTCACCGGCGCTCTGGCTTTCGGCCTCTCCCGTAAGAACCTGGCAGGCAGAAAGTTCTACACCTTCTTCTGCCTGATCCCCATGTACTTCGGCGGCGGCCTGATCCCCACCTACTTCCTCATCCGCACCCTGGGCCTGGCCAACACCTTCTGGGTTTACATCATCCCCAACCTGGTAAATATCTGGAATATGATCCTCATGCGTTCCTATTTCCAGTCTGTGCCGGACGCTCTGGAGGAGTCCGCCCGTATTGACGGCGCCAACTACATCACCATCTTCTTTAAAATCTATTGGCCCGTCTCCACCCCCATTATTGCCACCATCGCCCTGTACTTCGGCGTGTTCCATTGGAACGACTGGTTTATGCCCAACATCTACATCACCGACCAGGACCTGAAGCCCATGACCTCTGTGCTGCTGCGCATTATCAACGAGGCCGCCTTTGCCGAAAAGATGGCTGCGTCCGGCGCTAGTGCTGCTGCTATAGGTAACGTAGCCAAGGGCAAAGAGACCAATGTGCGCTCTATTACCATGGCCACCATGATTACTTCTATCCTGCCCATCGTTATCATCTACCCCTTCCTGCAGAGGTTCTTCCTCAAGGGCATCATGATCGGCTCCATCAAGGGCTGATAGGGGAGCGCAGGATTCACTATGTCATTCCGGGCGGCGGACGGCAGTGGGCTGTCCGCCAGCCTGAATGAAAATAATTTTTGTCTTAGGAGGACGAAAACAATGAGCAAGAGAATTTTGGCCCTGTTGCTGGCTCTTGCCCTGGTCGTAAGCGTGTTTGCGGCTTGCGGCGACAGCGGCAACAGCTCCAGCAGCGGCGGCAACAGCTCCACCGCCAGCACCGAGAGCGGCGACGCCAGCTCTGCCGGCGAGGACGAAGGCGAGCCCAGCAATGTCTCTGCTGGTCCCGACGATACCAGCGAGCACTATGCTTTCACCTGCTACTGGTACTATGACTGGGCTCAGCTGAAGGAGTGGGGCGGTGACGCTGTCTCCGCGTATTGGGCCGACAAGTTCAACGTGGACGTGGAGTTCTCCATGCCCGACGCTGACCCCGACTCCAAGCTGAACATCATGCTGACCGGCGGCGACCTGCCCGACTCCATGATTCTGGACCGCGGCCGCGTGCTGAACAGCGTGGCCCGTGCCGGCGCTCTGCAGGAGATCGAGCAGTTCATGTATCCCGGCTGCTCCTTCGAGACTGACGTGGCCGAGATCGCCAAAGAGCTCCAGAAGGTCGACGGCAAGCTGTACGGCATCCCCAACTGGCCCCGCGGCGAGGGCGCTGTGGCCACCGGCGGCAACTACGGCTGGATCATCAACACAGATACCTATAAGAAAGTCGGCTCTCCCAAGCTGGAGACCATGGACGATCTGCATGACTACTGTGTAAAGGTCAAGGAAGCGAACCTGACCTCCTACACCGGTCAGTCCATCATTCCCTTTGCAACCACCAACACCAACAACGGCTTCTATGTATACCAGCAGTTCTACCGCTCTTTGGGCGCCCGCAACCTGGTTGAGAACTACTTCACCCAGGAGAACAGCAAGCTGGAGATCTGCGTGCGCGAGCCCCTGTTTGTTGAGGCTCTGAAGATGGCTAATCAGTGGTACAACGAGGGCCTGTGGTCCTCTGAGGAGTTCACTGACGACGGCCCCATGTGGGAGGAGAAGATGACCAACGGCCGTCCCGCCCTGATGTTCTACGACTTCTCTCAGGACGACTCCAACAACTTCCGCCGCATTACCCGCGAGAAGTCCAACGGCGAGGTTTCTTACGAGGTTTTGGGCGATCCCAACAGCGAGATCACCAAGGACTTCCCCATGTGGCCCAAGGCCAACAAGGATGTTAAGGTCTGCTACGGCGACGAGAATGGCACTGTGGGCTGGAACGTTAACGTTATCACCACCAGCGCAAAGCGTCCCCAGCGTATTTTCGACCTGTTTACTTACCTGATCTCCGAAGAGGGTACCCGTGAGGTTTGCTACGGCCCGGAGGGCGGTCTGTGGGAAGGCATCGACGAGAACGGCATTCCCCAGCTGACCAAGCCTTATGCCGACATCACCTCTGACGAGATGAACGCTGCCGGCGCTTGGCTGTGGACGCAGCCTGCTTCCTCTGACTGGATGGATAGCATCAAGTTTGCTGTTAACGCTCAGCAGGATCCCGATAAGCGCAGCTGGGTTGTTTCTATCCAGAGCGATCTGTTCTCTCAGAGCAGAGAGAACCCCCATGAGGGCACCAAGTTCATCACCGACCAGAACACCGGCCTGACCAACCTCATCGACCCCCAGAGCGACGAAGGCATTCAGCTGAAGGCTATCCAGGATGAGCTGCAGGTCCGCCTGCCCCAGATCCTGATGGCTAAGGACGAGGCTGAGTTCGACAAGCTGCTGGAGGAGGCTGTCCAGACTGTTGAGAGCAACAACATCGACGGCATCCTGGCTATCTGGCAGGAGCAGTATGACAAGAACATTGAGCTCCAGGGCTTCGACGCCTACGACCCCGCTCACATCAGCGAGGTTTACGGCATGGACCTGAGCTGATTGATTCCATAGTCAAAGGAGTCCGGACCATAGGTCCGGGCTCTTTTTGTTTAACAAAAATCACTCGCAAGGCGAGTGGTTCAAAAGAAAGCTTCTGTCGATGATGTAGAAAGAAGAACTCCTTTTGGTGTAAAATAGGAACACGGTGTGGCAACAGCGAGAGACAACAAAAGGAGGCCATCAAAATGAATGACATGCATACTCTATCAGATACGAGGTGGAAATGCAAACATCTGGGGCAGAAAAGTGGTAAGGACAATAGGGTTGAACGCATGTGAAAGCCAGCGCTTTCAGACGCTGGCCGGTAGCATGGGCTTTCCACCCTTGTGCATGTCACCTCTTTGACAGGTGGTTATAATTCGTATTTACTCTTGTGAGGCTCAACCCGCAAAGGGCTTTACGCCCTTTACCGCGTCTTTGGGAAGAATCACCGCATCGCCATTGTCAATGTCAATGAGAAGGTAGCGGTCATTACCCATGCCCAGCTCCTTCATATAGGTAAGCTGCCGCAGGCCGTGGCGGGTCTCCATGCGCTCCACCAAAGCATGGCGGTCGCTCTCGCTGAGGGCATAGACCAGGTCTACCGAGGCCTGGTCCAC
Source organism: uncultured Oscillospiraceae bacterium (assembly GCA_910587835.1). Lineage (GTDB taxonomy): Bacteria > Bacillota > Clostridia > Oscillospirales > Acutalibacteraceae > Acutalibacter. Next base: position 22,203 of record CAJUNQ010000004.1, on the reverse strand, counting down.
TGCCAGAATGTCGGCGGATGCCGTGATGCCAATATTAGGGGTGACCACCGGCTCAGCCCCCACACCCTCGCAGTCGCAGGAGACAGACATGTTGCGCATCACATTCACATAGGCGGTATGCCTGCCAAAAAAGTCAACAGAGGCCTTGGTTGACTCGGTCATACGCTCCATAAACTCCTCTGCCCCAATGTTCCACATGTCGGCAGAGCCGGGGGTGGTGTGAATCATGCCCTTGCCCACCCGCCCGTCGGCGCAGCCAATGCCAATGTTTTTATTGGAGCCGCCGAAGCCCCCCTTGGTATGGCCCTTGAAGTGAGTCAACGCCAGCATGGAGTCGTAGCCGGTGAGGCCCTTGCCCACAGACATCTCTGTGAACCATTTGCCGTTTTTTACCGGCAGCATAACGGTCCCGTCCGCGTCAATAATGTCCACCGGGCAGAAGGTCCAGCCGTTGGTCCTCAGGGCCTCCCGGTGGGCCTCGGTGGTGTAGCGGCCCCCTTGATAGTAGGTGTTGGTCTCAATGACCGCCGCCTCCGGCAGCTCGGTTCTGATCAGATGCTCTACCCAGGGACGGGGGATAATGTTGGGCCCATGGGGCTCGCCGGTGTGGAGCTTCACCCCTACCCTGCCGGTCATTTCTCCGCTGACCCGCTGGTAGATTCTGCGCAGGCCTTCCGCAGACAGGTCCCGGGTAAAGTAGACAATGGACTCGTTGCCGGTGCGCTCCTCATAGGGGACATATCTGTCGCCGCCTGTGCCGGGCACGATTTTTGTGCTCATGCAAATCCCTGCCTTTCCTTTTGTGAATTCTGTTGTGAAAGAGTATACCCTATGGAGCGCGCTCCATGTCAAGAGCTTTTTCAGAGAAAGCAGGGGCTTCTTCTGACCAGTCAGACTCTAGGCCTGCTCGTCCTCGCCCGGCCTGTTCTGGTTTTTGGCAAGGCCGGTGGTTATGGCCCCTGTGGGGCAGACTGACTTGCATTTGCCGCAGCGGATGCACTCCGGGCTGTGGACAGTGCCGCAGCTTTTTGTGACCTCCACGGCCATAGGGCAGGCCTGCTCACATTTTTTGCAGCCCACGCACTTCGCCTTGTCCAACTGCACCTGAAACAGGCTGAACCGGCTGAACAGGCCATAAAAGGCCCCCAGCGGACAGAGATACCGGCAGAAGGGCCGCTCGGTTGCCACAGACGCTGCCAGAATCAGGACCAGTATCAGGGTCTTCCAGCTGAAAAGCGCCCCGGCCAGTCCCCGCAGGGAGGGGTTCGTCAGCAGCAGGGGAATGCCGCCCCCCAGTGTGCCTGCGGGGCAGAGATATTTGCAAAAGGCCGGCGGGGTGACGCCGGTGTCTGTCACCGCAAAGGCGGGAATCAGTACCACCAGTACCAGCAGTACCAGATATTTGCCCCACCGGGCAGATCGGTCGAGCCTTTTGGGCGCCTTCCATTTGGGGGTGGGCAGCTTGTAGAGCAGGTCCTGCACCAGCCCGAAGGGACACAGCAGGCCGCAGGCCAGCCGGCCCAGCAGCACCCCGAACAGCATCAGCAGCCCCAGCACATAAAAGGGGAAATGCCGACTGCTGCCTCCCAATGCCGCCTGCAGGGACCCGATGGGACAGGCCCCCAGCGCGCCAGGGCACGAGTAGCAGTTGAGCACCGGGACGCAAAGGGCCTTTGTGCCGCCGGTAAAGATTTTCCCCTTGGCAAAGCCCAGGGCATAGCCGTTCATCAGCACAGCCGCCGCCAGCTGGACCCTGCGCTGAAAGGACAGCCTCAGTCTGCTCAGCCGATTCCGATGCATTCCAGGCATATCATCACCGCCTTTTGCAAAACCTCTCTGTGCTCCTGCCGCGCCAGCCCAATGGTCAGGAGCGCCGCCCCTGCCGCCAGCAGCCCCCACTGTGTCAGCCGCAGCATTTTACTTCTCAAGCTGAATCTCTCCCTTGCCGCTGGCCTTCAGGGCCTTGTTGACTGCCGCCAGGTAGGCGCCGGAGAAGTCCGCGAGGCCGCCGCCCACAATGGGGTCTCCCACCCGGTTTCCTCCCGCGTCCAGAAAGACCGTGGTGGGCACTGCCTGAACGTCGCTGAACATGGCGTAAAAGCCCTCGTCTCCGCTGACCAGGGTAATGCCCTCGTATCCCGCTTTTTCCAGCAGAGCCTTTGCGGTCTCCTCATTGCCCTGGGCGTCCATACACACGGTGACCAGCCGCACATTGTCCGGCAGGGCCTTTTCAAAAGCGGCCAGGTCCGGCATCTCCGCAATACAGGGGCCGCAGTAGGTCGCCCACAGGTTCACCACGGTCAGGTCCTTGTCCTGAAGGTCCTTCTGGGTAAAGCTACCGCCCTCCAGCGTGGCGGCGGTAAAGGCGCTGGGGCTCTCCTCCAAAAGAGAGCATCCCGAGGCCAGCAGGGCCACGGCCAGAACAGCCGCAAGCAGCAGAATGGCTTTTTTTGTTTTCATGACAGATCCTTCTTTCCTGGTTTTGGGGACGGCCTTGCCGCCCTGCTTTCTATTATACACGCCCCCAGGGCTCAGCGCAAGAGCGGAACAAGGACGCAGTTATAAAAAACTGCCGGAAAAACGGCAAAAGGCCGGGAGCCCAAAAGCCCCCGGCCTTTTCTATGGCCGCTTATTCCTTCTCAAAGGAATCCTTGCCCAGACCGCACACCGGGCACACCCAGTCCTCGGGCACCTGCTCCCAGGGAGTGCCAGGGGCAATGCCGTTGTCCGGGTCGCCGGCAGCGGGGTCGTACACATAGCCGCAGGGGCATACATACTTATCCATAACCGCAACCTCCATTTGTCTACTTTTTACCCAGCAATCCGCCGAGGAAGTCCCCGGCCTTGTCCAGGTTCAGCTTTGCCCGCACCCCGTCCGCCAGCTGCTTCAGCTGTTCCTCAGGCAGGTCCACGCCCAGCAGCTTCTCCAGGGTGGGGATGGGCTCCTTGAGAAAGCCATCCTGCAAAGCCTTGTCGTTTTTGAGCCGTTCTACCAGCTCCTCGATTTTCCCCTTGATATCCATGGCTTACTTGAAGTAACGCTCCAGCAGGCCCTTGAAGGCCTTGCCGTGGCGGGCCTCGTCCCGGGCCATCTCGTGCACAGTGTCATGAATGGCGTCGTGGCCCTGCTCCTTGGCCAGCTTGGCCAGCTGAACCTTGCCGTCGGTAGCGCCGTTCTCGGCCTCAACCCGCATCTGCAGGTTCTTCTTGGTGCTGTCGGTCACAACCTCGCCCAGCAGCTCGGCAAACTTGGCGGCATGCTCGGCCTCCTCCCAGGCGGCCTTCTCCCAGTACATGCCGATTTCAGGATAGCCCTCGCGATGGGCCACACGGGCCATGGCCAAGTACATGCCCACCTCGGTGCACTCGCCCTGGAAGTTGGCGTGCAAGCCGTCCAGAATCTCCTGGCTCACGCCCTGGGCCACGCCCACCACATGCTCGGCGGCCCAATTCATGTCGCCGCTCTGCTCTACAAACTTTGCGCCGGGAACGCCGCACTGGGGGCACTTCTCAGGGGGGGTGTCTCCCTCGTGGACATAACCGCAGACAGGGCATACAAACTTCTTCATGTGAATCATTCCTCCGTTTTAAAATTATATTCAAACGCGCCAAACAACTGCGCCTTTTGACTAGAGCTTTCTTGCGGCCACAATCTCCTCGCCGCACATCTGGCCGTTTTCTTCAAAGCCGAATTTGTGGTACAGGGCCCGCGCGGCCTGGTTCTCCGGCTCATAGCTGAGCCATACGCTCTCTGCCGGGCCCCAGGGTCTGGTTTTCAGCAGGTCCAGGCAGGCCTGCAGGGCCAGCTTGCCCAGCCCCCTGCCCTGGTGCTTCCAGTCGATCATAAACCGCCACAGGCAGTAGTTTCCTTTGGCAATGGCCGGCTCGTCCGGGTCGTTCAGGCTGTCATAGCCAAACATCACAAAGCCTACGGGCCGCTCCCCTTCATACAGGCCAAAGGGGTGGGCCTGGCCCCCGCTGCTGACAGCCACATAGGCCTCGGCCAGGCTGGTCATGTTGGGGGCCACAAATTCCCGCTGCTCCTCGTGCACGGTCAACGCCGCCAGCTCGTCCATATTGTTAAAGGTGATCTTCCTCAGCTCCATGCTGCTCCTCCTTCTTTACGCATTCCGGGCACAGGCCGGTAAAGGCCACGCTTACCCCATGGATGCGGCAGCCGGCCTCTTTGGCCACAGCCGCCAGTTCCTCCGGAGAGGGGCTTCCCTGCCACAGGTCCACTACCGCGCCGCAGCCCTGGCAGATGAGATGGGCGTGGGGGCGCAGCTCGCCGTCAAACCGCTCATATCCGCCAATAGAGCCCAGGCTCACCACCTGGCCGGTCTCCCGCAGGTGGTTCAGGTTGCGGTAGACCGTGGCAAGGCTCAGGTCCGGGTATTGGGGCTTGAGGGTTCGGTAGACCCACTCGGCGGTGGGATGGCAGCGGGTTTCCCGCAGCGCCGCCAGAATCGCGGCCCGCTTCCGGCTGAAATTCTGCCGCCTGGCCTCCAAGTTACTCACACCCTTCCCCACAGAGCAGCCGCCCGCGGCCGCAGGCTGCGGCCTGCCGGGGAGCTTAGGGACAGTATAGCACAGTTTCCAGATTTTGTAAAGTAGGAATCGTTATTATTTTCATTTTTTTCTTTCGGGATAAGGATGGGGCAAAGCAGGCCGGATTATTTATGCAGGCACAAATTATTTTCAATGGGCCGGTGGTAAAATAAGAACGGCACGAAAGCCATTTGTCAGATTTCTCTTGCTATTTTCATCATTTTCTAATATGATGGTTTATATACTGAAAATTTGAAACGGGAGGGACTCTATGAATCTGACTGCCATGAAAGCCCAGCTCAAAACGCTCCGTGTCCAGAACTTTATCCTTCTCACTCTGGCAGGGGCTGTCAACGCCATTGGCGTCACCCTGTTCATTGCCCCGGTTCAGCTTTACGACAGCGGAATCTCCGGCGCCTCCATCCTCTTTTCCCAAATCACCCCGGAGTGGCTCTCCCTCTCCTTTTTCCTGGCGGTTCTCAATGTGCCTCTGTTTCTCTTCGGCCTTAAGCGGCAGGGCGCGGCCTTTACGGTTTACTCCACCTACACTGTGCTGGTGTACGCGGTCAGCGCCTTTCTCATCACCGATGTGCTCCCGGTGGACGTGAGCCTTGCCTCTCCGCTGGCCGGAGAGGACCTGCTGCTGTGCGCCCTGTTCGGGGGCATTATTTCCGGCATGGGCTCCGGGCTTGCCATTCGGTTTGGGGGAGCCATGGACGGCATTGAGGTGCTGGCGGTGATTTTTGCCAAGCGTTTGGGCCTGACGGTAGGCACCTTTGTGATGCTGTATAATGTGGCCCTTTACATGGTGTGCGGCGTGGTGATTGGCAGCTGGGTGCTGCCCCTTTACTCCATCGTCACCTACATGGCCGCGCTGAAAACCGTGGACTTTATTGTGGAGGGCATAGACCGCTCGAAAGCCGCTATGATTGTCACCGGGAAGCAGGAGGAGGTCTGCTCAGCCCTCTCGGAGACCTTTGGCTGCGGGGTCACCATTCTGCCCGCCGCTGGCTACTACTCCGGCAACGTGAAATGCTGCGCCTACATCATTCTCAACCGCTTTCAGATCGGCCGCATGAAGGAGCTGGTCCACCAGTGCGACCCCCAGGCCTACATCACCATCACCGAGGTGGCCGACGTATTTACCAACACAGTGCGAAAGCCTTCCTGACCATCCCCCGCGCCTCCGCTGCCCGGCAGCGTGCTTCTGTTCTTCTGGCGGACGGTTTCCGGGGAATCTGTGCAAAAAAATTTTTTCATCCTGCTTCGGCCTGCCATATAGACATTTTTCCTATATGGCAGGCCGTCCCTGCGCCCGGCGGCAGAGCGCGCCCTGTTTAAAACCCCAGAACAGGCAGAGAATACCTTTAAAGAGACCAACAACGGAGGTGTTTTTATGCAGGGAAAGGTTGAGATATGCGGGGTCAACACCGCAAAGCTGAAGGTATTGAAAAGCGATGAGATGCGGGAGCTGCTCATCCGCAGCCACGACGGCGACAAGGAGGCCCGGGAGAAGCTGATTGCCGGCAACCTGCGGCTGGTGCTCAGTGTAATACAGCGTTTTGGCAACCGGGGCGAAAACCCCGACGACCTGTTTCAGGTGGGCTGCATTGGCCTGATGAAGGCCATCGACCATTTTGACGTGAGCCAGGGGGTGCAGTTTTCCACCTATGGGGTGCCCATGATTATCGGCGAGGTCCGGCGTTTTCTGCGGGACAACAACTCGGTGCGGGTCAGCCGCTCCATGCGGGACACTGCCTATAAGGCTATTCAGTGCAAGGAGCGTCTGACCGCAGAGAAGGGGAAGGAGCCCACAGTGGAGGAGATTGCCCAGGCTCTGGAAATGCGCCGGGAGGACGTGGTGGTGGCTTTGGAGGCCATTGTGGAGCCGGTTTCTCTCTACGAGCCCACCTTCTCCGACGGGGGCGACCCGGTATATATTATGGACCAGGTGGGCGGCGGAGACGACCAGGAATGGCTGGAGGAGCTGGCCGTGAAGCAGGCCATTCACAATCTCAGCGACCGGGAGAAGCGCATTCTCTCCATGCGCTTTCTGGACGGCCGCACCCAAATGGAGGTGGCCAGCCAGGTGGGCATTTCTCAGGCTCAGGTGTCCCGGCTGGAAAAAGGGGCCCTGGGAAAGATCAAGGCGGAAATCAGGGCTTAAGCCTTATTTTTCTCCTGTCGCTGCCGATTACCTATATATATATATATATAGAAAGAAAAAAACAGGTAGAAAGGCAGTGGTTACTTTGAGCGCCAGCAATCCCATTACTGGCTCAGGTCTTTATCAGGTTTACCAGCAGAGCCGGTCCAACCGCGTTCCTCTTCAAGACCGCCGCCCCGTGACAGCGGAGGAGCTGAACTCCTCCGCCTGGGGCAAGCCCGAACCGCTCCCCTCCCACCAGGGGCAGATTCAGGGGCTGAAGGAAATGTTTTTCACGGACAGTAAGCTGTATGCCAGTCCCAAAACCAGCAAGGCGGTAGAGGCCATGGACCAGGAGATGGACCGTTTGGCGGACCAGTTTTTTGACGGCAGCCTCTCTGCGGAGGGTCTGGCCAACGCCTTTGAGCGTCTTGCCGGAGACTTTCTCACCGCCTGCCGGGAGAGCCAGTACCCTGTGCCTGCCGCCGCAGGGGGCATGGAGGAGGTTGCTCTCTCCACAGTATACGACCACTTCCGGGAGCGCATCCTCAGCGCGGCTGTCCGGCGCAACCAGGCAGAGGGGCAGCAGTACGCCTCCCGGGAGGGGGCGCAGTTCCGGTATTATAACGCCAGGTACTACCACCAGAGCGAGGAGGCCATTGGGGCCATTACCGGTCGCGTGACAAAAATGGCGGAGGAGCGGGGGCTGGACCAGTTTGAGATTCCCGACTATGAGGCCCTGGGGCTGTTCAGCCACCGGAATTTCAACACCGCTGTCTCCGGGCACAGCAATGTGATTCCCGGCGGGCTGACCCTGGCGGAGGACCCGTGGATTCTGGATTATGACATGGTCCCGCCGGAGGGCTTTCAGTTTTTCTACGAGCCCGGCATTGCCCCTGAGCCGGAGCTGACGCCGGTGGACGACCCGGACGCGCCTGTGACCGAGGGACTTGCCGCCCGGGTATGGGCCTCGTTTCTGGACGCCTCCGGCGCTTTGCAAACCCTTTCCCGGGACTTCCATTTCAGCGTCACCGGGCTTCTGGACGCGGACCAGAAGAACCTGGGCAGTCTGCTCCAATTTCAGCCTGCCAGCAAAAAGGGCTTTGCCGCCATGAACCAATTCCTGAAGAATTTCCAGGTAACGCCGCCCCACTATGCCTCCCTGCGGTCCATGGACCGGGGGCTGAATCTTCGGGCGTAGGACAGGCGTCCGCCTCATGGAGTCAGCAAAAAAAGAACGGTTGAGAGCTTGTCTCTTGCCGTTCTTTTTTGGTGGGTGGGGTTTTACTTGAGCTTATCCAGGTGGACATTATTGAGGGAATCACATCGCGGTTGCTTTTTGGAAAATTGGTTTTCTATTTTAGCGGGAACTTGTCACAAAACTTTGCCTATAAGGCGCTTCTAAATGGTTAATATACGGTGGATAAATAAGCGAAAAAGTATTGCCAAAAGGAGCAAAGTGGTATATAATTACTCTGTAAGCGGCTGACAGGAGAAGCCTGCAGGGGGGAAGTGGTCACGCTGGATGACACCAAAACACGAATCATTCTTGCGGCAATCAAGGCTGTGCGGCAATACGGCCTTGAGGGGGTACGCATCCAGAATGTCAGCGAGCTGGCAGGCGTTTCGTCAGGGGCGATTTACCGCCACTTCGATGGCAAGGAGCAGCTGTTGGTAGAGTGCTTTACTTATGTGGACAAACAGGTGGCGGTGATTTTTGAGCATTTGAGGTTCAATCCTCTGGCAATGCTTACGGACCCGATGGGAGCGATCAAGGGTCTGTGGCTGCCCTATTTCCGGTTCTGGACGTCCCACCCGGATGAAACTGTTTTTTATCATCGTTTCCGGGACAGCGCGTTTTTCCCAGAGTACGACAAGACCCGGGATGTGACCTATTTCAAGACATTTCTTGGGATGGTTCAGGTTTTCAAAAGGGTTTTTCCAAGCCTGGACCGGATCAATCAGGATTTGCTGTGGCTCCATGTCCTCACATCCACGGTTATGTACGCAAAATATGTGGTAGAGGGAATATTGCCGAACAACCAGGAAACCGAGGACACCGTGTTTCAGTTGTTGAGCAGCGGGCTAAGCGGCTATTTGAAGCCCAACAAACCCAAAAAATGGGGGAGAAAATAGAGATGTACCGCTGAAAGGCGGTTCATTTTTAGGCATAAGTTAATGAACGTTCACTACCTCTCCGGTTTTGAAGTATGGTTTTTGGGGAATTTTTTGAATCTTTGAAAGGGGTGAACATTCACTACCTTGGAATAATCATCTGATTGCGTTGTTGTTTTGACCGCAACCAGTCAGCATACATATCGCATGATACAGGAAAAACGGCTTTCTGCCAAGCTTAAAAAAACTGACGAGATGCTCTCTGTTTTGATCTCACCTGTCTTTTTGCGCCTTTTTTGATTCCTTACACATAAAATCGAGTTGTCAATAGAAAGTTTGAAGTAAACATAGTGAAGGGGCATGCTTATGGAAAAAATTTTGATTGTAGACGACAGCATTGTGCAAGCAGCCCGGTTAAAGGCCATTCTGGAGGACGAGTACGATGTTACCGTTGCCCAGAGGGCCGAGGATGGGCTGCGTTGGGCAAGCGACGGAAACTTCTCGCTCATTCTGCTGGATGTTGTGATGCCAGGAATGGACGGTTTTACACTCTTGAAAAAGCTGCAGGAGGAAATCATTACCCAAAGCGTCCCGGTCATATTGATTACCAGCTTGTCCGGCGTGGCAGACGAGCAGCGTGGGCTGATTCTGGGGGCGGTTGACTATATCACCAAGCCGTTCAACCCTCTGATTGTGAAGGCGAGGGTCAACACACATGTCAAGCTGTACCGCTATCACAGGCAGATTGAGCAGCAATCCATGACCGACCAGCTCACAGGGATTGCGAACCGGCGCGGGTATGAGCAGTGCAGCGCCACCATGTGGAGCGAGGCCATCCGGCTGCAGGTTCCCATCTCCATCTGCATGTTTGACATCGACCGCTTCAAGGTGTATAACGACACCTTTGGCCATCCTGCCGGAGATAAAGTGATCGCCACTGTGGCGCAGACGGCGGCGTCCCGCTTGCAGCGCAGCACGGATTTTCTGGCCCGCTACGGCGGCGAGGAATTTGTCGCGCTGGTTATGGGCGACTCCTCCCAGCAGATATTTGAGCATTTGCAAAACATCCGCCGCGAGGTAGAAAACCTGCACATTCCCCATGACCCGTCTGTGGCTCAGTGGGTCACGGTCAGTATCGGCGGGGTCACTGTGATGCCCGAGCTGGGGACTGACTACGGCTTTTGCCTAAAAGTTGCGGACACCATGCTGTACGACGCAAAGAAGTCCGGACGGAACCGGGTCGTTTGGGCCGATGAAAAGCTGAAGCAGCTGTGGGAGAAAAGATAATCCGGTCAGCCTTGAGAAGCTAGAACAACAGGGAGGAATATTGTGGGTTTATTTGACCTTTTCAGTAGGAAGACGAAAGCGCAGCCGCCTCAGGAAAGCAAGGAAGCCAACGAGAGCCTGGGCGTTTATTCCGGTATGCGGGTGGAAGTAACAACGGATGCAGGGCAGCTGCTTTTTGTGGCAAAGCTGCTTGGCCTGCATGGAGACAAAGCGGAGCTGCACCAGTATTCCGAATCCGAAATTGCCGAGGACACAGAGTCCATCCATGCCAGGATTCGCGGATATAGCGACTATGAGAGAAAAGCGGTGTATATGGAGGGCGTCATTACGCCCGGCCCCAAGCATATATGGCAGGTGGAGGAATTGACCGTTGTTCATGTGGGCAATGACCGCGCTTTTTTCCGGCTGGACACAAACCTGGAAGCCACCGCCACAATGTTCAGCGGCCTGTCAATGGGGGAAAAGCCCTGCAAGCTGCTGAATATCAGCGTGGGCGGGGCCAATGTCGGCTCGGAGTACAAATACCACGAGGGCGACAAATTTTTGCTGAAGGTCAGGCTGTTGGAGGAGAGGCCAGAGTCGGCTATGTTCGCTGAAATCGTCCGCGTCATAGAGAAAGACGATGGCAAATTTGAATATGGGTGCCGGTTTATAGGACTGACCGAGACGGACCAGGAGCAAATAACAAAAAACATTTTTACGGCCCAGCGCCAAAAAAGAGGGCGTTCCTGACCATTGGTAAAAGCATAGAGAAGAATAAAGATAGGCCGGCCGGAAACGAAAAAAGCTGAGGACGGGAATGCTCCTGTCCTCAGCTTTTTCACGGTCCGCTTTGCAATCAAAGAATTCATTATTCAGGCGTATAATGCTGGCAGATATCAATGACTCTTTGCAGCACGGCGGGCTCTGCAGGGGTCATGCCGCCAGAGGCCTTTTCCCCATCCTCTTGGGTTGTGATGAAGCCGCATTGATTCAGCCATGCCCCATCCCTTACATAGAACAGGTACTGGGTATCACCCAAATGGAGGGTGAACGAGGGGGGATACTCCAAAAAATCTTCTGTCTTTTCCCAGCCCTCGTCCGCCAGAAGCTCCTCCAGGAGAGCGGCGTCGGCCTCGTTGATCACATAGCTTGGCGATGTCAACAGTCCCTTAACCGTTAACCGGTTGCTTTCGGTTCCCAGGGCATCCCCTTTTCCAGGCCACTTCACTATATGGTCAAAACGGTACAGGATTGCCGCTAATTGCTCTCTGGTGACCAGGCCCTTGGGGTCAAGCAAAAGAGCGCCGTCTTTTTCCCTGCCTTGGAGCAGTCCTGCGTTCAGGCACCAATTTACGGCGGGAATTGCCCACTGGCTGACTTGGTCAGAATCAGCATAGGTCATATAGGCTCCATCCTGGTCATAAAAAAGCGACAGCTCTGTCTGGGAATAGCCACACGACTGAGCAAAGCTGTAGAGCATGGTAACCGCCTGTTCTCTGGTAAGGGCGTCGTCAGGCCCAAAGGCTGTTTCGGAGCATCCCCTGGACACTCCTGTCAGAAAAGCCCAGTCCACGGCTTTTTGGTACCAGGCGTTTGGGGGGACATCCTTAAAATCCGCGGACATGCCCGTTTCCGGCGAACCGGCAATGCGGTACAGCACAGCGGCCAGCGCAGCCCGGCTCGTTATCCTTTGGGGAGAAAAGCTGCCGTTGCCAGTCCCCGTCATCCAGCCTTCAGAAATCACAAAAAGGATGCCCTCATGCGACCAGTGGTTCTCCCCGGGAATATCTGTGTACGCCGCTTCCGCATCTGCGGGGCTTGCCGGTATGACCCATACTGCCCCCAGCAACAGAGCCAGCGTAACCGCCAGAAGCCGCTGCCACCGCCTGATGGATGTCCGACCCTTTGCCGCAATAATCTCTGACATATTTGCTTACCTCCCTACGTTTTTTGTTTAAAACAATCATAGCATATGGTGAGGAAAATGTCAACCGCTTATGGGTAGAGTTCCTAAGACTGTGCTGCATGAAGCTGTGCGCAGCATCCTATGTCAAGGCTCTAGGGCGTTGGGTATGTGGGGGGCTTTTCACATGGTCATTCAGAAGGAGTCATCCATCTACCCCAAAAGGGCTTATAAAAACACGACCTACAGCCTTTGAGACTGAGGTAATGCTGAAAGCTTAGAGAAATTATCGCGTAAAGCTCTTGTAGTAGGCGACGTCCTCTCAAGGATGCTGGGCAGGCGCACGCCAGTGATAGACCCAAACGCTTCTGCCGGGGCAGTGTCATCCGCTGGGATGGGGTAGGGTTCATGGGCACATCCGGCTCAGAGAGGTCATCCTCCGCTGCCTGGGGCGGAACCTGGACCTCTGCCGCCAGAGCCGCCAGCATGAAGCATAGCAACAAGGCCAACAGCTTTTTGTACATACGTCTTCGCCTCTTTCCCCAGGCAGCATTTGCAAGAAAGTATACTTTTTTGTAACATGCAGGGGCCTTCTGGCAGTCTGAGAAGGAAGGGCGTCCAGGGGCTGAAGCAGCCTCTGAGACACCCTTTTAAGTAAGCCGGCAGAGCCATCCCGCCCGCACGCTCCTGCCATGGTTCTATAATCTCCCGCAAAAGCAAACCCTAAGAAAATCTTAACCATTTCTCCCTTCTTTCTCTATTGCCGCCGGGGCGTAGATTTGCTAAAATAAAGAGGTGAGGAGGTGGCGGATATGCCGGAGAGGATTCTGGTGGTGGACGACGAAAAAGAGATTGCCGACCTGGTAGAGCTGTATTTGCGCAACGAGAACTATGAGGTGTACAAGTTCTACACGGCCAGGGAGGCGCTGGCATGTATAGAATCCACAGAGCTGGACCTGGCCATTCTGGATGTGATGCTGCCTGGCGTCACTGGCTTTGCCATTTGCCAGAAGCTCCGTGAGCGGCACAACTACCCGGTGATTATGCTTACAGCCAAAGCAGAGGAGACCGACAAAATTACCGGCCTGACCCTGGGGGCGGACGACTATGTTGCCAAGCCCTTCCGGCCCTTGGAGCTGGTGGCCCGGGTAAAGGCCCAGCTGCGCCGGTATCAGCGGTATAACCCTGCCAGGGCTGCCCCCGAGCCGGACGTTTTGGAGCAGGGAGGCCTTTGGATGGATGTGAAAACCCACCAGTGCCAGGCGGACGGCAGGCCCCTGGCGCTGACCCCCACCGAGTTCTCCATTCTGCGGATTCTGTTGGAGAACAAGGGCCGGGTGGTCAGCGGAGAGGAGTTGTTCCACCAGATCTGGCAGGACGAGTATTATACCAAGTCCAACAACACCATCACGGTGCACATCCGCCATTTGCGGGAAAAGCTGGGCCCGGGCGCGGGGTATATCAAAACAGTATGGGGAGTGGGGTATCAAATTGAAACGTAGCATCACAACAATACTACAGCTGCTCATGCTGCTGACTGCCGGGTTCGCGGCCTGTTCGGCCCTGTATTTTCTGGTGGACAATGGACTGGACGGGGTGTTTGTCCGTTGGTTTGAAGAGACCTTTCTCATCACCGAATCCCACTATTACCCTGCCGAGGGCTGGGCAGAGGTGCATACCATCCTTGATTGGAGACGTCTTAAGCCTGCGCTGTTGGGCGTTTTTCTCACCATCACCCTGATTTGGCTGGGGCTTGTCTTTCTCACTGCACAGCTGGCGGGCAGACGCCGGGAAAAGCGCAGCGTCACAGACATCAGCCAGCGTCTGCGGGCCTATATGGAGGGGGACCGGGACGCGGTGGAGGTGTTCCCTCAAAGCCAGGCGGAGATTGCCGCCCAGCTTTCAGACATCAAGTCCGCCCTGCTGCAGAACGAGCGCAGGCTGAAGGAGGAAACCACCCGCAAAAATGACCTGATTGCCTACCTGGCCCACGACCTGAAAACGCCGCTCACCTCTGTGATCGGCTACCTGAGCCTTTTGGACGAGGCCCCGGACATGCCCCCGGAGCAGCGGGCCAAGTACACCCGCATTACCCTGGACAAGGCCTGCCGGCTGGAAAGGATGATTAACGAGTTTTTTGACATCACCCGGTACAACCTGCAGCAAATCGTGATACAGAAAGAGCCCATAGACCTGTACTATCTGCTGGCCCAGCTGACAGACGAGCTGCTGCCGGTTTTTGAGCAAAACGGCAACACCGCCCGGCTGAAAGCGGCGGAGGACCTTACTGCCTTTGGGGACCCGGACAAGCTGGCCCGGGTGTTTCAGAACGTGCTGAAGAATGCGGCGGCCTACAGCTACCCCAACACAGAAATCGTCATTACCGCACAGGAGCAGGAGGGGGCGGTGGCAGTCCGCATTGTCAACCAGGGCAAAACCATTCCCAAAGAAAAGCTTGCCGCCCTGTTTGAAAAATTCTACCGCCTGGACGAGTCCCGCTCCTCAGGCACCGGGGGCGCGGGGCTGGGGCTGGCCATTGCCAAGGAGATCGTCGTCCTGCACGGGGGCAGCATCACCGCAGAGAGCCAGGATGGGATGGTAGCTTTTACTGTCACTCTGCCGGGCGGGGGCCAGGCCTCCTGGCCCCGGTAAGCGGTCAGGCCTCCCAAAGAGCAGGATATCTGCCAGGGAGGTGCAGCCGGCTATGAGAGAGCCCGCTGCATCCTCGACACGGCAATCTTGCTGCAAGCGAGGAGCCGGTGGGCTGATGCGGAGGCGGCTCTCCCCTCTGCCATGCGGCCGCAGCCGGCGCAAATCTCTACCCCATCCTCTAGGCCCGAGATGCTTCAGGGGGACGCGCGTATTTATCCAAGCGCAGGGTTCTGCCAGAATACATTGCGGTAAAAAAAGAGGCTCTATTTTCAGAGGGAAAATGAGGCCTGGGGCCTGAGAAATCATACAGAAAAAGCGCATAAAAGAACCTCTCAAATTGATTTATTGCTTTAAGAAAAGCTTGCCACCCGCATTGGTATGATCACCACAGTGCTCATTCTGGCCGGAATGCTTTTGCTCTGGCTCACGGTTTCCACCAATGCCTCCGCCACGGTGCGGGCAAACATCACCAACCAGCTGACAGACGCGGTGGAGTCCCGGGCAGCGATTACCAGCGGCTATGTGGCCTCGGCAGAGGAGTATGTAAAGGCCTTTGCCTTGAGCAGCGAGGTGCGGGAGCTTTTGCAGGACCCGGAGGACCCGGGCGCTTTTGGAAAAGGCCCAGCGGTACACCGAGGACTTTGCCTCTGTCAAAGGAGTTTTTGAGGGGCTGTACATAGCCACCCCGGGCACCCATGTGCTCACCCACACCTCTCAGGGGGCCATTGGCATGACCACCCGCAGCGGGGAGTCCTTGGAGGAATTTCAGGGCAGCATTCTGGCCCGGCAGGAGCTGACCAACCTGGGCATTATGAAGTCGCCGGGCACAGGCAGCATGATCATCTCCATGTATTACCCGGTGTTTGACGGGGAGAACTGCCTGGGCTATGTGGGCGCGGGGGTTTATGCCAGCCATTTGATGGACGCGCTGCTGAACCTGGACATCAAGGGTATGCCGGACAGTGAGTATGCCTTTCTCAACGCGGAGACCGGCGTATATCTCTATCATGAGGACGAGGCGCTGCTGAACACCGAGACCACTGACCAGGGCTATCAGGAGATCCTCCGCCGCATCAGGGAGGAGGGGGACGCCCAGGCAGGGACCTACTCCTACCGGGGAGAAAACGGCAGAGAGCAGCTGGTGGTCTATAAGTATCTCAAGGACCGGGGCTGGGTGTTTTTGGTGCGGGAGGACGCGGCAAAGGTCTTTCAGGCTGTGACATCGGTGCGCATTATTGTGGGGCTGCTGTGCGGGGTGGTGGCTGTGGCTATTATTCTCATCACTCTGTTGATTCTGCGCCGGGAGAGCCGGGAGCTGATGGTAGTAGAGGGAGCCATCAGCCGCCTGGGAGAGCTGAATCTTTCTGCCGGGGAGGAGCTGGACCGCTTTTCTGGCAGAGAGGATGAGATTGGCAGAATTGCCCGCACTGCCCAGCGGGTTTGCGGGTGCCTGCGTGAGACCATTGACGATGTGGGCCGGGTGCTGGGAGAGATGGCGGAGGGCCGCCTCACTGTGAATGTGAAGGAAAACGAAGGGCTGTATATCGGGGACTTTCGGGTGCTTTGGGAGAGCCTGCAGGCCATTCACACCAACCTGACCTATGTGATCCGGGACATTACCCAGGTGGCAAGGCAGGTGGACACCAGTGCGGACCATGTTTCCGCAGGGGCCCAGGTGCTGAGCCAGGGCACTGCCGAGCAGGCGGCTTCTATTGACGGGCTGGTGGAAAACGTGACGGGCATCACCAACCAGATACACACCAGCACCGTGCGCTGCGGCAGCGCCGGGGAGCTGGTGTCCAAAGCCACCGGGTATGCGGAAGAAGCGGATGTGAAGATGGGCCAGCTGATGGAGGCCACCAAAAACATCGATCAGTCCTCCTCCCGCATTGTCACCATTACCAAAACCATGGAGGATATTGCCTTTCAGACCAATATACTGGCGCTGAACGCCTCGGTAGAGGCCGCGCGGGCCGGTACGGCAGGCAAGGGCTTTTCCATTGTGGCCCAGGAGGTGCGCAGCCTGGCCTCCCGGTCGGCGGAGGCTGCCCAGAACACCAACAGTCTGGTCACCCGGTCCATTCAGGATGTGAAGACCGGGACAGAATCTACCGACATGGCGGCGGACGCTATGCAGCGTATGCACGGCTGTGTTCAGTCCATCAAGGAGCTGATGGACGAGATTGCCGCCGCCAGCTTGCAGCAGTCGGAGATGATCAGTCTGGTAGAGAGCGGCATCAAGGATATCTCTCAGGTGGTGCAGGCAAACGCTGCCGCTGCCGAGGAGAGCGCTGCGGTGTCTAAGGAGCTCTCCTCTCAGGCCCGGACCCTGAACCAGCTGATCAGCCGGTTTGACGTGGAGTGAGGCAGGGCTGGCGCAAGCGGCATATAAAAAAGCAGGCTGTGAGAGCAGCCTGCTTTTTACTTTTGTCCCGGGTGTTGTTCCGGGCGGAGCAGCTTAGAGCCTATCCCGAAATGATCCGCACGCATCTTGTTTGCATATTTTCCGTCATATAGCGGCCAAATTTCTTGACAGGCGTCAGCCTGCCTGCAAAATTTTGACGCCATCTGACGATCAATCTGACTGCGCAATCTGCCCACGTCTCATTCCGGGATAGGCTCTTAGTCCTTGCCGGTCCAATCCACATCGTATTCCCGTTCAACAGTGAACTGGGTGAGCCTTTGGGAGGATGAGTCAAAGAACAGGCTGTACTGGTACTCTAGCCCGTATTTCAGCCACATATTCTCATCGCCGGTCCAGTCCGGGTATTTTTCCCCGGCCTTGTCCCGGGTGAGCTCGGCCACCGGCACGCCGTCAAACTGTATGCCTTCCAGCACTGCCGGGTCCTCTTCGCCGAACATATGGAACTCTAGCCGGGCAATAACCGCCTGCCCCATTGGGACCGCCTCCTCCTCTGTCACAAAGGAGATCTGGGCGAAGATATCGTCGCTGATGGAGATGGCGCCCCCGGAGTAGTAGGCGTTGGCCTCCAACTCCTGACTGGGGTCGACCACTACCTGCTCGTAGTCGTCGTTGACCCAATAGACGTCGATGCCCTGGTCCAGCAGAGCCTGCACCGTGGTCTCGCCCACCTTGATCTCCATCCCGTTGACCTGGATGGGCAGCAGGACCTCCTCCTCTTTTTCCTCGCCCCCACCAGAGCAAGCTGTCATTACCAGCAGCGTCAGGGCCAGCAAAAGGCACAGCAGGGATTTTCTATAGGTTTTCATGGGGATTCCTCCTGTTTTTATGTTTCCCGGTTCCACAAGGGCCGGGCTTTGGGGCAGTGCTTTTCAATCAGCGCCCGGGCCTGTTCCAGCTGCTTGGCGTTGTCTAAGAAAATGCTGGCTGAGTCTGACTGGGCCGCTGAAGCGCTGCCCTCCCGGAAGTGGGCTACCAGAGACAGCCCCACCCCCAGATTTTGGCGCACATGGCTGTTCCCCACATTATAGCCTACCCGGGTGGTCTCTTGTTTGACCCTTAGCCCGGCTATGTCCGCCACCCGAAACGTCTGACAGCCGCCCCGAAAGTAGAGCCAGAAGTCAGGCCCCACCGTGAGCCGGGCCGGATATTTGTCGCTGCCGGGGTTGAAAAAGTCCACACTGCCCGCCTGGGAGGCCTGTTGGGCAAAGGCCTCCTGGTCGCTGCTGCTCAGGCCGCCCAGAGCCTGCTCGTAGAGCTTGCGGACCTTTTTCATGGAGACGCTGCGGGTTTGCAGCCAGAAGCACAGCAGAATAAACAGCCCAAAGCCCAGGCCAATGAGGAAATGCACCCGCAGCACATAGGTCCACTCATAGCCTACAGCAAAGCCCAGGGCCACCATGCCTCCTATGCTCAACAGCATCCACAGGGGCACGCGCTTCATCAGCCGGTTGTTAAAGCGTCGAAACACCACTTCATAATCCTTCATCTCGCTGTCCAGCCATTGCCGGAGCCTTTCACTCATTTTCATACTTCCTTTCACTGTTTGGTTTGGGCGCGCTTTTCAAGCGGCATCCTTTAAAATTATATACCTCTTTTTGACAAAACGCAACCTGAAATTCCCCGAAAATCCGGCAAAAACAGCCCGGAACAGGGTCTGCGGCTTGCGTCTTGGGCCTGGTTGTGCTACAATGTCCTCACAGGCCTTTTGGGGGATTCTCCCCGCAAGGCCCGGCGCGGCAGGCGGAGGTATTTTTCTTCGCTATGCTCCCGGCAGGGGGCTGCCTGCGCTTTACTTCAGAATACCTGGGAGGACCCTATGGACAAGCCTCATCTCAAGCGTCATTACGCCAGGGAGCTGGACGCCCTTTTGGCCAGGCTGGACGGCCCCGCTCCCAGCCTGCTGCTTCATGTCTGCTGCGCCCCCTGTTCCAGCGCGGTGCTGGAACAGCTCTGCCCCCATTTTGATGTGAGCATCCTCTACTATAATCCCAACATCTCCCCTCAGTCAGAATATGAAAAGCGTCTGACAGAGCTGCTGCGTCTGACAGAGGAAATGCCCCTGCCCCGCAAGCCCCGGCTGGTGTCCTGCGGCTATGACCCGGAGGCCTTTGCCCAGGCGGTACAGGGCCTGGAGGGAGAGCCTGAGGGCGGGGCCCGGTGCCTGGCCTGCTACCGGCTGCGGCTGGAGGAGGCCGCCAGGGCCGCGAAGGACCTGGGGCTGGACTATTTCACCACGACCCTGAGCATCAGCCCCCTGAAGAACGCCCAGGCCCTCAACCAGATTGGGGAGGAGCTGGGCGTGCGCTATGGGGTGAAGCACCTGCCCGCCGACTTCAAAAAGAAGGAGGGCTATAAACGCTCTATTGAGCTCTCCCGGGCCTATGGCCTGTACCGCCAGGACTATTGCGGGTGCAGCTACTCCCGGGCCCAGCGGGAGCGGGAAAAACAGGAAAAGGAGGGGCTGACCCATGCCGGTGAAGCATAAGGGGGTATGCTATCCTGCCGCAGACGCCCATGCCCACATCTACCCGGCGAAAATTGCAGAGAAGGCCACAGCCTCGGTAGGGGACTTTTACGGCCTGCGCATGGGCTATGTAGGCCTGCCCTCTGTGCTGGCTGAGGCAGGGGGAAATGCGGGCGTTGACCGGTTTCTGGTGTGCTCGGTGGCTACAAAAGCGGAGCAGGTGGGGCCCATTCAGCAGTTTATCCAGTCGGCCTGTGCCCAGTACCCCCAATTTGTGGGACTGGGCGCCTGGCACCCGGACATTGCCGACGTGAGCGGAGAGCTGGACAACCTGCAGCGCCGGGGGCTGCGGGGCGTTAAGCTGCACCCGGACTTTCAGGGCTTTCCCATCGACAGCCCGGCCATGCTCCCCTTCTTCCAGGCAGCGGTGGAGAGGAAGCTGCCGGTGCTGATTCATATGGGCGACAGCCGGGGGGACCTGTCCTCGCCGGAGCGGCTGGCGCGTCTGCTGGACCGGGCGCCGGGGCTCACGGTGATTGCGGCCCATCTGGGGGGCTATACCCAGTGGGCACAGGCCCGGCAATGGCTGAAAGGGTCCGGCATCTACACCGACTGTTCCAGCTCTCTGGCCTTTCTCAGTCAGGAGGAGGCCAGGGAGAGCTTTGCCGCCTTTGGCCCGGAGCGGGTGCTGTTCGGCACAGACTTCCCCATGTGGCCGGTGGAGAAGGAGCTGACGCGGTTTTTTGCCCTGGGTCTGACCGAGGAGGAGAACCGTCAGGTGCTGTCCGGCAACTTTGCCCGGCTGTTTCAGACAGAGGTAGGGCATGGATGAGCGGGCCTTTTTGCAGGCCTGCCGCCAGACAATGGAGGAGGGCCGGGGCAAGGGGGGCATCGGCACCCTGGGCGAGAAAACCCTGCATGCGGCCCTGAAGAAGTATCTGGCCCCGGAGGAGCTGCACCGGGAGGTGCGGGTGGGCCGTTATGTGGCGGACATTGTCAACGAAGCCGGCATTATGGAGATACAGACCGGCAGCTTTGGGCGGCTGCGGGAAAAGCTGGACTTTTTTCTGGACCACTACCCGGTAACCGTGGTCTACCCGGTGGCAGAGGTGAAGTGGCTGATTAACGTGGAGGCGGACGGGAGCCTTTCTCCCCGGCGGAAAAGCCCCAAACCAGGCGGGGCCTGGGAGCTGCTGCCGGAGCTGTTCAGTCTGCGGGAACAACTGAGAAGGCCGGGGCTGGGGTTTCTGGTGCCCCTGTTGGAGGTGGAGGAGTACCGCCTGCGGGACGGCCGGGGCCGGCGGGGCTACACCCGGTGGGAGCGCATGCCTGTGCGCCTGATGGGCGAGGTGGCGGCGCCCTGCCGGGAGGAGGCCTGGCGGCTGCTGCCTCCGGGGCTGCCCCAGGCGTTTACTGCGAAGGACTTCCGGCGGCTGGGGCGGTTTTCCGGCATGAAGGGCTCGCTGGCCTTGAGCGCGGCAAGAGAGCTGGGGGCCATAGAGCGGATAGGAAGCAAAGGACGGGCATATCTGTACCAAGTGGCAGGAGGGCCAAAGGACGCGGCCGGCTGACTTGGCGAAGCCAGACCAGTCGCAGTTGGCGCGGGTAAGTCGGGCTGTCGCAGGGCAAACAGCGGATGGCTTGCAGACGGAAAATACAGGGGAAGAAGCTTTTGGCTTCCTCTCAGAAAATAAATACTACTTTTTTAGACTGTTGCCGGGGAAATGGAGGGACCTGGGTTTCTTTCTTCTGAGACTGGAACGAGTCACAAGGCGGGAGGGAGATTATCGACCTTTTCAGGACAGAAAGCCTGCCAGGTCCCACAAAACGAAAAGGCAGCGGAGTCAACACAAAGTTGAGAGGATAGGAGAAGAATATGTTTGACATGCAGAACCTGACGTTTTTTGTAGAGGGAAACACCTTTACAGGCAGTCGTTCCCAGGGAGACGCGCTTTTGCGCTACCGGGTGGCCCCGGACAAGGAGAACGGGCAGCTGCTGGCCTGGCGCTGGCAGGAGGACAAGTGCTTTGAGCGGGCGGGCAGTCCGGAGCAAAAGGAGTTCCCCTTTGACGAGCCGGGGCTTGCAGCCATTCAGAGCTGGCTGGCCAGCCTCTGGCCGGAGATGCCGGAGGAGCCTGCGACCGGGGAATGAGGCGGGTGAAAAAAACACTTGCCAATCCAGCAAAGATGTGGTATGATAAATAAAGGCCTTGCACGACTGCAGGGCTCTTGCGGACCATTAGCTCAGTTGGTTAGAGCAACCGGCTCATAACCGGTCGGCCCGGGGTTCGAGTCCCTGATGGTCCACCATGTTTACACATCTTAAAAGATGCCACACCGAAAAATCCCCGGAATTCCGGGGTTTTTTGGCGTTCAAGAGGCCAAAAAAGGACCGTCACGGCGTGACGTGTTTTGGGGGAATGCCAAAGACATTGCCTGCGGCAAGTCTTCGATTTTGGGATCTGAACCCGCGTGGTTGCCAAACAGCGAGTCAGGGCAGAAGAAAAACAAAATAATTTTTGAGAAGGGCATGATGAAAATCATGGCCCTTTTTCTTTTTCCAGAGAAAGATTTAGGAGGTATGCAGAGTGCCAAAGTTTACAGAAAGCAAGACAGACCGTGCCTACGAGAGTTTTATGCAACAGATTCCCGGCTTCCAGCGGGACCCACCAGAGGCAGGG
>CAJUNQ010000003.1 GCA_910587835.1 uncultured Oscillospiraceae bacterium | reverse complement strand
TGCCGGATTTTTGGTCCAAAGGAGGCGATTTCAAGGAGAAAACCGCAAGTAATACTTGCGTATTACGAGGATTTTCGACGCAGAAAGCGACTGCTTTGGGGCAAAAAGACGGTGTTTTCGATTTTTCAAACGAGCCCTAGCCCCAAAGCGGCAAAGAGGCTTCTCAGCCGGATGCGCACCGCCCCCAGGTTGGTGATCTCGTCAATCTTGATCTGGGTGTAAATGCGCCCGCCCTCCTCCAGAATGGCCCGCACCTCGTCGCCGGTAATGGCGTCTACCCCACAGCCAAAGCTTACCAGCTGCACCAGGTTTACCCTGGGGCCGCCCTTTTGCACCACATATTTTGCCGCCGCGTACAGCCGGGCATGGTAGGTCCACTGGTTAAGCACCTTTGTGGGGAACTTTTCTACCTGGTCGCTCACCGAGTCCTCTGTCACCACCACGGCCCCGCACTCGCAAATCAGCTTGTCGATGCCGTGGTTGACCTCCGGGTCCAGGTGGTAGGGCCGGCCCGCCAGAATTACCGCCGGCAGGCCGTTTGCCTGGGCGTATTCCAGGTACTCCCGCCCCTTTTGACGGATACGCTCCATATGGGCCCCATATTCCTCGTAGGCCGCGTCTGCCGCGTCCCTTACCTCCTTCTCCTCTATGCCGGAGAAATACTTTCCCAGAATCGCCGTCATTTTCCTGGGGAAGTCCCTGCGCCGGTGAGGCCCCACATAGTCGTAAATAAATTTTGTCTCAGCCAGGGCCGTGACGTTGGCGTCCAGCACCTCGGGATAATAGGCCACCACCGGGCAGTTGTAGTGGTTGTCGCCCAAATGCTCGTCAAAATTATAGCTCATGCAGGGGTAAAAGATGGCGTCGGGCTTTTGCTCGAGCAGGGCCTCGATATGCCCGTGCATCAGCTTGGCCGGGTAGCACACGGTGTCGGAGGGGATGGTGTGCTGGCCCTTCAGATACAGCTGCCGGTCCGAGGGGGGCGAGGCTGTTACCCCAAAGCCCAGGCTGCGGAAAAAGGTGTGCCAGAAGGGGTACAGCTCGAAAAGGTTGAGCCCCATGGGGATGCCGATGCGCCCCCTGGGCCCCTCGCAGGGGCGGTAGGCCTCCAGCAGCTGCTTTTTATAGTCGTACAAATTATATTTTGCGGTGGGGCTGTGCTTTTGCAGGGGCTTGTCGCAGCGGTTGCCCGCTATGTACTTTGCCCCGCCCGCAAAGGTGTTGACGGTAAGGCGGCAGTGGTTCTGGCAGCCGTTGCAGCTGACAGCCTTTACCTGGTGGGTAAAGCCCTCCAGCTCCTCCGGCCCCAGAATACCGCTCTGCTTTCCGCCCCGGCTTTGGGCGTACAGGGCCGCGCCGTAGGCCCCCATCAGCCCGGCGGCAGAGGGCCGGGTCACGTTTTGGCCAATCTCCTTCTCAAAGGCCCGCAGCACCGCGTCGTTCAAAAAGGTGCCGCCCTGCACCACAATGTGCTTTCCCAGGCTTTTGGCGTCGGTAACCCGTATAACCTTGTAGAGGGCGTTCTTCACCACGCTCATAGAGAGGCCCGCCGAGATGTTCCCCAGGGTGGCCCCGTCCTTCTGGGCCTGCTTCACAGAGGAGTTCATAAACACCGTGCACCGCGAGCCCAAATCCACCGGGCTGTCCGCAAACAGCCCCTGCCGGGCAAAGTCCCGCATTTCATAGCCCAAAGCCCCTGCAAAGGTCTGCAAAAAGGAGCCGCAGCCCGAGGAGCAGGCCTCGTTGAGAAAGATATTGTCAATAGCCCCGTTTTTAATTTTAAAGCACTTGATGTCCTGCCCGCCAATGTCGATGATAAAGTCTACCTTGGGCAAAAAGCGCTTGGCCGCGGTAAAATGGGCCATGGTCTCCACCAGGCCGAAGTCCAGCCGAAAGGCGTTTTTGATGATTTCCTCCCCATACCCGGTAGAGGCCGCGGCTTTTATGCGGATGTGGGGGTATTGGGCGTACAGGTCCCGCAAAAAGTCCCGCACCAGGGGGACCGGGTTGCCGCTGTTGGGCAGATACCGGGAGCAGACGATCTCCCCTTTTTCGTTGACGGCCACGGCCTTTACTGTGGTAGAGCCCGCGTCGATGCCCACATAGGCCGCGCCGTCCTCTCCCAAGGGGGCGCGGGTGGGCACGCTGTCTTTTTTGTGGCGGGCCGCAAACTCCCGGTACTCCTCCTCGTTGGCAAACAGGGCCTCGCTGCTCTGGTAGGCATGGCTGGAGCTGTAGTTTCTGATCTTCTCCGTAATCTCCCCCAGGTCCAGGCTCTCGCCCTGGCCCGAGAGCGCCGCCCCCGCCGCCACATAGTACAGCGAGCCCTTGGGGCACACCCCCTCTACCCCCAAAATGCTGTCAAAGGCCCCCCGCAGCTGAGAGAAAAAGGTAAGCGGCCCGCCCAGGTACACCACCTTCCCGGTAATCTCCCGGCCCTGGGCCAGCCCGGCCACAGTCTGGTTGACCACCGCGGTGAGAATGCTGGCGGCAATGTCGTCCTTCTGCGCGCCCTGGTTCAGCAGGGCCTGAATGTCCGACTTGGCGAACACCCCGCACCGGGAGGCAATGCTGTAGGTTCTGCGGCTCTGCCCGGCAATCTCGTTGAGCTCCGTTGGGGTAATGTCCAGCAGGGTGGCCATCTGGTCGATAAAGGCCCCGGTGCCTCCCGCGCAGGAGCCGTTCATGCGCACCTCCATAGAGCCGGAGAGAAACAGAATCTTGGCGTCCTCGCCCCCCAGCTCAATCACCACGTCAGACCCGGGCAGATACCGGTTTACCGCCGTGCGGGTGGCAAACACCTCCTGCACAAAGGGGATGTGCAGGTCCTCAGAAAGGCCCATGCCTGCCGAGCCCGACACGCACAGCTCCGCCTCCTTCTCCTCCGGAAACTTCTCCATGACCCGGGAGAGCATCTCCGAGGCCTTTTCCGCGATTTGGGAATAGTGCCGCTCATATTCTTGAAATACCGGGTCGCTGCCCGCGTAAACCACACACTTCAGGGTGGTGGAACCCACGTCCAAACCAATTTTCATTGCCTGCGGTCTCTTCCTTTCCTGTTCGTTTCAGCCATGTCCGATTACAGTATAGCAAAATATACCTCGCCTGTCAATGTAACGCCAGCGCAGAGGGCTCCTGGGCCCTCCTCTCCAAAATACGGTTTGTAGAAATGATACCATTTTTCGGCGCAAAAATCAACACATCAGCCCATAACAATATATGGTGGGCAAACCACTTTTTTGTGAGAGATAGCCACAATTTCTACTTCCCGCTTCTGGCCGGCGGGCCCGGCGGGGGCCTGGGCGCGAAAAAGCCCGGCCGGGGTGCAAAAAGCTGTGCTTTCTGCAATCCGGCCGGGCGGCAGGGCAGGGGGCGGAAAAGCGGCCCGGCCCCGCACATTTTTCTTGCAATTTGTGGGGAGATAGGCTATAATGATTCCAGGAAATATAAAATGCGGCAGGCTGGCAGGTGTTGGCGCACCTACCAGCCCTGTACGAGTGCTTCACCCACTCAGCACAGCAAAATACATTGCACCACAGGCTTATTATACCCATTTCCCATCTCCATTGCAAGAGGGTATTTGAATAGGGCTGTGCGAAAGCATTGATTTTTATCAGCGCGGTGTTGAGAGAAAAACTCGGCACCGCGTTTTATATTTCCGGCAGAAGCCCGGGGGAGAGCGGCCGCTGTCGCTCTCCGAGGGGGCTGCTGGAAATATTATTATTTGGAGGTTTGCGGCATGAAAAGAGTTCTGTCAGTTCTGCTGGCGCTGTGTCTTTTGCTGGGCGCGGTGCCGCTGTACGCTGGGGCGAACAGCGAGGATTTTGTCATCGAAAACGGCGTTGTCACCAAGTACAACGGCCCTGGGGGGCATGTTGTCATTCCCAGCGGGGTGACAGGAATAGGAAGCACTCTGTTTTTTATGAACAACACCATCACCAGCGTCGTGATTCCCGAGGGCGTTACAAGCATTGGCTGGGCAGCGTTTTCGAACTGCAATAATCTGGTAAGCGTCAGCCTGCCAGACTCCCTGCTCAGTCTGGACGGATCAGCCTTTGGTGAGTGCGCCAGTCTGACAGAGATCAACATCCCTGCCAAAGTCACTGCGCTGCCTGCTGACCTGTTTTTTAAATGTACGAACTTAATGAAAGTCACCTTGCCGGAAGGGCTGAAGACGATTGGAGACGCTGCGTTTAGTCAGTGCTTTCAGCTGACCGCCCTTGACATTCCAAAGTCTGTGTTTTCTATTGGGGAAGAAGCTTTTTATCGATGCACTGGGCTGACTTCTATCCAGATTCCCGAGGGGATTACCTCTGTTCCTAAGCGCTGCTTTTGGGCCTGCACCAGCCTGCAGTCCGTTCAACTCCCTGCAAGCCTTATGACGATTGGTGACAGCGCTTTTTATAATTGTGCTATCACAGAAATTACGCTGCCTGAACAGATCAAGTCCATCGGTTCAAGCGCTTTCAGCAATTGTGAGAGCTTGGTCAGCGTGGTAATTCCAGAGGGTATTACCACATTGAAAGACCATGTTTTTTCCGGCTGTAGTGGATTGACCAGCATAACCCTTCCCAAAAGCCTGCGGACGATTGAACGAGGTGCACTGGGAATTATGGCCTTGAAAAATATATTCTATGCGGGTAGTGAGAGCGAGTGGGCGCAAATTTCTATCGGCGACTTTAACGATGAGATTGCCAACGCCACCATTTACTACAACGGCGAAACCGCCCCCGACCCCACCCCCACCCCTGAGCCCACAGAGGAGCCTACCCCCACCCCTGAGCCCACAGGCGAGCCTACTCCCACTCCCGCGCCGCCAGCCTTTACCGATGTGGGCGAAAGAGACTGGTTTGCCGTGTCGGTGGCCTGGGCGGTACAGAACAACATCACCAGCGGCAAGGGCAGCAGCAGCACCTTCAAACCCCACGACACCTGCACCCGTGCGGAGATTATGACCTTCATCTGGGCCTCAGAGGGCAGGCCCAGCCCCTCCGCCCCGGCAGACTTTGTGGACATGCCCTCGCTGCCAGCTTTCCGCAGCGCCATCAGCTGGGCCGTGGAGCAGGGCGTTACCAGCGGCATGGGCGGCGGCAAATTCGGCGCGACCATGCCCTGCACCCGGGTCCAGGCGGTGACCTTCCTCTGGGCGGCAGCCGGAAGGCCTCAGCCCACCGCCACTGCGGCTTTCAGCGACATGACGGGCAACTCTGTTTATGACGCGGCCATCAGCTGGGCGGTGGAGAACCGGATTACCACCGGCGCGGGCAACAACCGCTTCAACCCCGGCAAACGCTGCTCCCGTGCGGAGATTGTCACCTTCCTCCGGGCAGCCAGCGCGGAAAAATCCTAAATCAAAAAGGCCCCCGGCTCTCACCGGGGGCTTTCCTTTTGCATTCACAGGGCGCGCACCAGCTGCCCCTTACTCCATGGCCTCAATCCGGTCAGCGGCGGCTTCCAACCAGTCGCCGCCAAACAGCTCGATAATGCCCCGGTCGCAGGCGCTGGCCAAGGTGGGGTCAATGGGCAGCCGTCCCAGCACAGGCAGGGCGTATTTGGCCGCTACCTCGTCCAGGTGGCTCTCGCCAAACAGGCTGACCTTTTTGCCGCAGTCCGGGCACTGATAATAGCTCAGGTTCTCAATCAGCCCCAGCACAGGAATATTCATCAGCTTGGCCATCTCCACCGCCTTGGAGACGATCATGCCCACCAGCTCCTGAGGAGAGGTGACAATAATAATGCCGTCCAGGGGCAGAGACTGGAACACGGTCAAGGGCACATCTCCGGTGCCGGGGGGCATGTCCACAAACATATAGTCCACGTCCCCCCACACCACGTCAGTCCAGAACTGCTTCACGGCCCCAGCAATCACCGGGCCCCGCCACACCACCGGAGCGGTTTCCTCCTCCAGCAGCAGGTTGATGCTCATTACCTTTACGCCGGTTTTGGACTCCCGGGGGTACATGCCGTTCTCGTCAGCCATGGCCCGGCCCTTCAGCCCAAAGCACTTGGGAATGCTGGGCCCGGTGATGTCCGCGTCCAGCACTGCCACAGCGTTCTCCCGGCGGCGCAGGGTGACGGCCAGCATGGAGGTGACCAGGGACTTGCCCACGCCCCCCTTGCCGCTGACAATGCCGATCACCTTCTTCACATGGCTCAGGTCGTTCAGCTTTTCGATCATGCTCTCCGGGTTCTGCCGGGACGGGCAGTCCGCCCCGCAGGAGGAGCAGTCATGGGTGCAGCTTTCCATGTTTTCGCTCATGGGTTCCATTCTCCTTTTCTGTTCTGCGATTCTCTGTTTTCAACTTGCAGCTTGATTGTTTGGACAAATAACGCCTGCAACGGCTGTTTTCCGCGACAAACCCCCAATAGTACCTGAAACTTGCCTGAAAACGGACCGTTTCCGGGCAAAAAACCTTCATCCCTCTGGCTTTGAGACAGACTTTGCCCAGCAGTATGACTTGCCGGGGGCACAGGTCCGTTCAACGGCAATATTATCCTTCGATGCCCTTGGTCTGTTTATACTTGGCAATCAGCTGGTCAAGAACGCTTTGGGCATAGGCCCGGGCAGCCTTGTCCACAGCCTCCCCGTCAGGCACGCCGCCTGACGCTGCCAGAGCCCAGGGGTCGTTCAGCACAACCCGCCCGCCCCGGAGCAAAGCCTCCTCCTGCCGGAAAGCCATGTCCCGCTGAGCCTGGGACCAGTCCCCCTTGAAGTAGGGGGAGCCGGAAAACTTATATTTTTCCACCAGATGGTTATAGGGGTTGGAAAAGCGCAGGTTCTCCTGGTGCCCCTCCTGATAATAGGCCTCGACAGCCTGCCGGGTCTTGTCATACTGACACACCAGAGACTCCATATAGCTTTTTGCGTAGATGCTGTGGTCAGGGTCCACCACAGCGTTCCAGTTGACCTCCAACTGATGCTGGGTCTGCCATTCCTCCATCCAGGCCTGAACCTGCTCCTGGGTGGCGCCCTTCAGGGCCTTTTCCACAGGGGACAGTTCCTCTCCCTCCAAGGCCTGCCGGGCCTCGCCGGAGATGCTGACCGCGTCCCGGGGGCCAGGGGCGGGCTCCTGCGCCCCGGCCTCCGGCCTGGCCCAGGCAGCGGACCGCATAGGAGAAACAGGGCCTGTGTTCCGGTTGACAGCAAAATTCATACAGCTTCCCTTCCTTCCGAAAATCACTCTATATCATATATCGGCAGAATCTGGAAAAAAGTAACCGGCTCTCCCCCAGACAGAAAAAAGGCTCTGTCGGGAGACGGCCCCTGTAAAGAGACCCAGGGAGCTCCGTTTCCCTGGGTCTTGCTTTTGTGGCGACACGCACATTATACTACGCTTCACGGTGGATTGCAAGTGCGGAAAGCCCCTGGGGAGCGTCCTACCGCGCATTCTATTGATTCACATCCAGGGGCCTAGTAGGGGCCGGACCAGCGTGTCCGCCCGCCTCTCCCAGGGCTCCGGTACTTCCACGGACTTGGCGGATGATACCCACCCCTGCATTAAGGCAACACCGCACAAAGACCGGCCTACGGCCTTTGCACATGATTTGCTTGCACTTTTTCCGTCATAGCGCACAGCTCTCGCTTGTCAATCCCTAGATTGGCTACACTCAATCTGTACACTCTGACGAAAAAATTGACTGCGCAACTCACGCGCAATCTTTGTGCGGTGTTGCCTTAAAATCTGCGAAAGGGACATTCCTAAGCCCCTGCCTACAGATACCTCAGCCCGCTGTCCTCCCCTGCCGTCAGCCGGGCCTTGCGCCCAATGGGCAGAATGGCGTGGTTTTCTCCGTGGCCGAAGTCGTCGCAGTATACCACGGGAATGTGATGCCGCTCCCCCAGCAGCTTCAGCCGGGCGTAGAGATGGGGGCAGGGGTGGCCGGCGTAGTTGCCAAAGACCAGCCCGGTCACGGATTTCATAAACGCGCTCTGCTCAATATAGCCCAGCATGGCGCTGACATGGTCCTCCCCGCCGAACTTCTCATGGTCCTCCAAAAACAGAATATGGGGCTCGTGCAGGTCTGCCGGGAAATATTTTGTGCCCAGCAGCAGGGCAAAGTTCACGGTGTAGCCGCCGCACAGCACGCCCTCCGCTGTGCCGGGGTTCAGGCAAAGCCAGGGGGAGGCCTTCTCGTGCTCTGTCATACTGTCGCTGAGAATATGCCCCTCAAAGTGGCGGCGGTCATAGTCCGTCCACTCCATAAACTTGGTGGGGTTTTGGCCGTAGTAGGTCTCAAGGCCTGTTATGGCCCAGATGGCGTTGAGAATGCTGGTGCCGTCGCTGTAGCTGCAAATGCGCTTGGGGTTCTGCCGGAACAGCTCATAGTCCAGATAGGGCAGCACCTCCGGCGCGCCCTCGCCCCCGCCGAACAGGAGATACTCCACACTGGGGTCAGCGGCCAGCTGGTTAAAGTCCGCACCCCGCTCCTGGTCAGAGGCAAGATACCCCCAGGTCTTTTTATACATGTTCTCCGCCTGCACCACCTGGAAGCCCTCCTGCTCCATGCTGGCGATGATGTTTTTGTACTCCCGGCTCCTGGGAACCTCCTGGCCGGGCGCGGCCTCATAAAGGGGGATATGGCTGGGGGAGCACAGGCCGATCACGCCCTTTTTGCTCAGTGGTTTTGCCTGCATATGACAGCCTCCTTTTCAAAACAGAATAATAAGGACAAACGCCGCCCTGCCGGAAAGCTTCCAGGCCAAAGGCGGCGTTTGTCCTGTGCGCTCTGTCAATGGCCGACAGGGAGGCTCTCCTCCCGGGGCAGCTCAAACCAGAAGGTGCTTCCCTTTCCCAGCTCGCTGACCACCCCGTAGGTACCGCCGTGTAAATCCAGCACGTTTTTTACAATGGACAGGCCCAGCCCGGTGCCAACCTGGGCCCGCCGGTGCTCTCGGTCCACCTTGTAATACCGCTCCCAGATGTCCCGCAGCTTGTCCGCCGGAATACCCTCCCCGGTGTCTGCCACCGAGACCCGCACCCGGCCCTCCCGAAGCTCCTGCCGGAGGGAGACCGTCTTGTCCTCCCCCGCATAGTTGACAGCGTTGTTCACCAGATTGTACACCACCTGCGAGAGCTTCAGCTTGTCCCCTTCCACCCAGGCCTCCTCCTGGTAGGAGAAGGGAAAGCGGTAGTCCGCCAGCTTGTCGTAGCGGGTGAGAATGTCCCGGATGCTCTCTGTCAGGTTGAAGCGTTCCTTTTCCAGGGTAATGACCCCAGCCTCCAACCGGGACAGGTCCAGAAGGTCGTTGACCAGGTCGTTGAGCCGCCCTGCTTCGTCAATAATGATCTGTATATTTTCGGGACTGTTCTCTCCGGGCAGGTCCCGCATCACCTCGGCATAGCCCTTGATCATAGTCAGGGGCGTGCGCAGGTCGTGAGACACATTGGCCAGCAGCTCCCGGCGCAGGCCCTCGGTTTTGGAGAGCTCCTCTGCGGCAAAGTTCAGGGTGGCGGCCAGCTCCCCGGTCTCCCGGCCGCCCCGGCCCTCAAAGCGCACCGAATAGTCCCCCCGGGCCAGCTGCTTGGCCGACTCGCTGATCTCTGTCAGGGGCCGTGTCAGCCGCCGGGGAATATACACCGCCAGAAAAGCCCCCAAAGGCGCCAGCACCAGGGTAAGGCAGATCAGCTGCACCAGCAGGGTCTCCACGGTAGAGGCCAGGGGGGTGAGCTCCGACTCAATCACCACCAGCCGGTCGCTGCCCTGGGGGGTGCGCACCGTAACGGCGTAGAACAGCAGCTCCATGGCCCCCGCTGTCCGGGACTGAAACACCCGGGTATACCGCCCGCCCTGCAGGTTCACCTGGTTATAGAGCTCCGCCCACTCCCGGGAGGTGAGATTGAAGATCAGGCTGTCCCGGAAGGTGTTGATATACCAGCCCACATACTGCCGGCCCAGGGGGTCGCTGACCGTGATGTTTGACCCGCTGCGCAGGCAGAGCTCCCGGGTGCGAAGCTCCAGGTCCTGGTCCTCCAACCGGGCAATGACAGCCCGGGCGGTCTTTTCCGCCTCGGCGGTTTTGATGGCCTGATAGAAGGGGCCCAGCAAAAAAATCTGAAACACCCACAGC
The DNA here is from genome assembly GCA_910587835.1 of uncultured Oscillospiraceae bacterium. GTDB lineage: Bacteria > Bacillota > Clostridia > Oscillospirales > Acutalibacteraceae > Acutalibacter. Next base: position 2,356 of record CAJUNQ010000003.1, on the reverse strand, counting down.
AATGCCACCGCCGCCAGGGCGAACACCCCAAAGCCCAGGGCCATGTGGGCTCCCACGCTCATGGGGCGGCGGGAGGCTTTCTCCTGCATTCCCTTTCTCATTTTTTCCGGCCTTCCGCTTCCAGCAGCAGGCGGACCAGGGCCAGGGCAGCGTTGCCCACAAACCCCGCTATGCCCAGTCCCGCAAAGAGATACAGAGCGGCCATGCTGGTCTCGCCCGGGCCAAAGAGAATGAACCCCAGCCCCGCCACCCCCAGAAGGGTCAGAGCCAGAGCGGCCAGCTGGCCGTAAAATATTTTCCGTTTCATACTGCCCTCACCTCTTTCCCGGGGGGTCGAACCGGTAGCCCACCCCCCGCAGGGTGACAATATACCCGCTGTAGGGCCCCAGCCGCTTGCGCAGCAGCTTGATGTGGGTGTCCAGGGTCCGGTCGTCCCCATAAAAATCGTAGCCCCACACATTGGTCAGCAGCAGCTCCCGGGTAAGGGCCAGGCCCTTGTTGCGCACCAGATAGCTGAGCAGCTCATACTCCTTGGGGGACAGCTCCGCCCGCTCCCCGTCAACAGTGACCACCCGGGCGTCGAAGTCAATGCTCAGGCCCCCAAAGTCCTCTACCTCCCGGGCCTTCTGCGGCTGGGCGGGGCGCACCCGGTTCATGATGGCGTTCACCCGCAGCATCAGCTCCTTGGGGGAGAAGGGCTTGACCACATAGTCATCGGCCCCCAGCTCAAAGCCGTGTATTTTGTCATACTCCTCTCCCCGGGCTGACAGCATGAGAATGGGAGTGGAGGAGATTTTTTTAATCTCGGCGGCCGCAGAAAAGCCGTCCAGCTCCGGCATCATCACATCCATAATGATCAGGTCAAAGGCCGCCGGGTCCCGGCGGCACAGGCGCACAGCTTCCATGCCGCTGCCGGCCTCGGTGACCTGGTGGCCCTCAAACTCCGCATACTTGCGGATGAGCCCCCGGATCATCTCCTCGTCGTCTACCACCAACAGACGGTACAAGGCGCTCACTCCCCTGGGACCAGCCGGTCCTGGCACTCCAGATACTTGGCGCGGGTGTTTTTCACCACGTCCTCCGGCAGCTCCGGGGGCGGGGTCTTGCCGTCCAGGTTGTTCTGAATCAGCCAGTCCCGCAAATACTGCTTGTCAAAGCTCTCGGGAGAGATGCCCGGCCGGTAGGCGTCCCGGCTCCAAAAGCGGCTGCTGTCCGGGGTGAGCACCTCGTCGGCCAGCACCAGCTCATTGTTCTCGTCCAGGCCGAACTCAAACTTGGTGTCCGCAAGGATGATGCCCCGCTCATAGGCGTAGTCATAGCAGCGCTTGTACACGGCCAGGGCGGCGTCATACACCTTGCGGGTCAGTTCGGCGCCCAGCTTTTCCTCCATGTACTCGAAGGAGACGTTCACATCGTGGCCCTCCTCGGCCTTGATCGACGGGGTGAGGATGGGCTCGGGGAGCTTCTCCGCCTGCTGCATCCCGGCGGGCAGGGGCTTGCCGCAATAGCCGCCGGTTTTCTGGTACTCCTTCCACATGGAGCCGAACAGGTAGCTCCGGATGATGAACTCAAAGGGCAGCATTTTCAGCCGCTTGACCAATATGGTGCGGCCCGCGAAGTCCTCGCCCTGCAGCTGGGGGGGCATGTCCGCCTGGTCCTCAGAGATCATGTGGTTTTTGACAATGTCGCCGGTATAGCGGAACCAGAAGGAGGACAGGGCGTTGAGCACCCGGCCCTTGTCGGGGACAGGAGTGGGGAGGATCACGTCAAAGGCCGAGACCCGGTCGGTGGTGACAATGGCCAGCGTGGAGTCGGAGACCTGATAGACCTCCCGAACCTTGCCGCTGATAAGCTTTTGCATAGAGAAGACCGCCTTTCGCGAAAGTGTTTGCGCTGATCGTTGACACAGCTCAGAAGAAGGCCGTCTTCCTCTGAACAGGCTGCGCAGCCGCCGGCAGGAGAAGGGGGAGATACCCCCTGCTCCTCACAGGCGTTTACTCATAGTATAGCCTACCTGACGGGATTTTGCAAGAGGGGAGAGGGCGCCTGTCAGTGCAGGGGAGCTCTGAAAACAGGCAAAAATGAAGCGGTCCATGGTCTGGGTGAAGTCCATGGACCGCCTGCTGCTGTTTTAGAACCTGTATTCATAGGCGGAGGATGCCGGAGGGGCGAGGGATTTTGTCGCCCTGCAAGGCAAAAAATCGTAGGAATACTTGGGCTTGTTTGAAAAATCGGAAAGGCCGTCTTTTTACCCAGAAGGGGCCCCTTTCTGCGTCAAAAATCCTCGCCAATCGGAAGATTGCCTTGCGGTTTTTTCCTTGAAATGAACCCCTTCTGGGTAAAAATTCGTCATTCC
>CAJUNQ010000002.1 GCA_910587835.1 uncultured Oscillospiraceae bacterium | reverse complement strand
ATTTTCCGGTCGCCCTGCATATAGGCCCGGTACACTTCATCCGTGACCTCAACATATTGGCCGCGAATCCATATTCTTTTTTTATCAGCGTCCACGCTGTTTTACCTCCGATCAGTCTGAATTGCGAGAAATTCAGACTGGTCGGGTGGCCCCCTACAACGTGGGAATGATGGGGTTCCTCTATATAGAAAAACGCACCTGCGGAATGGGACAACAGCCCCAACAGCAAGTGCGTTTCTTTTTAGTTCGTGTAAATCATGGCATGACGGTTCAGTATAAAAGGCGTAAAGCCACGGTGAACAGCAAGCGACTTTTTTGACAGCCTGCGCTCTGTCGCATTATGTCGAAATGCTTTTGGCTTCATGGCGGCTCCCTCCGTGGGCCGCCGATTCCGTCAGCGTCAGGGCGTCATTTTCATAAGGGCATAGAGAACGGCGGCCTTGATGTTACTCAAAACCGCCGCAGTACCCTGAAAATCCATTATGGGCGCACGAAGCTGCCTGCCCTGCAACGGTTTTTTTCTTTCCACGTCTTGCGGGGCAGGATTCCATGCCTTTGCCGGCATGGGCAAAGCCCCGTCCCATCCGGGAAAGAACGGAAGGGATGTGCAGGGCCTGGGCCGCACGGCACAGGGCAGAGCGCCCTTTTTCCCGGAAGGTCTGCACCATCTGCTTTGCAGATGAAATGAGATTTTCCTTTGCCGTGGAAACCATAGATTTGACCTGATGGATTTTTCCCTCTGCCGTCCCCAAAAGCTGGGAGCACCGTGCGCGGATTCCCTTGTCGTGGAGCTTGCCCACCTCCAGGCGCATTTCCTTCATTTCGTCCATCATCTGGGACAGCTTTTCTTCCATGCCGTCGATATAGCCCACCAGGGCCTGTACTTCTTCCTTTTGTTTTTGAAGCCCGCTCTGTTCCAGAACGGAAATCAGGTCTATGATCTGCGGATGGTCCCGCAGCGCAAGAGCCGGTTCAGCCATGGTTCATTCCTCCATTCTCAAAATTATCATCGCGCCGGTTCCGCCTGCTTTCTGACAGGGGGCAGCTCCCGGCAGTATTCCGGGTAACGGATTTTCACGCCTTCCATAAAGTAGGGGGCGAACTCGCAGCAGAACAAATCCTCCGGGGAATAGGCGTTGCTGTGCTCCGGGTCGGTATAGCCGTTCCAGAGATTAAAAGCAAGGCGGCACACCCGGACGGTGCCGCTGGTCTGCCAGCCGCCGTGCATACCATCCGGCTCGATACAGTCCTGCTTGAAGTCAAACATCTGGCGGATGTTTGCCCGCGTTTCCGGGGCAATCCCCATCACATAGAAAAAGGCCCGGTGGTAACAGTCGTTCCGCCGCGCCTCGCTCATCATATCCAAAAAGAAATCTCGGTGTTCCGGGGATGCAAAGCGAAGATCGCTCATGCCGGCACCTCCTCGCCGCCGAATACGCCTTCACCGGGCTTGGTGGTCATCAGGGCATAGAGCTTGGTGTCACGGGGGAACCGGTTGATGAACGGCACCAGGGCGCTGCCATACCGGATGAGGCCGCAGCCTGCGTCCGCATTGGTGACATAGCTCATCTGCTCATTGGAGATATTGAGGAGCTTCGCCAGCTTTGCCCGGTCGGACGCCGCCTGGTTCAGCATGACGATAAACTCCGAGTTGGAGAGCATGGTGCTGGCCTGGACGGAATCCAAAAGGTACTCCACGTTCTGCGTGATAGCAGTCGGGTAGGCCCCGCGCTTTCTGAACTGCCGCCATGCGCTGTTAAAGAAAATGCCGCTTTGCTCATTTTCAAACATCACATGAAACTCGTCGATGAACACATGGGTGCGCTTGCCCCGTTTCCAGTTGAGGGTGACGCGGTTGAGGATCGTATCGGTGATGACCAGGGAACCGGCAGGCTTTAGCTGCTCGCCCAGACCGTGGATGTCGAACACCACATAGGGCTTGTTCAAATCCACCGTGCTTTCCCGGCCAAAGATGTCCAGGGAGCCGGTGGTGTACAGCTCCAGGGAAAGGGCGATCTCCCTGGCCTTATCCTCCGGCTGCTCCAGCAGCTTATTCCGCAGGTCGCAGAGGGTAGCCACCCTCCCGGCATTCTCCGCCTCCGGGTACACCAGGGCGGTGCAGCGGTCGATGATGGATTTATGCTGCGGCCCCACACCGCGCTTGTCGATCTGCTCAATGAGGGACATGACAAACTGGCTCTTTTCCACGATGGGGTTTTGCTCACCGTAGCCCTCCACCATATACATGGCGTTTAAGCGGTCCTTGCCGCCCGCCACCAGATGGGCCACCGTCGCTTTCTCCCGGCCCAGGGCTTTGACAAGTGCGCCAAATTCTCCCTCCGGGTCACAGATCAGGATGTCGTCATTTGCGTAATCCGGGTGGAGCATAAGAAACGCGATCAGCTCCTTGGCGCTGAAGGACTTGCCCGCGCCGGGGACGCCCAGCAGGAAGGCCGACTGGTTCAAAAGGTTCGCCTTGTTGCACATGATGAGGTTGTGGGAAATGGCGTTCTCTCCGAAGTAAATGCCGCCCTTATCCTGGATCTCCTGCACCTTGAAGGGGATGAACACCGCCAAACTCTCGGTAGTAAGAGTACGGAAGGCGTTGATTTTCCGCACCCCGATGGGCAGGGCGGTGTTCAGGCCATCAAGCTGCTGGAACTTGAGCACCGCAAGCTGGCACATGTGCTTTCGCGCCACGGAAAGCACCGCTTCGGTATCGCTGTCAAGCTGCTCCTTGGTGTCGGCGGTGATGGCCAGGGTCATCACCGCGAACATCATCCTCTGGTCACGGGTGGTGAGGTCGTCCAAAAACTCCTTGCTTTCCTTGCGCTGCAATTCCATATCATAGGGAACCACAGCAGAGAAGTTGTTGTTGGCGTTCTGGCGGCGCTGCCAGTTGGTGATGTTGGTTTCCACACCCAGCAGGCGGTTTTCCACCTCCCGCACGGCCTCATCCGTGGGAACCGGCACAATGTCGATGGAGAACATCAGATTGCGGTTGAAATCGGTAAGCTCCGTCACCATGTTATCCTTAATATAAGAGGCATAGTCTTTGAGGAACAGCACCCGGCAGAATTTGCCGCCCAGCTTCAGATAGTCGCTGCTTTTCTCGATCCCGTCCGGGCAGATATAGTCCTTGAAGCTGTGGCCCCGCTTCATCATCTCACGGGCATTGAACACAAATGCTGCTCTTGGGAATATAGGCAAAGCCCAGCAGCCGGTCGCCCACGGTAAAAATCTCGTCTGGAGCTGCTTTGGAGAAGTGGCCCACAATTCCCTTTTCAGCGGGCAGGTCGTAATCCTCCACCATTGGGATGGCGGTTCCATCAATCAAGTGCAACACATAGGTTTGATAACGCATTTGTTTTCCTCCTTTTTTACAGGCCCATCATCTCGCGCACCACGCGGTCGGCCATTTTCACCGCGCCCACGAGGACGAGCATATTAAAGACCAGCTCCCCGATATAGCTCCACACCTGCGTGACTGCCGCCGCATTGGGGTCAATGGCAGGCGGGGCCGCCGCGAACAGGGAAAAGATAATGCAGGCCAGCACAATGATGGCACCTTCCAAACACACGGCGGCATAGCTCTTGATAAAGCTCTTGCCCACATTTTGGGTCGGTTCCCCGGCGAAGGTGGAGAGAGGGACGGGGGCGATGGCCGTGTATAAATAGAGTTTAAAAAACCGCCCGTAGACGGTCATTATCATAATGAAGCTGAGGACTGTAATGAACAGCCCGCCGATGAGCGTGACCGCCCAGAGGGGGATACTCTCGAAAAATCCGCAGCTTTCCACCGCGTCAATGATCTCCTGGGGCAACACAGTCTGTTGGGCCGAACCAAAGCCCGCCGCGTTCATAATGGTGGAGACAAGGCCCTGGACGATATTAAAGAGGGCCATCATCAGCTCCAGCCCATAGGTCACGACGCCTTTGGCAATGGCGAACCGGATAAACAGCTTCAGGGCGTGCTCCGGCTTTTTCACCTCGGCAAAGCTGCCGCAGGTACGCATGACGCCCACCACAAAGAACAGCACCAAAAGCGCAAGGCCAATCGCCCTTACCGCGTCATGGATGTTGACAATAACGCCCCAGATGGAGCCGCCCTTAAACTGTTCCGGGCTTTGGGTGATGAGCTGCCAGATCTCAGACAGGTACTTGTTCCAGGTATCGAGGGCATTTTGCAAATTTTGTACAACCCAGTTATCGGACATTCAACAACCTCCTTTCCGGCAACGGTAAGGGGCAGGCCGCCATGGACCTGCCCCCGTACTGCCGTTATTCAAATCAGCCGGTAATCAGGGTCAGAATCTCCTTCGCAAACGTAATCACAACGCCGCCGGCCAGGGTAAGAAAACCGTTGGCCCGCTGGCTGGGGTCGTGGGATTTGTGAGACAAACCGATCTGTACCACGCCGAAGCCCAGCAGGATCATACCTACGGCGCGGATCAGGCCGAAGATGAAATCACTGAGGTTGTTGATAACCGTCAACGGGTCGCTGGCGGCAAAAGCCGTGGTGGTGCAGCAGCACAGCATGAGCACCAGGGCCGCATAAACGGCAAAGACGCTCCGGCTCTTTTTGCCCATGGGCAGGCTGCGAGTTTCTTTCTTCTGCTTGCTTTCCTTCTTAAACAGTTTCATTTTGGGTGTCCTCCTTAAATTGAAAGATATTCTCCATGTCCTCATCGGACAGAAGCTCGTAAAGGGTTTCCGGCTCCTGGATATTGGCAAGGTCGCCGGGGGTGAGGCGGCCAATGACCATATCCGCCACAGCGTTTTCGGTGCCGCCGTGGGAATAGACGGGCGCGCCGCCATCGGTGGTGTACTTGATGTTGGGGTGTTTCAAAAGGTCATACTTTTCATCCATCAGCGGCGCTTCGCCACGGATAAAGAGCAGGGCCAGATTGTTGTCCAGCATACGGACCTCATCGGGCGTCATCAGCTCCCGGCCCGTGATCTGGTTGTTGGTGGAATAGCTGCCGGAATGCCCGGTGCTTTTGCCGTAGGTGTCCAGCCAGAGGGTGCTTTTCCCCAGGTAGTTCTCGGAGATCAGCTTGTGGGTGGACGTTTCATTGCCGCCCAGGTACAGAAATTCATCGCAGTTGCCGATGATGGATTCCCATTGCTTTTCAAACAGCGCCTTGAGCTGGGCAATGTTCTGGATGATGATAGAAACACTGATATTCCGGGAGCGCATGGTGGCCAGCAGCTTGTCGAAATCATCGGGCAGCGAAACATTCGCAAACTCGTCCATCAAAAAATGCACCGGTGTGGGCAGGCTGCCGCCGTGTAGCCGGTCGGCAGAATAAAAAAGTTCCTGGAAGGTGCTGGCATACAGCAGGCTTACCAGGAAGTTGAAGCTGGCGTCGTTGTCCGGAATGAGGGCAAAGAGAGCCACTTTTTTCTCGCCCAGGCTGGAAAGGTTCAGTTCATCCGTGGCGGTGAGGGCCGCCACCGAGGAAAGATTGAATTTCTCCAGGCGGGACGCCAAAGTGATCTGAATAGATTTCAGCGTTTTGGCAGAGCCGGAACGATAATCCTTGTAATACTTCACGGCGATATGGTCCGGGGAACGCATTTCCAGCCGGTCAAACAGCTCATCCAGGGGGGATTGGTAAGAATCATCGTCCTCCCGTACCTCGCCGGCACGGAGCATTTCCATGACCATGGGGAAATTCTTTTCATCCTCCGGCGCTTCGTACCACAGGTAAAACACCAGCGCCATGAGGAGCATACTGGCCGCCGTATCCCAGAAGGGGTCGTTAGACTGGCTCCCTTTCGGGGTGGTGGCTTTGAACAGGTTCGTCACCATCTTCTGCACATCGTTGTCGGATTTCAGATAGGCAAAGGGATTGTAGCAGTGGCTTTTCTCCATGTTCAGAAGATCCACCACCTTGATCTCATAGCCCATCCGTTCCAGCAGGCCGCCGCAGTCGCGCAGCAGCTCGCCCTTACAGTCCAGAATAAAAAAGGACGTATTGCATTGGCAGATGTTCACTTTGGCATAGAAGCGGCTTTTTCCCGCGCCGCTGCCGCCCACCACCAAGGTGTTGAGGTTGCGGCGGTGCTTCCGGCCATCCAGCCCCATGCGGACGTGCTGGGTGAAAATGCGGTTTTTGAACAGGTCCCTGTCCCGGTATTTCTTATTCACGGCCCGCGGATCGCCCCATTTGGCGGAGCCGTGTTCTTCGCCTCTGCGGTAATTGCGCCGGGATGAAAGATAAATGCCAATACCCAGCCCATAGGCGGCAATAAAAATGAGGACAGTTTTTACACTGTCCTCGCACCACACGATTTTGAATGGATGGTTCATTGCCGCAGGCAGGGCGTTTACGATCTCCGAAAGCCCCCCGGAAATGGCAGGCGCAATCAGCAGGGCGAACCAGATCACCGGAACCAGCCCCAGGGCATAGAGCCAGGGGCCGCCCGCCTTGTTATCTGGCTTCATCCCGGCGCCTTCCTTTCTTGGGGGTCCCCGCAAAGTCATCAGACTTTGTGGGGAGAGGAGGAGCGGCGGAACGGTCGAGCTTTTGCCCGCCTGCGGGCGAAACGAGAGAGTGCAGCCCGCGACGACGAGGGGCGTCAATGGTTTTCAGCAGAACATCCTCCACCGGGCCGGGGTCGCGCTGTTCCTCCAGCATATCGTTACGCAGCTCATTGAGAGCGCGGATCATAATGCCGTGTTCATAGCTGTCCAGGGTGAGGACAACCTTGTCCTGTCGTTCCATTTCTCAAAACCTCCTTTACCGTTCCTGTTCCTTCTGCTTGCTGTCGCGGGTGAGGCCCATAGCCCTGGCCATACGGCCATTCAAGGATTTGAAGGCGTCCCGCATATCAGTGAGGGCCGCAGGAATATCCTCCCTTGGAACCTGCCCCTGAAACACGCCGTCCAGCTTGGAAATCTCATACTCTTTGGCGTCCACGCCATACCGCTTGCAGAGCATATAGCTGACCGCATAGGCTTTGTAGCCGTCCGTTTCCCTGGAATAGCCGTCCATGCTTTGGGCAAGCTGCACATTGGCAACCTCCAGCGAAACACAGCGGAAAATATCCGGCGCGTCCATGCCCTTTTTCACCAGGATGGCGTTCTGCTCTGCGGAAAACATGGCACCACGGCCCTGGGGCAGCTCCTCCACAGCCCGGATAGGCACCGGGGAACTGGCGATCAGGCCCTTCAAGAGCAGGCGGTCATCGTAGCTCACCTGGGGCTGCGCCTGATCCCGCGCCGTGGTCTGGGAAATATCATAGACTTCCTTGGCGTAAAAGTTCTGGCCCACGCTGCCATCCTCACGGCGGTATGCCTTGCCCGGCTCCAGGATGATGATGGGCAAACGCTTCTCATCCTCCAAAATCTCGATCCCCTGGGAATGCCACTCCTTGTAGCCGCCTACACGCACCGCGTCGGGGCATTGTTCCCCGATCAGCAGCGCATTGCGGGCAGAGTGGAAGGGGAACCGGCTCTGCACATCCAGATATGCCTCCATACTGCCCGTGCCTTCGGAGAACTCTCCAAAAATCTTATCCAAGGTGGCATAGGCTTCTTTCCGCTGCTTTTCCTCTTTTACCTGCCACCACTGGCGCTTAGGGCGCTCTTTCCGGCTTTCCTGTTTCTGCGGCGCGGTCTCCGCCTGGGGCTGCTGTTCAAACAGATCATCAAAGTTATTCATCACAGATTACCTCTCTTTCGATTTGGGTTTCTTTTTGGGTTTGGGCGGCTGGTGCCGTGTGGTTTTCTGAGCCGCCTTCTTCTGGGGCGCAGCCGGCTCCTCGGCCCTGGCAGCCTCCGCCTCCTTCTTCCGCTGGGCCTGGATGTCCCGCAGTTCCTGCCGGACGGAAGGCTTTTCGGCCCCATCAGAAGTACCCCTTGCGGACTTGCTGCTGCTCTCGGAGATAGGCGCGGACGGATGGGATTTTTCCGCCGCTGGTGTAAAAGAATCGGTTTTCTCCGCTGCCGGGTGCTCTGGCTGGGCCTTCTCCTTCTGGACGGGCTTCTCCATCAGCTCATCCAAAAGCTGGTCGTCCTCGCTCTTTTCCGGCATGGCCTGCTCCGGGGCGGCGGGTTCGCTGCCGCGCTGTTCACGGGATTTCTCAATATCCTCCTTGATCGAAGCCGTGTCCACTACCGTGAGCTTGAACTTCTCCACGATCCGGTTGGCTCTGGCGGCGTCATCCTCGAACACCAGAATGTCGATGGTATCGTCGCCTTTCTTCACCGGGATGGGCGCATAGAGAATCCCGTACCCCTTGGCTTGCTTGGCAAACTCCGGGCAATCCTCCTTCCTGATGGTGTAAACCTTTAAGGGGCGCTTCTCCCGCAGCATAGCCTCAATACGGGCTTTGCCCTTGGTCTTTTTCTGGTCTTTCAAAACCGTGTAAAGGGCGGCGGCCAGATTTTTAGCGGCAGTGCCGGTGATCTTGAGGGCAAATTCAGCACCCTCCAGGCTCATCCGTACCACTTGCTCCGCCGCGTCGCCTGAGTTATACATCGAAAATCATCTCCTTCCTGGGGGAGCCGCCCGGCCCTGCTCCGGCTCCTGGCGGGCTTTCTCATCCCTGCCGGAGACTTCCTCACGGGCGGCCTGTATCTTATCCTTGATGGAAGTGGAGCGCAGGGCAATATCCCCGCACAGCTTCACCTCCCGGCGCAGCTCCTTGATCTGCGCAGATAGTTTGGAGATCTCAGCCCGAATGTGTTCCTGCTGGGCTGGGTCGGCCAGCACTGCCTTGGTGCGAAGTTTCCGGTACAGGCTTTTCCGCTGTTCCGTCAGGCCGGCAAGCTGAGATTCCACATCGGACCGATAGGCGTTAAGCTGCTCCAGGGTGTCAATGCGGTGGCGGGAGAGAAGGCGGGCTTCGTCGGTAAGCTCCTGCGCCCGAATCAAATCTTCCCGCAGTGTATGAGGCACCCGCCTGGGCGGGCGGTTCTGCTTTTGGGGGAATACCCCCAGCAGATAGCAGTAGTGGAAGTAGAGGGCGCGGAACCCCGTCACCTTTTTGGCCTGTTTCAAATCCCCGTGGAGCCTGCACCGAAACGGCTCCGGCCTGTGTTCCCGCTGGGGGCGGCGCTGGGCTAAAATCCGCCTGCGGATGTTCTCCATCGAGTAGTCCTCGCCAAAGTTACGCATGAGCTTGCGTCCACGGGGGTAATTCGGCGGGCGGACCGTAATATCTTTGCCCACCTTGACGTCGTAGCCCATCTGCCGCAGATGATAAAAAAACTGCCGTTCCGTCATAGACTGGCGGATGGCAGTATCCACATCGGCTTTGATGAGGGAGAGATAGGTGGGGCGGCCTTCCTGCTCGGCCCGCCATTCCCCGTAGTGCTTGGATTTTCCCCGCTGGGGGTTCTCAATGACGGAAAGCCCATACTCCCGGCACAGCCGGTCGGATTCCCGCTGCATATCGAAATAATCCTGCTCGGTACGATGGTACTTGATGCCGTCCACGAAGGAAACCGTGTTCACTACAAAATGATTGTGCAGATGATTTTCCCTGTCCAGATGGGTAGCCACCAGCACCTGGTATTTTTCACCCCACAGCTTTTTTGCTAGGGCAAGGCCGATCTCATGGGCCAGCTCCGGCGTGGCCTCGCCGGGGGCAAAGCTCTGATAGCCGTGGTAGGCCACAGTCCCGTCCTCCTTTCCGAAACGCTTTTTTACCGCTATCATCTCATCGCGGGCAGTAGAGGGGCTGCAATTCACCCCGGAAACAAACTGCCGCATGACCGTTTCGCCTTCGCTTTCCACCGCCTTGCCTGTTTTTTGCTGCTGGACGGCATACTCGATCACATCGGATAGGCCCTGGGCCTCCTTGCCATCCATATCCTGCTTTTCAAAGAAATCAGGATTTTCGGTCTTGTCTGGATTCTCGATATAGATGAGGACCTTGCCCAGCCAGCCGTTCACCCGCCAGATGGATGTGGTAGCCAAAGTTACTCCATTGGCTTGGGCAGGATCACCGCTTTGGTGATGTCCCGGACAAGCTGGTCAAACTTCCGCATTTCCTCATCGTAGCGGCGCTCATCAATGACGCCCAGCACATGGGCTTTCTGGGCGATCTGGTTGAGGTTTCCGCCAATCCGGTGAAGCTCCCGCATAAAATCGTAGTAGGCGGGCGGCGGCGCGTCCTGGGGAACCAGGCCGTTCACCAGATGGCGCAGGTACGCCTCACGGGAAAGGCCGCTGCGCTTTACTTTTTTGTTAAAGGCTTCCGCCTCTTTTTTGTCCAGCCAGAACTGGACGTGTACGTTGCGTTTTCTCATTCTTCCGAATCCTCCTTTCTGCCTATGCGGTTGATTTGAAGCAGGCACATAATCAGCACGCCTACCACACCGCCCAGCAGAAATCCAATGGCAAAAAACAATCCTTCCATGAAAACCTCCATCCTTTCAAAAGGGGTATTAGGGGGCGTTCCCCCTAACAAGCGGCCTTTGTGGTATCACAAAGGCGATGCTTGCTGGTACAGCTACATTCCATTCCCCTGCGGGGAATCTGGGACAGGCGAAAAAAGAACTCATCGCTCGCCCCGGTCACGGGAATACCGCTTGGCATGGAACTCCACGCCGGTAAAATGGCTGGCGTCCAGAACGACTTCGCCGCGTTTCCATTGGTCCCTGGCAAACTGCTCGGCCTCCTCCCGGCTGTTTGCCGCCACCTTCATTTTCACCTCCAGCGTTTCCCGGATGGTAACATCATAATGGTTCATCGCTCACGCTCCTCTCTAAAAATGGGCAACAAAAAAGAGCGTCCATTTTCAGAACGCTCTCCAAAAAAGGTATTCGTTTTTACCGCGCCTTCTCCTGTTTCAGATGACGGGTGGGGATTGCCAGCAGCTTACGCACCCGGCCCTCCAAATGCTTCTCAATGGCCTGCAGATGTTCTTCCGGCAGGCCCAGGCTTTCGTGGCGCTTGAACCGGAACCCGATCATGCGGCGGAGCTGCTCTTTCTGCTTTGGCCCCATGACCTCCGCACACACTTCCTCATAGGAGATGTTGTAGGGGTTGGAACGGGTTTTTGCATACTCGTCCAGGTTCGCATAATCTTCCTTGCCGGCATAGCAGAACAGGGACAGCCCGTTGTCAAAAATGGGGGCGGGCGCAATGATGCTGCCGCTGTGGTTATCCCGCAGGACGCCAAAGTTTCCAAAGTGTCGGTCCTCATTGTAGATCAGGGCGTCAAACACCAGCATACTGCGGATTTGCTCGGAAAACTCCGGTCCCAGCTTGTCGTAGTAGGCAAGGCAGGCGGCAATGCCCCCGGTTCGGACAATGCGCCCAATGGGGATATAGGCCGTGTCGATGTTGGTAAACAGGGCGCACTTAGAGGCGGTAATGCCTTTCCAGTTCTCCAGGTCATAATGCACGGCGTTCAGACGCATGGTTTCCGCAATCTGCGAAGCATAATACTCGCAGTACGGTTCCCGGCCCGTATTGGACGCGCCGGTCGTGCCGCCCTTATAGAGATAAATCCCATCGTGGTCCACATAGCGCCACGCCTTGGGCAGCATACCGCCTGTGGTCAGCTCCGGGGACGTGGTAAATGCCTGCCGGCTCCCGCCTGCGCCGGTATAGGCCACCAGCGCCAGTATCTCGGAAAAGCGATTTTCGTAAAGATTGTATTGGGAGAATTTCCCCTCAAATCCTTCCGGCACCACCCAATAGCTGTCGTTCAGCGACAGCCCCTTGCACACGTCGATGATTCCCTTGGTGTCGTTATGGCTGAGGCCAAGGGTTTTCAGAATCTCGTCCACAAAGGCACGGTTTTTAGGGATAACCCGCCGCTCCAGCCAATGGATGACGCCCTCGCCGGTGCGCTCCATATCCAAAGGCAGCAAATGGGCCTGCTCCTCGTTGGTGTATAAGATTTCAGCCACAAGGCCGGACAAGCCCTGCTTTTCCATAGAAAAGCGCATTAGCTCCGTATCATAAATGCGGAGACTGTAAACATGACTCATAGGCTCCTCCTTGTCGTTCAGTTCCAGTGAAACATCCTTCCCCAGCGCCGAGGCGATTTTTAAGATCATATCAAGCGTGGGGTTCTGTGTCCCACTTTCCAGGCGGTTGATGCCGGAACGCTGGATTCCCAGCCGTCTGGCCAGCTCTGCCTGGGAAATGCCCTGTTCCAGACGGGCCTCCACAAGCTGGGATATGATTTTCTGCCGTTTACGCAGTTCGTCCATACTCTCACCTCACTGCTTTAATGTTAACATATATGATAACAATTTGCAAGAGGGAGAATCTGTCGAAGCTAGGAACCGGCAACTCACCGCTCCGGCTCTTTGCTGTGGCTGCCCCGAATGGGCATCCCCAGCCGGTGGCACAGAAAATCATTCACATCCTTTCCACGGGGCGGGGGTTTGTTCTCCACCCGGTAGCCCTCCGGCATGACAGCCATGATCGCCTTGGCCGCCAGCCTGCCGGCGGTATCATTGTCCAGATGGAGATAGATGGTTTTCACATGGGGGTGGTCCTCCAAAAACCGGGTGAGGGCCACCGGCAGCTTGCTTTCCTCCATCTTTTTCTTCGGCTGATACACCCCGGCCAGGGACAACAGATTGTGCCGCCGCCAGTCAATCCCGTCCAGCTTGCAGAGCGTGGCGTAGGACATGACATCAATGGCGCACTCGCATAGATGGACCGCCGGATTATCCACGCAGGCGGGCAGGGCAAAGGAAAAGTGCTTATCACTGCCGCTTAAATCCCCGTGGAACCGGGCTTCGCTAATTCCCCGCAGGCAGCCGAACCGCGCCTTGCCGTCCTTGTCGAAGCCCACAAAAACCACGTTGCTGTGGCCTTTGTTCCGGCTCTCATAAATCCGCCCGGTCTGGACGCAGTAGTCCAAAATCTCCTGGTCGATGCCCCGGCCCTTGAGATAGGCCATCATCGCCCGGTTATCCGGGGCGGCCTGGGGCAGAAGCAGATGCTTGGGCTTTTCCTCCTTCGGCGCTGGCACAAAGGAAGGCGGGGGGATGGCCGTCCTGCCGGAGATGGTTTCCATGGCCTCCAAAAAGGAATAGCCGTTGACCTTGATAAGATAGTCCAGCGCGCTGTAACCGCCGATCCCACGGGAAAACCAGCACCACTTTCCGTTGGAGATCCGCAGGCTGTCATGAGTCTTGGTACAGTAGACATTGCCGGACACATGAACCAGCTCCTGGGGTTCGCAGGTCTGCAGGTAGGTGAGCAGGTCTACCTGCCTTGCCCGTTCGATGGCTTCTGAATCGTAAAAAGGCATAAAAAAATACAGCCCCCTTCACATAGCCGTAGATTAGCCGCCCCGTGTGGGGTAGCTGACTATGTAAAGGGGGCTGTACTCTTTTCAGATATGGAAAAAGCCGACTGGATCGCTCCAATCGGCTTTTTCTGCATATACTTTTGCGGTTTATATGCAGATATGAAGGGGGACTGTGCAGTTTTGGGCGGCAGTTTTAAGCCATAGCCGGTTTCCTGGCCTCAATGTAGAGGTCGATGTCCTCCACAATATAATTGGCCCCGGTGGTGTGCAGGGCTTCAAAGCAGGAATACACATAGTCCCATACATCATAACGGGTAAAGAGTTCCGCCACCTGCCTGCCAGTCAAGTGCTTGGCGTTTTTGTAGGTTTCCACGCAATAAATGAGGAAATCGCCCTGTTTGGTCATATCCACCCTTCTTTCAGCACTGTATCACACTCTTAGATCAGTATGTGTCACTCAGCAGGAAGTCCGCCAAATGCACGATCTTCACGCCATTGACATTTCCTGCGGCCAGTTCATCCAGCGTTACCACATATTTCGGATAGTGGTCTTTGATTTCGAGGAGATTGGCAACCTCCCGATCCGATTCCTCCGGCAGCCTGCGGCACACCTGAACGTAGATACGCTCGTCGCGCTGCACCGCCACAAAGTCGATCTCTTTCGTTTCATTTTTCCCGATATAAACTTCATAGCCCCGCCGCCGCAGTTCAAAATACACGATGTTTTCCAGCATAGCGGCAATGGACTTCGGATTAAAACCCATGATGCAGTATTTCAGAGAAGCGTCTGCCAGATAGAATTTTTCCTGGGTTTTCAGCACGGATTTTCCCTGCAAATCATACCGCTGGCAGCGATAGATCACAAACGCCTTTTCCAGCCAGTTCAGATAGTTGTAAACCGCCTCCACGGATAGGGAACGCCCCTCGCTTTTGAGGAACTTCGCAATGGCGTTGGCGGAAAAGGTCTTGCCCACATTTTCCACGATATACTTTACAACACGGTTGAACAAGTCAAAGTTCATGATATTATGCCGCTTGGTAATATCGTTGGTAATCACCGAGTTATAGATGCCCTCCACGATCTGATAGGCGGAGCGTTCGTCAAAGCTGCCCAGCGCCACAATGGGAAAACCGCCCAGCCGCAGGTATTCGTTTAGCAGCTCCTTGGGGGAACGGGAATCCGGTTTTTTGAAATCCAGATATTCAGCAAAGGACAGGGTATAGACTGGGATAGAGATATACCGTCCCGTCAAATAGGTGGAGATTTCGCTGGACATCAGCTTGGAATTGGAGCCGGTCACATAAATATCGGTGTCGGCGTTTTCCAGCAGGCTGTTGACCGCTTTTTCCCAGCCGGTAATTTCCTGTACTTCGTCCAGCAACAAATAGTAGCGCCCATTGCCGGTCATTTGCTCCTTGATACCGTGATACATATCCTTGTCGGTCATACCGTCGTCAAAGTCCTCCGACGTATAGCGCATACTGATAATGTGGTCTGCGGCAATCCCGCTTTTCAGCAGATCGTCCCGCAGCATATCTAAAATTGTGGATTTACCACAGCGCCGGATTCCTGCCAGTATCTTCACCAGCGGAACATCCCGATAGGTTTTCAGCGTGTTCATATATTGTGGTCGGATAATCATATCGTTCGCCTCCTTGTTCCTTACTAATAGTATAGCGAAAAACTCCAAGAATATCAATAGTTTTTACTTGCAATCCGTAAAAACTTATTTTATACAAAACCTTTTTTGGGTTCGAATGAATTTTGGTATGTAAAAGCGGCATGGATTTCTCCATGCCGCCTAAAGAGCTATTCCGTTTTGAAAGCGCCGATTTTATTCAGATAGGCAAACCCGTCTGCATGGCCCCGGAAGTAGATGTGTTCCCGTTCCATATTATCGGCCCGCATATACAGCCGGATAAATTCCTTCCAGGCTTCATGCTCCTCAGCAGTAAAAGAAAGTTCTCCCTTGCCCTCCAGCAGAGCGCCAATCACAGGATTTTGGCGTTTCAGTTCTTCCATCTGGGCCTTTAACTTGGCATATTCCGGGCTGGCAGCCGCCAAATCCATCACAATGTCGCTGTCGATTTCAGAAAACTGCTCGGAAATGCGCTCCGGGAGCAGGCAGTAGCTATCGTCCATCTATCATCACCCCTTGTTACGATTTTTATTATACTATACCTGCCCCGCAGCGCAATGGCAAATGTGCGATCACCGTTCTTTCTGCGCTTTGGCTTTCTGTTTGGCTTCAGCGGCCTTGGCCTGTTCCTGAACGGTATCCCAAATATTTTCCATGTGGGATGTTTCTTTATCTTCCCACCGCTCAAAAATCTGCTTCAGGGGCTTGCCGGATTTCAGCAGCGCCCTGGCCTGGCTGTCCTCCAAATCGTTGTACTCTAACGACATCAGAATGTCCTCCCGCACCGTGTACTCGTAGGCGTGGTTCAGAATCTCAGCCGGCGGCTGGGAGAGCAGCCAGTCCCGGAACCGCTCCTGTTCCGCGAACATTTTTTCATAGAGCCTGGTATTCAATTCTTCGTTGGTCATCGTATCCTCCTTTGCCCGGTAGCTTCGGAGCGCAGGATTTTAATGCGGCTTCTGGCCTGCCCGTAAGGGGTAAGCAGCTCCACCATGAATTGCTGGTACACGTCGACGGGCACCCAGGGCTGGCGCTGTCCTTGTAAACGCGGTAGAGGTAAAAGTTCGTGCCATCGTGATGGATAGCGTTGCACCGCAGATCGCCCAGCCGGTCCACATACCAGGTGGAATAATCCGTATTAGAATACAGGCAGTCCCGGATGTTGCCGCTGGGGATTTCCTTATATCCCATGCGCCGACCATTCCACAGGCCCAGGTCGCCTACGACTAAAATCGGTTGGGAGAGCTGCACATTGAGGTTGGCGCGTTCATCATCCAGGTAATCCCCATTGATCTCATACATCAGGGAAATGCGCTCATCTTCGGATAAATCCGGGTACTTCGTCGTTTTCTTTTTGGCCTGTTCCTGCTGGATCGCAGTAAGGCCATGCTTGTCCCAGTCGGGAAGGTCCTCCGGCTGTATCGTACCAAGCACGTCCATGCGCTCATAGCGGCTTTCTTTTCCGGTATAGAGGTCAACGCAGTAACAGGCGGACCCCCGGCTGTGTGGAGAAGCCCCAAAGCCGCCCAGACAGAGCTTGAGCTGGCGGGTAGCCCTGCGGTATTCCCGGCGCAGCACCTCCGGCTTTATCACCACGATTTTCCCGTGCAGATCATCCTCATGGGAAATGGGGATGCAGCCCTCCGCCGTGATGGGGTGATCGTCTATGCCCTGTATGCGGGGCTTGTTGAGTTCTATGTGGGTTTTCTGCGCTTGCTCGGCAATCCTCTGGCCGAACAGCTCCACAATCTCCGGGAAATCATCACTGGCCATCACTTCGCTGTATTCTGCAAACAAAGCGTTCTGCCGGCAAAAGGCGCACATATACTTCATGCCGGTTTCATCCTGTGGATTTTCCCCCAGGACAACCTCCCGGTCGCCAATCTGCACCGCCTGGATAATCTCATAATCACCGGCCATGCGTTTTTCTGTGGAATCATCGTTCATCCCTCTGCCTCCATATCCTTTTTGATAAATGCTTTGATTTCCTTTACACTGGCAAAATCCCGTTCATCCCCGGTAAGGTAACGCACCGCGTCCTGCCATTGATAGAGGGGATGGGCGCTTTCCTCCATCCCGCACAAATCGGCCAGGGCTGCCCTGCACAGGAAGGGGGTGAGGTTTAAATCGGAGATAAAGCAGCCATGCCGAGCCGCCAGTATATCCAGCAGGTGCAGTTCACTCATGGCCGCACCTGCTTTCCCCGGCTTCTTTCAACAGTTCCTCCACCAGTCTGCCGCTGCGGACTTTATTCCGGTCTGCCAGCACCTTGTTCTGGACGCACAGCACCGCCCGGATGTTGGGGACGGTAATGCCGGGGATTTCCACCATCTCCTCCGGAGTGATGGTGAGAAGCTGCACCGGGGAGTAGCCAGCCTGGGCAAAGATACGGAACAGCCGCTGTTCAAATCGTTCTTTCATCATCAACGCTCCTTTCTTTTTTGGTATGTAAAAGGGGCGGCTCCGCATGGCCGCCCCTGGCTGGTTACTTCTTCCGGCTTCTGACTTTCAGGAAAATCAGGCCGCCGATGATGAATACCACCAGCGCAATGGCAATGATTGCTTTCAGTTCCATAAAATCATTCCTCCTTACACAGATTCAAACCGCCGTTATTTTGCGGTATGGTTGTCCTTTTTGCGCTTGCCCACATAGGCCGCAACGCCCAGGGCGGCAGCGCCCATAGCGGATACACCCATCAGGGCCGCCCACAGCCACGGCTTGCTATCGTCGCCGGTTTTCGGGGTATCGCGCAGCTCATTGTGCATTTGCGCCACAGTGGTCTTATCCGCCAGAATCGTCACCTTTTTATCCGCAGGCAGCACATAGTTGGCGCTGGCTCCATCCGACACCTCGGACACGGTGTAATCGCCTACGCGCAGGCCCTCGATGAAGATTTCGCCGTTTTTATCCGTTTTGAAGGTCTGGTCGTAGCCGTTGGCCCCGGTCACGCGGAAGGAGAAGCCCTCCACCTTGCCGTCGCTGGACGTTTTTTCAATCCGCAGGGAGCCAGTCTGGGCCATGTTGGTGAAGCCAACCCCGGCCTCGTTCTCTACCTCGTAAATCTTGCCGTTCTCGGTGATCTCCACATAGTAGGCGTTTTCATCCAGCAGGAAGCCCTCCGGCGCTTTGGTTTCCTTTACGAATACGCCGCCGTAGAGGATGTGGGCCATCTCATAAATGCCGGTGCTGGTTTCCTCCAGCTTGCCCAGCAGCTCGTCACCCTCATCCAGTTCTTTGTTGCCGTTGGTGTCACGGTACACCTCGAACTCGGCCCCGGTGAGCTTGTTGTCGGGATAATCCTTATCCACCTTCGTCAAACGCAGGTCACCGTACACGCGCTCATTGGCAAGGGAAATCTCTACAACCTGTCCATCTTCCTCCACGGTAACGGGGATCACTTCATCGGAGAGGATGAACCCTTCCGGGCTTTCCAGCTCTTTCAGCACCCAATTCCCGTAGGGGACGCCTGCGAAGGAGAAGCTGCCGTCCTCCGCTGAAGTGGCGGTGGCAAGGGCGTTTTCGGCGGCAAACTCGGTTTCATCGGACTTAAACAGACCGATTACAGCCCCGCCCAGGCCCGTGCCGTTCTCATCGGTTTTGAGGCCCTTGATTTCGCCGCGGATCAGCTCGTTGGTGACAGCCTCGCCATCATTGGCGGAAATCTCTACCACGGCAACAGAAGGCCCACCGTACTCAAAGGTGAACGGGAAGGTTTCGCCATTCAGCAGGTAATGGCTGTCAGTGGAAAACTCCTTCAGGTAGAAGCTGCCGAAAGGCAGGTCGGTGCTGCAAACGGCCTGGCCGTTCTCATTCACAGAAACGATCTCCAGAAGCCCGTCTGCCGGGATCACGGAACCGTCTGCTGCGGTGATGTCCTCCTGGGCATAGAGGCCAAAAGTTACGGCGGAGATCTCGCCATTCATGCCAATGCCAAAGGTTTCATCCTGCTCCAGCACCTTGTCAAGCGTCACAAGAGCTTTCTGGCGCTGGTTGTAGAAGCTGGCAGAGGTTTCGGTGACTTCCACCTCCTGGCCTGCGTACACCAGCTCCACGTTGGTGACGTTCTCGCCGGTATCCACCATGCCGTGAGGGAACTGGATTTCCTTCACCTGGAACTTGCCCAGGTAGAGGGGCTGGCTCTGGGCTGTCCCGTCCTCGCCGGTGGTAATGGTGTCCACTACCTCGCCCGCAGAGTAGCGCAGGGTGCCGTCCAGGGTGTAGACGTCCTCCAGGGCGGTGATTTCAAACACCGCACCGGGCAGGCCCTGCACCTCATACACCGGCTGGTAAACGCCCTCGTTTTCTGTCACAGAGGAAAATACCTCGCCGGTCTTGCTGACTTTGATGATTCCTTTCTGGGCCATGTTGGGCTTGGTGACTTCGATCACCGTCACGCCGCCTTCCTCGCTGGAATGATCCTCGGTCACATCAAAGTAAACCGGGGTGCTGTCCAGCACATAGCCGTAGGGGGCCTGAACCTCCACCAGAGAGTACCCGGAGCCATACTCCAGCTTTTCCGGGGTGACAAGGTAGCCCTCGGAATTGGTGTAGAACGTATCAATGGTGGTCGGCGTCGGGTAAGTGAAGGTCATTTCCACCTTGCTGCCATCGGGACGGTAAATTTGGAACCCGGCCCCCGCATAGGGGATGGTGACGCCGGTTTCCGCGTCCACCTTGACCACCTTGATGAAGCTCTCAAAATTGGCGTTGTTGATAAGGTAGCGGTAGGTCTGGCCGTCCTGGGCGATATACACTTCAAAATCGTCCATCAGCTCGCGGCCTTCCCAGCCCTTGGTCTGGCGGACGATATAGGTGCCATAGGGCAACTTCTTCGACTGTGCAAAGCCGTTCTCATCGCAGACGAGGACATCGCGCTCAGATTCCTTGGCATTTTCATAGCTGCCGGCAGCTTTCAAGAACACCTGGAACTCCGCGCCGGATTCCGGGGTTTCGATCTGGGTTTCCCCGTCGTCAGTATGCTTGATGATGGCGATGTCGCCCTTGATGACCTGTTCCGTCACGTCGTTGGCGGTGTCATTCAGCTCAATCTCATACAGCTCCGGTTCCGCGCCTACCTTGTGGATGGTGGAATCCAGCAGGTAGCCCTCGCTGGGGCTGATTTCACGGATTGTCCAGTCCAAATCGCAGACGTAATATCCGGTAGTGAACTGGCCGTTCTCATCCGTGGTGAAGCTGTCGATGAGGGTATCTCCCTTATACAGTCCATACACAGCGCCGGCCAGGGAACCGTCGCCCTGGGGCGCACCCGTTTCCACATCGCTCTTGGTGACGGTGACGCGGAACTTCTTCAGCACGTTGTTCACACTCTTATGAGTAACTTCGTTCCACTCGATGGTGGCTGTCTGGGAATCCGGCACCACATAACGGATGGGGGTATCCACCTCCTCCAGCACATAGCCGGAGCCGATGAGCACGTTTTCAAAACGCGCCACGCCGTTTCCATCTGTCACAGCATACTCATCCACCGGCTGCCCGGAGAGGGATGTGCCATACAAGTGGAAGGTCATGCCCTCCACCAGTCCGTCCTCGCTGGTTTTCGTCACTTCCAGGCTGCCGCGCTTCAGCTTGTTGTTGAAATTCACGGTAGCGGTCTGGCCGCTGACGATGGTCACGCGCTGGGTTTCCTGGGGTTCATATTTGTCAATGGACTGCTCGGTTACGGTATAAACGCCGGGGTTGAGGTCGGTGATGTCGATCTCGCCCGCCTCATTGGTGGTCTTGGTGGCGCTATACCCCTCGCCGGTGATGGTGAAGTTGATCCCGGCCACCTGTCCATCCTCGGAAGTCTTAATCAGCTTCATATTACCGGTTTTCACTTCCAGGTTCAGATAGCCTACCATCTGGTCGGAAACGGTTTCCCCATAGGTGGCAAAGTCCTGCTTGCCGCCGCCGGTAATGCCATCCGTCCAAACCACAACGCCGCTGCGCTGGGCAGAGATTTTTTCCGCCTTGATGGTCACAGAGCCTTTGATGGCCTGGGCGGAAGTGATGGTGAGCTGATTGCCGTCCACAGAGAAATTCAGCCCGGTGGTGCTGCTGGAGAAGGTGTAGTCACTCAGCACACCGTTGGTATCCGTGAGAGTGAGGGAATACTGCTGGCCGTCCCATTTCAGCTCATAGGCCCCGGCGTCGGCGGTGCTGCTGAAAAAGCTGGGGAGCATAGTGTGGCGCTTGACCGCGCTCTCAATGGCGGAATACTGGCTGAAAATCTCGCTGTACAGCGGATGGTCGGCGCTGATATATTCCGTCACGTTGTTTTTGCCCTGGGCATTGGCGTCCACATGGTTAAACTGGCTGTCGCGCTCACCCACGACAGTTTCCCAAACAAGAAGCTGGGTAGCGATATATCCCGCGATCTTGCTGGCGTCCTCCGGGTCCCCGCTCATCCATGAAGTGCTGGCGTTGCCCTGCCAGCCATAGGTCATAATCCGCCCGATATATTCCTTGATGGTATCCGGTGGGATGGTGGGGTTTAAGTTGGACGGGTAGTTATCCCAGAAATCTTCGCCCCGGCCCGTGTACTGGTCGCCGGTATTCACACCCACACCCGGCTCAATGCAGTAGATGGCCCTGCCATTGAAGGCGTCCTGGGTGTGGACGGAAAAGCTGTCGTTCTCTCCGGTGGACCAGCCACCCAGGAAATTCAGGGCGGGATGGCCCCAGCCGGCCTTGTTGGGGTCATTGGCACGGGGCAGGTCGATCATATACGTCGTCATGGTTTCGCCTGCGGCAAAAGCCGTGGTTCCTGTCCCTACGAACACGCCCAGGCACATGAGCAGGGCCATGAACAGGGACAGAGGCTTTCTCAATGCTTTCATCGTGTTACCTCCTTGAAATGGCCGCAAAAAAAGCACATCGCTCTGGATGTGCTGCTTGCGGCTGGATTCTGTTTACGTTCTAAAAAAGAGAGGCGCGCCAATCGTTCTCCACCTTATCCGTTCTGTCTGCCAAACCTGTGGATTCTTGAAAGAACCAGCCTCCCCAAATATCTTCTTTTTTTAGGCTGTTTAGGTGGTATGAGGGGGTGAGGTGTGGAGAGGGGGAACAGCGAAAACGCCGGTTCCCTGCAAATGGGCGCACTGCTCCCTTGGCAGTAAGGTTATCTCTCTAAACTGCGTTGGCGCTTGCGGTAGAGTTCCAGCGCCTTGACAATGGTGTCCTCGATCTTCTGCGCGGGCGTCCCCGCTGGGAAAAACTTGGCGATTCTATTTTTTGGTATTTTGAATTGCTCCACCTGGTTGGGCTTTTCCTCCTTCATAATGGAAACAAGGGCGTCTTTGGCCAGCCGTTCATCGCCGGTCTTGGCTTCGGACATCTGGCGCATTTTGATGGCCTGGGCGTGGGACGGGGTGCAGTCCATCTCATCCATGATAGCGAACAAGTCGGCCTGTTCTTCTTTTCGCAGGTAGGACAGCTCCACCGCAGGGCGCATGGCAATCTGAAGCATTTCCTGGTCTTTCAGGACCGAGTTGTCTACCAGCTCCAGAATTTCCGGGATAAGGTGGGTAAGGCGGATATATCGCTGAATCTGTGTTTTGCTGTCCGGGCTTTCTGCGGCTAATTCCTGATTGGAACGTGTCCCGATTAAATTCGGCCCCAGTGGGGCCGAATTATCTTTTCTTGGTCGGCCAGCCTGTCTTTTCATAGCGTCCAGCTTCATTTTGTAAGCAAACGCCTTTTCTGAGGGTAGAATCTGCTCCCGCTGCAGGTTGGAGTCCACCATGATAATCGTGGCTTCATCATCGGTGAGCTGCCTCACAATACAGGGGATTTCCGCAAGCCCTGCCAAATCCGCCGCCTTTTTCCTGCGGTGTCCGGCCACCATCTCATAGCCGCCCTCCGGTTTTGGACGCACCAGGGCAGGGACCAATACGCCGTACTGCTTCACGCTTTCCGTCATTTCCTGCATAGCTTCATCCATACGGACCTTAAAGGGGTGATTCGGAAAGTCGCTGATTTCCGCAGGCGAAAGATTGACAACCTTTTCAAGCCGCGCCTCGGCCCGTTCTTCCTCCGTGGAAAACAGGTCATCGACTGAGGGAAGATTGAAGTTTAGCCCGCTGCTTTTCGCCATCCGCCAGCACCTCCTTTGAAAAATCCGCGTAAGCCTGGGCCACCTTGCTTCCCTTGTCGTAGGCGTAAATACTCTTGCCTGCGGCGCTGATCTCTGCGGCTTTGATGGCTACGGGAATCTCGGAACGATAAATTTTCAACACGCTCCCGTAACTCTGCCGCAGGGTATCCGCCGTCTGTCTGGCAAGGTTTGTGCGCCCATCCACCAGCGTGAGCAGCACCCCGTCTACCTTCAGGGTCGGGTTGATCTGCCGCTTCACTTTATTGATGGTTTTCATAAGCTGGGTCATGCCCTTGGCGGGGAGATAGTGGGCCTGCACCGGGACAATCACGCTGTCCGCCGCAGCCAGGGCGTTGATCGTAATCATGCCCAGGGAAGGCATACAGTCAATGAGAACTACGTCATAGTGCTTCTTGGCTTCATTGATATAGGTTCTCAGCGTAAACTCCCGGCTCATGGCGTTGACCAGGCTCATTTCCAGCGCGGACAGCTCGATGTTGGCGGGCATAAGGTCTACGCCCTCGCTGTGGTGCAAAATGCCCTCATCCGTGGTGAATGGCTCATCCCGGATCACTTTTTCCATGACGGTGGACAGGGTGGTGGGCAGGCTGTCCTGGTCTTGCCAGCCCAGGCAGGTGGTGAGGTCGCCCTGGGGGTCTGCGTCAATGAGCAGCACCTTTTTCCCCAGACGGGCTAAACCAATGCCCAGATTCACCGTCGTGGTGGTTTTGCCTGTGCCGCCTTTCTGGTTGGCCAGCGCGATCACGCGGCCATCCCTGGGGCGGCTTCTTTGTTCCGGCATTTTCATGTCCTCCTTCTTCTTAGATTTAGCCGCCCGTTGGCAAGACGGACGGCTATGTATGGGGAGTCTGAAAAGATGGGCATGAAAAAAGCCGCTTACTCTTTCTGAAAAGAATAAGCGGCTCATCTGGCAGCGATATGTAATTTTACATCTTCTTCACCGGGGCGCACATGGCTTTGAGCAGAAGTTCATCCAGGCAGCCGGTGTCCCGGTTTTCCCGGAGCATGGTATTCCGCAGGTGGTTGAGGCTCTGGATGACTATACTGTTCTCGGCGGGGGTGAGGTATATCTTGAATTTCCGTTTTTTCATAGGACGTTCCTCCTTTACGCTTTCAGTATATATGGAAGGAACGCTACGCCGCAAATGTGCAAAAATCAAACTTGAGCTTTCAGGGCGGATCTGTATTTAGCATAATGCTCACTCAGTACATATTCGATTACGCTGGTTTTGGGAATCAAATATGTATGCCGAATGCAAAAATGCTGAACATGGTTTCCTCGCATAAGTTTCCGTGCTGTGGAATCGCCAATCCCTCCAAGCATTTTTGCAAATTCGGGAAGTGTTACCACATCGGGATATGCCTCAAACAGTTTCTCATAATGTTCACGTGTTCTCATAATGAAATCCTCCATTTTCTATTGTCAACGGCAGAGGATTACGCTATAATTTAAATGTAAAGTGAGTTGATCGACGATCTAAGGCGTCTGCTGATGTGGCACCAGAAAGCGAAGGGGCCTCCTGATGGACCTCCGATATTCCTCATTTTCGTCGAGAAGCTCAACTGCCCGCAATCGCAGGCGTATCAAAGTATTTCGCCTGTGGGAACAGGATTGTCTTTGACGGATAGGGCTTTAGGGGTGTCTTTAGGGACCTCCATAGGGAATTACAGTCCACTCATTGCCCCGCAACCGGTAAAACTCAAAATCCATTGGTAGCGATACCGTGCCGGTTCGAGTCCGGCCACCGGCACCAGCGTGACGCTGGACCCGATTCACGCACCCACATTGGCAGATGCACAAAGTTTTTTGCCCGCGCCAGCGTGACGCTGGACCCGATTCGCGCACCCACGTTGGCAGATACACAGAGTTTTTTGCCCGCGAGTAGGCGGCGTCTTTTTGGCACGGTCTTTTTGGCACGGTATGTTATGATTTGATTTAGCAGAGCATAATAAGTCAGAATTGGGAGGCGCATGGGTATGCGGGATGATATTTTAGAGAAATTACAAAATGAAATACACAATAGATGTCTGGCGCAAACAAATCAATTTGGGATAGGGTGTTACTACCATATTGTTGCGGTGGTTAACAATGCGGAAGTCTTAGCACGCAAATATGGAGCAGACAGGGAGATTGTCATGATTGCAGCCTGGTTACATGATATTGCCTCTGTTACGGATTATAGTTTGTATGAGCTGCACCATATACATGGGGCTGAAATGGCAGGTCGTCTGTTAAAGGAGTATGGCTATGATGATCAAAAAATTTTTTTGGTGCAAGAATGTATCAAAAACCACAGGGGGAGCATAGACGCCAAAAGGAATAGCCTCGAGGAGCTATGCGTTGCGGATGCTGACGCAATTTCTCATTTTGATAATATACCGAGTCTGTTATATTTGGCTTATTGCCAAAAAGGTATGGGAATAGAAGAAGGTAAGGAATTCGTAAAAGAGAAATTGACGCGAAGCTTTCGGAAATTGTCGCCAGAAAGCAAAAAATACTATCAAGGGAAATTGGAAAGCGCCATGGAGGTTTTGGGCTGAAAACTGACTTAATCAGGGTGACAGCAAGCCCAGCCGCAGCCGTTAAGATTAGGGCTTGTTTGAAAAATCGAAAACGCCGTCTTTTTACCCAGAAGCAGCCATCTTCTGCGTCGAAAATCCTCGTAATACGCAAGTATTCCTTGCGGTTTTCTCCTTGAAGCTGACCGCTTCTGGTCAAAATTCCGT
>CAJUNQ010000001.1 GCA_910587835.1 uncultured Oscillospiraceae bacterium | reverse complement strand
GGGGTGTGCTTGTTTGGGAGATTTGTCAGGAGGCGGGGGTTGGGGGCTTGTGGTATGCTTTTTTTGAGGGGGATGGTTTGGGACTCGTCGGTAGTAAAAAATATTTTGTGTAGGGGGGAAAGCGGAACACAGTCGGGAGGTTTGGAGGGGGGCGGCTAGGGGGGCTTTGTAGGTTGGAGGTGGAGGGGGGAATTGTCGCAGGATAGGATTTTTTTTGGGGGGTGACGGGTAGAAAAGGGCTGTGTCTGTTTGGGGGATTTTTTCGCGGCTTGCGCTTTGGGTGGTTTTGCGTTATACTAGGAGTAAAGTATTGGTTTGGGAGGGGAAATTGGGATGAAGTGGCTGATTGCTTCTGATCTTCATGGTTCTGCGCTGTATGGCCGGCAGCTGTTGGAGGCCTTTGACCGGGAAGGGGCCGGCCGGCTTTTGCTGCTGGGGGACCTGCTCTACCACGGCCCCCGGAACGACTTGCCGGGGGGCTATGGGCCTAAGGAGGTCATTTTGATGCTCAATGAGAGGAAGGAGCAGATTTTCTGCGTGCGGGGCAACTGTGAGGCAGAGGTGGACCAGATGGTGCTGGGGTTTCCGGTTATGGCGGAATACTGCCTGCTGGAAGCCGCGGGCCGGCTGATTTTTGCCACCCACGGCCACAAATACCATTTGGACGCGCCGCCGGCTTTGGGAGCGGGGAGCGTGCTGCTTCACGGCCACACTCATGTGCCGGCCAAGACCCTGACTGCCGCCGGGTGGTGGTATCTCAACCCTGGGTCGGTGTCGATTCCCAAGGAGGACAGCCCCCGGGGGTATATGACCCTGGAGGAGGGGGTGTTCTGCTGGAAGACCCTGGAGGGCCGGGAGTATGACCGGTTGGAGCTGCGGTGAGGACGGCCTGGGTTATATTGGGCGGCCCGGGGAGGTTGGAGGTGGTTGCCGGAAGCGCCGCAGGTGGCGGCGGAGAATAGTAAGGGGAAAGGCTGGGTGGCCTTTCCCCTATTTTTGTGGTTTGGTCTGGGTAATGGTGGGTGGTATTTGGGGGATAGGGGTGGTTGTTGGAAGTGTCGCAGGGAGAGGCAAAAAGTAGTGGAGGGAAAGGTATGGTTGCTGGAAATGTCGCGGGGGTGGTAGAGAATAGCGAAGGGAAAGGCTGGGTGGCCTTTCCCTTCTTTTATGCGCCTAGGGCTTGTTTGAAAATAGAGGAAATGCCGGATTTTTGGTCCAAAGGAGGCGATTTCAAGGAGAAAAACGCAAGGAATACTTGCGTATTACGAGGATTTTCAACGCAGAAAGCGACTGCTTTGGAGCAAAAAGACGGTGTTTTCGATTTTTCAAACGAGCCCTAACTCTGGGGCTTCTCTTTTTGGAGGTTATTCCTCTTCCTGGTATTCTGTCAGCAGGGCTTCTACCTGTTGGGGGCTGTCCATATCCAA
The DNA here is from genome assembly GCA_910587835.1 of uncultured Oscillospiraceae bacterium. Taxonomy (GTDB): domain Bacteria; phylum Bacillota; class Clostridia; order Oscillospirales; family Acutalibacteraceae; genus Acutalibacter. The sequence continues at coordinate 12,497 of CAJUNQ010000001.1, read as the reverse complement.
TGCCTGACGGGCCAGCTGCTGGGCGTCTTTCAGGGTCCAGTGGGACAGGACGTGGCGCAGCTCCAGAAGCTCGCCGGCGGGTACGCTGAAGCCGGTGGCGCCAAAGGCCATGAGCAGGGGAAGCATTCTGTGGTCAGCCGCCGCCTCGCCGCAGACGGTGACAGGAATGCCCGCCTGGCGGGCACAGCGGATAATATGTTGAAGACTGCGCAGCAGAGGGGGCTGCAGGGGGTGGTACAGCTCCGCCACCTGGGGGTTTCCCCGGTCGCAGGCCATGATGTAGCTGGTCAGGTCGTTGGTGCCGATGCTGAAAAAGTCCGCCTCTTGGGCAAGCTGGTCGGCCATGAGCGCGGCGGCGGGGGTTTCGATCATCACCCCCAGGGGGAGCTCCGCCCGGTGGGGGACCCCCTGGGCGGTGAGCTGGGCCGCTGCTTTGGCCAGCAGCTCTTTGGTTTGGCGCAGCTCGGCCAGGGCGGAGACCATGGGCAGCATGACCCGCAGGCTGCCCTCTGCCCCGGCCCGCAGCAGGGCCCGCAGCTGGACGGAGAAGACCTCGGGGTTGGCCAGACACCAGCGGATGCCCCGGAGGCCCAGGAAGGGGTTCTCCTCCTGGGGCAGGGCCAGGCAGGGGGTGTTTTTGTCCCCGCCCACATCCAGGGTGCGGATGGTGACCGGCCTGCCCTCGGCCCCTTCCAGGGCCTGGGTGTAGGCGGCGAACTGTTCCTCCTCGTCCGGGGGGGTCTGGCGGTTCATGAACAGGTACTCGGTGCGGAACAGGCCTACCCCGTCGGCGCCCACTGCCGCCGCCCGGGCCGCGCCGCCGGGCATGGTGATGTTGCAGGCAAGGCTGTACTCTTCGCCGCTGGCAGAGAGGGTTTTGCGGTTGATGAAATATTTCATGCGGCTGCGCTGGGCCATGAAAGCCTCTCGCCGCTGGTTGTAGTCGGCAATGACATTGGCGGCAGGAGAGCAGATGACCTCGCCCCGGGTGCCGTCTACAATGACAAAGCTGTTTTTTTGCAGCTTTGCCGCGGCTCCGGCCACGCCGCACACGGTGGGGATGCCCAGGGCCCGGGCCAGAATGGAGGAATGGGAGACCATGCCCCCGGTCTCGGTGATGATGCCCACAATGTTCTCTTTGTCAATGCCGGACATGACGGATGGGCTGAGCTCTTTGGCCACCAGCACGGTGCCCCGGGGGGCCTGGCACAGACCGGGCTTTTCTACCCCCAGCAGAATGCTTAGCAGGGCGCTGCGGACATCCCGGAGGTCCTCGGCCCGCAGGCGGGTGAGCTCGTCGTGGGACTGGGAGAAGATTTCGATGTAGCCGTCGCAGGCCTCTTGGACCGCCTGCTCGGCGCAGGCCCCCTCATCAATGAGCCGGTCCACCTGGTCCATAAGGTCGGGGTCGCAGGCCATGTCGATGTGGGACTCTAAAATCAGGGAGTCCTCATAGCCGGCGCACATGCGCAGCTGCTCCACCTGCCGGGCAGTGTGGGTGCGGAAGCTTTCGGCTGCCAGGTGAAAGCGCTGGCGCTCGGCCTGGGCCCCGCCGGAGCGGCTGAAGTCAAAGGCAAGGCTGTGTTCCTCCAAAAGCATAACCCGCCCAAGGCCGATTCCCTGAGAAACCGCGATCCCTTGCAGCATGAAAGCCACCTCCTTTTTAATTCTCTGAAAGATTTATGATAATATTATAAATCATTCCGAAGCAGTTGTCAACATCATTGTGCACTTAGTATATTTTTCGGGTGACGAAATGTAACCGGCAAAAACAGCCCCGTGTGCGCGGGGCCGGTTGCCGGCTCTTTGGCTTGGGGCCTCTGTTTGAGGCAGAGGAAAATGGGCGCGGGGGATAACAGCAGCCTTTTATATCATTCTTTCAATTATAATATATGCGGTGCGCGGGCTTTTGTCATCAGGGTAGTTTGCCGTGTCGGGAGGAGGGGGTGTTATAAGGGCGGCCTTAAAATGCTCGGCGGCAAGCTGTCACATAGAAACCGCGACTAAAAGCCTTACTCCCTGCTCCCGTCCGCGCTGGCTAGCCAGCGCGCCCCGCGAATTGGGTCCAGCGTCACGCTGGCCGACGCGCCTCGCGAATTGGGTCCAGCGTCACGCTGGCGCTGGCGGCGATGGCGAAGTAGATGGTGACGTTGGGGCGGCGGAGGACGTTGCCGGAGATTTGGGCCGCGATGAGAGCCAGGAGGAAGCTCATGCCCACTGCGCCGGTCTCTACGGTGAGGAACAGCCGCAGGCCCTGCCAGATGCCTTTGGCCCAGCTTTTGACACCGCTGCCCCGCTTGGCTCCCGCCCCCTGAAGGCCTGCCTGGACGCAGCGCCAAAAACACCAGAGCAGCCGCGCCACAAATACACCCAGGAAGCCCATGTACAGGAAAAAGCCCAGGTAGCCCAGGTTGTAGAACACCGCGGGAAAGTCGTTCTCAGGGTCGTAGTTCTCGGGGCCGCAGAGGAAGTCGCTGTACTCAAAGCCCAGGAGGCGGGTGGGCAGGTCCTTCTCCTCCCAGGTCAGGCGGCAGTGGTTCAGCTTGCGCTCGCGGGTGTTGGAGAGTATGCCAGAGCCGTCGGTGTGGCCGTACTTCTGCATCACATTGTACACCCCAAAACGCTGGTTCAGACTGCTGAGCAGCTGGCCGTATACCCCCTCGTCGGCATAAATGCCCATCAACGCCCGGCGCATGAGCTCGAGACGCTTTTCTACCGGGGGCACCGGCTTCTCGTCCTCCTCCTCCTCTACCTCGCCGCCGCTGTGAATCAGGTCGCGGACATTGTCGTCGGCGCCGCTGTTCTCTAAGCTCTCCTCCAGCATGGAGGTGTACATCCACTGGGAGTAGGCGGTCATGCCCTCGCGCACCGCCATGGGGGACTGGGCCCGGAACACCACGGTGAGCCCCAGCAGCACCACCAGGGGGAGCACATATTTCACGCTCTTCTTCCCCAGCTGAAGCAGGAACAGAAATATATATGCAGCCCCTATGATAAATATGGAATAAAAATTCAGCTTTGTGCCGGTGACGAACATAAGGCCCAGGGTCAGCACTGTCCCCACAAGATAGAGGGGGTAGCGGCCGCTTTGATAGGCCCAGTAAATGGCCAGGGGCGCGGCCAGGACAATGACCGCGCTTTGGGCGCTGGGGACGGCAAACCAGCCCAGCACCCCCACCTGGATGGCCTCGTAGGTGTAGACCGGGCGGCCGGTGAGCCAGGGCAGGGCTGTGAACACCACAACGCCCCCAAAGGCTATGGCCGCGCCCAGAAAGAAGCTTTTGCGCAGGCTGGGGTCCTTGCGGAGGATGGTGGCAAAGGTGAGCACATAGATGGGGAAATTCAACATGCGCAGCAGATTGCCTGCGTCCTGAACCAGAGAGACATAGCCCACCCGCCAGCAGTTGGCCGCGTGGGCTGCCCAGAACAGGCCCACCACCCCGAAGAAGCACAGATAGAACCGCTTGGCGCTGCTGAGGAAAAAGCCGGTGAGGGCAACCAACGCCAGCAGCCCGAACCGCAGCAGGGTGGAAATGGAGGTGCTGCCCCGCAGGTTCAGAAAGTACGAGAGCACGTCCAGCAGGGGCTGAACGCCCACCAGTATGACCACGAAAAGGCTCAGATGGCTCTCAAGCCAGGCCCTGGCCCCCTGAATGGGGCCTTTTTTTGCGATGCTTCCCTTATTCTCCAACATGGGCGCCTCCCCTACAGTTTTTTCATGGTGACAGCCGGACGGCTGTCGTAGCGGGCAAAGAGCTTGCCGCTGCCCTTTGTGAGGCCGTACAGCTGCGCCGCGGCCAGGGACAGGTATACGGTTACGCTGGGCTTGCGCAGCACCTGGCCGGAGAACTGGGCCGCGCCCAGGCCCAGCACATAGAGCATGGCCCAGCCCCCCAGGGAGACGGTGAGGTATTCGCTTAACCGCCGAATCCGCCGCAGGCAGTGAACCGCCACCAGCACCAGAAAGTAGCCGGCAAAGCAGGCGTAGAGCCCAGTCCCCAGCCAGCCGTAAAAGTAGAACAGGCCGGGGAAGTCGTTTTCAGGGTCGTAATTGCTGCCGTTGATGGTGGCCCGGGCGTATTCTACCCCCAGCAGTTGGGTGAGGGGGTCTTGCTCCTGCCAGGTGAGGGCCATGACCGCCAGCTTTTTGGCGCGGACATTATAGAGGGTGGAGGCCTGGGTGGTGTAGCGGTAGCGCTCCATCACCCGCTGGGTGCCGAAGCGGTCCAGCAGGTCCCCCAGCAGAGGTGCGCCGGCAAAGCTCTTTTGGGCGTAGACCTCCTCGTAGACCTGTGTAATTTTCTTCAGAATTTCGGGGGGGATTTCGCCGCCCTCCCAGCGGTAGTCCTTGTCCTCCCCCATCACCTGGTCGGTGGGGCGCTGGTAGGCCTGGTAGGAGTCGGCGGTGAGGGCCTGACGCTGGCTCATGGGAGAGGCCCCCCGGAACACCAGCAGCAGCCCCAGGGCAAGGACCAGGGGGACGCAGCAGAGCCTTTGCCGGCCCCCGGCCAGGAGGACGAGCACCAGCATACCCCCGGCCACCAGCAGGGCGGCGTAGTAGGTGAGGCGGGTGCCGGTGCAGTACAGCAGGGCAAAGCCCAGCCCGCAGGCCAGGGTGAACTGCCAGAGGCTCTCCCGGTAGTAGGCCCACACCAGCAGGCCGGGCAGCAGCATGGCAAGAATGGCGCTTTGGGCATTGGGAATGCCGAACCAGCCCAGCAGGCCCAGCTTCACCCCCCGGGAGGGGATGTCGTAGGTATAGGCGGGGGTTCCGGTGAGGTAGGACAGGGCGATGATTAGCAGGATGAGGGCAAAATTCAGGGTGAGGAGCGCGGCCGCTTGCAGGTCCATGTCCGGCTTCTGGCGGCAGAGGGTGATGAACACCAGGGTCCACAGGGGGAACTGGACCAGCTTCAGGTATTCGGCGGCATCCCCGATGGGGTCCAGGTAGCCCAGCCGCAGACAGTTGAGGGCATGGGCCAGCCAAAAGACCCCCACCGCCCCATAGAGGACCAGGTAGGGGCGGCGGTTTTCGGCAATGGCCAGGCCATAGGCGCACACGGTGAACAAAAGCACCGTGCGCAGGGCTGTGGTGAGGGCGTTGCCGCCCCCCTGCTGCATGAAGTAAGAGAGCACGTCCAGCAGGGGCTGGACCAGAAGAAGCGCGGCCAGAAACTCGCTGCCGCGGCGGGTCATTTGGTGTTTCAGGGTGGCTGGGTTCATAGGCTTTCCTTTTTTGTTGGTAAGAATTTTTGGGGCGGGCTTTTGGCTTGGGGGCAGTGGGGGCGCGGAAGGGCGTGGTTTTCATGGTTCATGTATAGTACAGCTTTCAAGACGCTTGGAGGGTGGGCTGCTTTGTGTCTTGGGAGATTATAGACGCGATTTCTGAAACTCTCGCTGTTTCGGCTTTACTGAAATGTTCTCAGGACATTATAGCATATTTTTTTACCGGGCACAAGCAAAAATACATAAGGGCCGGCGCTTGCCAGCACCGGCCCTTGATTGGCATATTGGATTGCTTAGAAATTGCCGCCGGTCAGGTCCTCTACCACCAGATTGCGGGGGGAGTTGTCGTTGGCCGGAGCTTTGGCAGGGGCGGGCGCTGCTGCGGGAGCCGCGGGAGCCGCCGGGTGGGGATTGTCCCGCCAGTCGAAGAACTTGCCGGCCACCTGGGGGAACAGAGCGTAGCTCAGGTAGTCCTCCTCGCAGCGGCCCAGGCCCTTCTCCTTGCACTCGGCCCGGAGCTTCTCCATCTCGGGCTGAAGCTGGTCGGCGGGACGGCAGGTGATGACCTGGTCGTTGCCGATGCACTTCTTGCGGACCTCCTCATTGACCTGGCCGGGCAGGCTGCCGTACTCGCCCCGGAGCAGGCCCTTGGACTCTTTGGAGACCATTTTGTACCGCTCGCCGGAGAGGATATTCAGCACGGCCTGGGAGCCCACAATCTGACTGGTGGGGGTGACCAGGGGCGGGTAGCCGAAGTCCTCGCGGACACGGGGCACCTCGGCCAGCACGTCGTAGTACTTATCCTCGGCGTTGGCCTGCTTCAGCTGGCTGATGAGGTTGGAGAGCATACCGCCGGGCACCTGGTACAGCAGGGTGTTTACGTCCACCTTCAGCACCTTGGGGTTGATGTCCAGCTTTTCGGCCACGCCCCGGAAGTGGGCGGCGGCCTCGGAGAGCTTATTCATATCCAGGCCTGTGTCGCGGCTGGTGCCCCGCAGGGTGGCGACCATGGCCTCGGTGGCGGGCTGGCTGGTGCCGTTTGCCAGGGGGGACAGGGCGCAGTCCACAATGTCTACCCCGGCCTGAGCGGCCATGAGGTTGGTCATGTCGCCGGTGCCGGTGGTGTTGTGGGTATGCAGGTGGATGGGCACGCCCACGTTCTCTTTGAGCTTCTTGACCAGAGAGTAGGCGTCATAGGGCAGCAGCAGGTTTGCCATGTCCTTGATGCAGATGGAGTCGGCCCCCATCTTCTCCAGCTCCATGCTCAGCTTGACAAAGTAGTCCTCGCTGTGCACAGGGCTTTTGGTGTAGCTGATGGCCACCTCGGCAAAGCCGCCGTACTCCTTGACGAACTTCACCGCTGCCTGGACGTTGCGGGGGTCGTTGAGAGCGTCGAAAATGCGCACCACGTCAATGCCGTTTTCCAGGGACTTCTTCACAAAGGCCTCTACCACGTCGTCGGCATAGTGGCGGTAGCCCAGAAGGTTCTGGCCCCGGAGCAGCATTTGCAGCCGGGTGTTGGGCAGGCCCTTTTTCAGGGTGCGCAGACGCTCCCAGGGGTCCTCGTTCAAAAAGCGCATGCACACATCAAAGGTGGCGCCGCCCCAGCACTCCAGGGACCAGTAGCCGATGCTGTCCAGCAGGGGCAGCACGGGGACCATGTCCTCCAGCTTCATGCGGGTGGCTGCCTGGGACTGGTGGGCGTCGCGCAGGATGGTATCCATAATCTTCAGGGGATTTTTAGCCATAGGGTTTGTAACCGCCTTCCTTTCCACAATTTAATCAGGCGCTTCTCCATCTCTTTTAGCCTGATTTCATAACCCTGAGCCTGCCGCAGGACCGCGGCGGGCTGCTTCAGGGGGCCTGCTTTTAGCCGAACAGCGCCATGAGAACGCCGGCGGCCACAGCAGAGCCGATAACGCCTGCCACATTGGGGCCCATGGCGTGCATCAGCAGGAAGTTGGAGGGGTCCTCCTTCTGGCCCACCACCTGGGAAACCCGGGCGGCCATGGGCACGGCAGACACGCCGGCGGAACCGATCAGGGGGTTGACCTTCTCCTTGCTGAACACGTTCATCAGCTTGGCCAGCAGCACGCCGCCGGCAGTGCCCAGGCCAAAGGCGACCACGCCCATGCCCAGAATCAGCAGGGTTCTGGGGTTCAGGAAGTTTTTGGCAGTGGCGGTGGCTCCCACGGAGATGCCCAGGAAGATGGTGACAATGTTCATCAGCTCGTTCTGGACTGTCTTATTGAGGCGCTCGACCACGCCGCACTCCTTCATCAGGTTGCCCAGCATCAGGCAGCCCACCAGGGGGGCCGCGCTAGGCAGCATGAAGGACACGAAGATGGTGACAATGATGGGGAACAGGATCTTCTCGGTTTTGGAAACCGGGCGCAGCTGCTTCATCTTGATGCGGCGCTCCTCTTTGGTGGTGAGGGCCTTCATGATGGGCGGCTGAATGACCGGCACCAGGGCCATGTAGCTGTAGGCCGCCACGGCGATGGGCCCCAGCAGATGGGGAGCCAGGCGGGCGGTGGTGTAGATGGCGGTGGGGCCGTCGGCGCCGCCGATGATGCCGATGGAGGCAGCCTCGGGGCCGGTGAAGATGGTGAGCCGGGCGGCCACATAGGTAACAAAGATGCCCAGCTGGGCGGCAGCGCCCAGGAGCAGGGTTTTGGGGTTGGCGATGAGGGGGGCAAAGTCGGTGCCGGCGCCCACGCCCACAAAGATGAGGCAGGGATAGATGCCCAGCTTGACACCCAGGTAGAGGTAGTCAAGCAGGCCGCCGTGGCCGGTGCCCAGCTCGGCCCAGTCGATGACCCCGCCGGCAAAATACTCGGCATGATACATGCCCGCGCCGGGCAGGTTGGTGAGCAGCATGCCAAAGGCAATGGGCAGCAGCAGCAGGGGCTCGAACTTTTTGACGATGGCCAGGTACAGCAGCACGCAGGCAATGAGAATCATCACCAGGTCCAGAGGCTCGTTGGCCACAATGGCAAAGCCGGTGCTCTGCAAAAAGGTCTGTATAGCTTCCATTCAGGTTCCACTCCTTCTTATTTGTTATAGCCCGCAAATGTCCCGCTGCTTAAGCTATGGTGCAGAGGAGTGTGCCGCTTTCGACGGTAGCGCCCTTGGAGACGGCCACGGAGGTCACGGTGCCGTCTTTGGGAGCCATGATTTCGTTCTCCATCTTCATGGCCTCCAGGATCATGAGCACCTGGCCGGACTTGACAGTCTGGCCGGCGGCGACCTTTACATCCAGAATGGTGCCGGGCATGGGGGCGCTGACGGGCTCGCCGGCTCCGGCGGCCGCGGGGGCCGGGGCGGGAGCGGGGGCAGGAGCCGCCGCAGGGGCGGGAGCGGCCGCGGGAGCCGCGCCGCCCTGGACCTCCTCCACGGTAACTTCGTAGGCAGTGCCGTTTACGTTGACATGATATTTTCTCATAATAACCATTTTCCTTTCTTTGATTAACAGAGGGGATGTGGGGCAAAAGCCTTTGAGGGGCGGTTTACAGCTTGCGGATGGAATGGATGCGGATGTGCTCGACGCCGCTGCCCATGTCCTCGGCAATGGCTGCGGACACTGCCGCCACCAGCTGCTGCTTGTTGGGCTGCGCAGCCGCAGGGGCCGGAGCAGCCGCCTGAACGGGCGCGGGAGCCGGAGCCGGAGCGGGGGCGCTGGCCCTGCCGCCCATGAGGGAGCCCATGATCTTGATGAGGATGATCAGGCAGATGAGCACCACGAAAACCGTGACAAGGCCCATGACCACAACCTGCAGGAAGCTGGGCTCGGCAGCGATGGCCTCCAGAAGTCTCATAGCGTTTTACCTCCTTTCCCACAAGGATTATACAGTCAGGCAATGAATAAAAACATCAGTGAGACCTTGAAAAACGCCATTCTCGGGCATTTTATCAAAATCAAATTTATGATACCACGGCTTTGGGTTTTTGGCAAGTGGTTCATTCATAAAATTTTAAAAAAAACGCAAAAAAGTCTTCATGACCTGGCGGGGCTCAGGGCTGGGGGCGGGGGATGAGGGACTCCACCAGGGACTCCAGGCCCTGGGTTTTGACCAGGGTGGCGGCGCGCTCACGGGCGGCCTCGTAGTCGAATTTATCGATCAGGTAGGGCTTGGTGGGGCGTTCGGCCTGGGGGTCGGCAGGGCTGAGGGCATAGCGCAGGAGCAGGGCCTCCTCCTCCTGGCCGGCCCCTTGAAAGCCCATGGCCTGGAAGAAGGCCAGGGCGGGGGCATTTTCGGGGTGCACCCGGGCGAAGACCTCCCGGCGGCTGCCCACCTCCATCATGTCCCGCATCAGGGACCAGAGGGCAGTGCCGACGCCTCTGCGGCCAAAGCCCTGGCGGACGTAGAGCTGGAATTCCACAGAGAACAGGTTTTTGGGGTCGCGGCGGTTTTCGGTCAGGTGACAGAAGCCCACGGTCTGGTTGTTGAGCTCGCAGAGGAGCCAGCCCAGGCCGTAGGTATACCGGTCGATGCGCTGGACATAGGCGGGGAGGTCTGGGGGGGCGGCCTCGGGGGCGGCGGGGGTGCCGGCGTAGGGGGCGTAGACCTTGAGCATAGAGGGCCCGTCCCACTCGTTGACCCGGCGGACAGCGGTTCTGATCATTTTGCTTCACCTCGAAAAAGTAATTTGACATAGCAGAGGCCTGCGTACCGGGGGGGAAGGGCCGCGGTGCGCAGGCGGGGGAAAAGGGGGATGGTTTGGGGACGGAGGCCCCAAGATATGGAATTTGACCTTTCATCTCTGGGCGTTGGGGGTGGGTGGGGTGGGCCGCTGCCGCTGGCTCCCGAACCGCCGCCCACGCCAAACGCCGTGTGAGGTATCTTGATACGGGTCAATCGCCCGCCAAAGGCTACCGGCCTATATCATATCATCAGCGCTGGAACAGCTCCTCTACCTTGCCGCCTGGGTCAAAGGAGTTATTATACTGCAAAACCGCGTATTCATTCAACAGCGCGGCATAGCTCTGGGGGAGAAAGGCCTCGGAGACAAAGCGGTTCCCCTCCCGGTCTATGTAGCCGATGTCGGTGACCACAGGCAGCTGCTGGCGCAGGTTCTCCAGGTAGTTGGTGTAGCCTGTGCCCTGGAGCCCTGCTGCCCGCAGCAGCAGGCCGGAGAGATAGTTGAGGCTCACCGCCTCGATCTCCTCCCCCTTCAGCGGGTAGTTGGCCCAGAGGAAGAAGGGCACCCGGTACATGTCTGTACTGGCGTCGTAGCCCTGAAGCACGGCCCGGTTGAAGCCGTCCTCCAGCTTGGGCCAGTGGTCGCCAAAGAACAGGATCACCACTGGGTCGGGCTGGGCCTCAAAATAGTCCAGCAGGTCCTCAAGAGCCCGGTCGGAGCTGCGGGTGAGGCTCAGGTACTGCTCCGCCTGGGGCCAGCGGCCCTCTGCGCCGGAGACCCGGACTGTGGTCTGATAGTTAGGGTCCTCGTAGCCGCCGTGGTTCTGGATGGTCACATTGAACAGGAAGAGAGGGCTGTCGTCTATGGTGCGCCAGCGTTCATATTCAAAGATCACCTGCCGGTAGCTGCTCTCGTCGCTGGTGAGGCGGTGCTCAAAACGCCGGTCCACGTCAAAAATCTCCGCGTCCACAAACTCATCGAAGCCCAGGTGGGGGTAGGCCTCAATGCGCTGCCAGGCAGTGCGGTCTCCGGGGTGGATGGCGGTGCAGTGGTAGCCGTAGCTTTTGAGAATCTCAGGCAGGCCGCTGTGGGGCTCGTCTATGTACTGCTGGTAGGGCTTGCTGCCTGAGGGCAGAAAGGCCATGGTGTTGCCTGTGAGAAACTCGTACTCGCTGTTGCAGGTGTTGCCCCCATACACCGAGGAATAGGCTGTGCCGTGGACCACCTGCCCGCTTTTTTGCAGGCTGTGGAGAAAGGGCTGGTTGTCGGGGGTGAAGCGCAGGGTGCCCAGGCTGCCCAGGTCTGTCATGGACTCGTTCATAATGGCGATGATGGTGGGCTTCTCTTTGGGCTGGCCCAGGGGCGCGGGGCCGCTCTCTTGCAGGATGGCCTCGGCCAGCCGCCCGGCCCGGGCGGAGGAGTAGCCCTTGGGCTCCTCTACCAGCATAAAGTTTACATTGGCGAAAAAGCCCGCCGCAACGCCGGTAATCTCTGAGCTGGTTTTCTGGTTCCAGGTCCACACGGAAATGCCCAGGCCGGAGAGGCCGTTGAGGGGGAACAGCAGCACCACCAGCAGCACGGACACTGCCAGGGCGGAGAAACGCTCTGCCAGGCGCAGGCTGCGGGGCGGCTCGGGGGCATCGTGGGAGGAGAGCTTGTAGCACAGCACCACGGCCCCGATGTATCCCATAGCGGCCAGGGCCATTTTTGGGGTGGGGACATATTCGTAGCCCCCGGAGACTGTCATGGCGGTGGCAAAGGACTGGAAGTCCCAGGGAAGAATGGGCTGGCCCCGGAACTGTACCACAAAGTAGTTGGCAATGCCAAAGGTTATGGCCACCGCGCCGCCAATGGCCGCCGCGCCCCAGGCCCGCCGGGTGAGGGCATAGGCCAGGGCAAACACCAGCAGGTAGCAAAGATAATTTGCCGCCCACCTGCGCCCGGGGAACTGCCAGATGCGGGTGCCGTTGATCACGTCCACTGCCACAAAGGCGCCCAGGGGCAGCAAAACCACCATGAGCCAGCCCAGGCCCTCACGCAGAGGGGCGGGCATGTTTACCTCTATGAAGCACAGGCCGGCGGTGAGGGCGCTCAGGCCGCTGAAGGCCAGCACGAACTCCCAGCACAGGGCCTGCCGGCCCGCGCTGTCCTTCTCTATGGCAATGGGCCATTCCAGGGCGAGAAACACCGCTGACATCAGCACCACCGCCAGGGCGGCGCACAGGCTGCCCCGGCCCAGGCGCAGCCGCAGGGTGAGCTTATCTTTGATCTTTGGCATAGGGCATCTTTCTCCATTTTATCGAGTTATCGAGATTTTTGGGGTCTAGAGTCTGTTTTAAAACTCCGAAACGCCGTCTATTTTGCCCCAAAACGGTGCTTTCTGCGTCAAAAATCCTCGAAAGGCGGCAAGCCTTTCTTGCGTTTTTTTCCTTGAAAGCCCTCGTTTTGGGACAAAAATCCGACATTTCTCCGGTTTTCAAACAGACTCTAGGGCTTGTTTGAAAATAGAGAAAATGCCGGATTTTTGGTCCAAAGGAGGCGATTTCAAGGAGAAAACCGCAAGTAATACTTGCGTATTACGAGGATTTTCGACGCAGAAAGCGACTGCTTTGGGGCAAAAAGACGGT